>NZ_CBDDFJ010000020.1:0-171132 GCF_965227005.1 Roseococcus sp.
GGACATCAACGTCAATGCCGGCAACGTGGCGATGCGCCTCAATGCCATGGCGATGCACCAGGACATCGCCCGCCGCGACCATGTCTATAACGAGCGCTGGGGCGTCGCGCCCTCGATCACCTGGGGGCCTCGGCGGCGACACGCAGGTCACCCTCAACTACCTGCACCAGACCGAGAACAACATTCCCGACTTCGGCATTCCGATCATCGCCGGCCGCGTCGCAAATGTCTCGCCCGGCAGCTTCTACGGCCTGCGCGGCGTGGATCGCGAGGAGTACATCACCGACGTGATGACGGCGCGCATCCAGCACCCGCTTCACCGAGGGCGTGACCTTCAGCAACACCACGCGCTACGGCAACTACTACCGCAACATCTCGTCCACCGCGCCGCGCATCGTGGGCACGGTGACCGCGCTCACGCCGCTGGCCAGCATCATGGTGAACCGCCAGGCGCAGCTGCGCGCCGGCACGACCAGCATCATCGAGAACCAGAGCGAGCTGCGCGTGCAGGCCACCACCGGCCCGCTGCAGCACAACATCGTCGCCGGCGTCGAGGTCGGCCACGAGGCGGTGCAGTTGCGCCGCTGGACCGCCACCCGCCCGACCGCGTCGCTGGTCAGTCCGAACTACGACCAGGCCGTCGGCTACCAGGACGCCCGCTCGCTCACGGCCGATACGCGCACCTCGGCCAATCGCGTCGCGGTCTATGGCGTCGACCAGATCCGTATCGGCCAGTTCTTCGAGCTGCTGGGCGGCTTCCGCTTCGAGAACTTCGATGCGAGCCTGACCAACCGCTTCACGTCGAACGCCAACTTCTCGAGCAACGACAACATGTGGAGCTGGCGCGGCGCCGCGGTGTTCAAGCCCGTCCAGGGCGTGCGCACCTATTTCGCGGCCGGCACCTCCTACAACCCCTCGGCCGAGAGCCTCGCGCTCACGGCGGCGACGGCCCCGCTGCCGCCCTGAGAACAACCTCACTTACGAGGTGGGCGCGAGCTGGGAGATCACGCGGAACTTCGAGGTCCGCGGCGCGCTCTTCCAGATCACCAAGGAAAATGCCCGAACGGTCGACCCGACCAACTCCACCGTGACCGTGCTGCAGGGTGAGCAGCGCGTCCGCGGCGGTGAGATCTCCTTCAGCGGCGCGCCGGTGCCGAGCCTGCCGGGCTGGAATCTGCTCGCCGGCTACACCTATCTCAACAGCGAGACCACCAAGTCCCGCAACCCGGCCGAAGTGGGCCGCGAGATGCTCAACACCCCCGCGCCACACCGGGACCGTCTGGACCACCTACGATCTGCCCTATGGCGTGACGATCGGCGGCGGCGCGAGCTATGTCGACAGCCGCTACGGCAACTCCACCAACACGGTGCGCGTGCCGGCCTATGTCCGCTACGACGCGACCGTCTCCTGGAACATCACCCAGGGCCTGACGGCGCGCCTCAACGGCCTGAACCTGACGGACCGCCGGTTCTACGAAGGCGTCTATCAGGGCAACATCACCCCGGGTGCGGGCCGCACCATCATCGGTTCGCTCACCGCGAGGTTCTGAACCACGTGCCACGACGCCTGACATCCGTGCCTGAAGAGAAGGCGTTGCGCGTCGCGCAACGCCTTTCCGCTTCCGCGCCCGGAATGGCGGGCGCGCTCGACGTCGTGGCCGTCCAGAGCATGGCATGCCCGGCCGCATCGCCGTCTTCCCGGCAGGAGTTGCCCTGCCCCCTCCTATCACCACCGGCCTGCGCGGCCCGTTTGGGGCGGCGACGCCCCCAGCGGGCCGCGCAGGCGCGGCCGCGCCTTCGCGGGTCGGGGCCAGCCCCGTCCCGCCACCGGCGAGGCCCGTCTGAGAAAGTGACCGCCATGTCCAAGCGCCTCCTCACCCGAATCCTCGCCCCCGCGGGCCTGCTCGTGATCGCCGCCGCCCAGGCCTTCGCGCAGGGCGATGCCCCCGCCGGCGCGCCCGTCAGCGCCGCGCGCGCGATGCTGCCGCAGGACCTCTCGCCCTGGGGCATGTTCTCGCATGCCGATATCGTGGTGCAGTCGGTCATGTGCGGCCTTGCCGTCGCCTCCGTGCTGACCTGGACCGTGGCCCTGGCCAAGACCTTCGAGCTGCTGGGCGCCAACCGCCTCGCCCGCGCCGGCCTCACCACCCTGGCCCAATGCCCGCAACCTGACCGAGGCGGCGCGCGACCTCGCCGGCCAGCCCGGTGCCGCCGCCGCCCTCCCCCCGCAGCGCCGCGGCCGAGCTCGCCATCAGCGAGGGCGCCGAGCGCGACCCCCTGCAGGAGCGCGTGGGCTGGCGGCTGGAGCGCATCGTCTCCAATGCCGGCCGCCGTCTGTCGCGCGGCACGGGCGTGCTGGCCTCGATCGGCTCGGTCGGTCCCTTCGTCGGCCTCTTCGGCACGGTCTGGGGCATCATGGACAGCTTCATCAGCATCTCGCGCGCCCCAGACGACCAACCTCGCCATCGTGGCGCCGGGCATCGCGGAGGCGCTGCTCGCCACCGCGCTCGGCCTGGTCGCGGCCATCCCGGCGGTGATCCTCTACAACGTCTTCGCGCGCGGCATCACGGCCCATAAGGCCCTGCTGGCCGACAGCGTGGCCGAGACGATGCGCCTGCTCTCGCGCGAGCTTGACCATCCCGCGCGTGCGCAGCATCTGCGGATGGTGGCGGAGTAAGCGACCATGGCCTTCCAGCTCGGTGGCGGCGACGACGATCTCGTCGAGACCCACGACATCAATGTCACGCCCCTTCATCGACGTGGTGCTGGTCCTGCTGATCGTGTTCATGGTGGCGGCCCCGCTCGCCACCGTGGACGTGCCGGTGGACCTGCCCTCCAGCACCGCGACGCAGCAGCCCCGGCCCGACAAGCCGATCTTCCTCACGCTGCGCGCGGACCTCACCCTCGCGCTGGGCGACACGCCGGTCACCCGCGAGGGGCTGCGCGCCGCGCTCGACGAGGCCTCCAGCAACGACCGCGACCAGCGCGTCTTCCTGCGCGCCGACACGGTGGTGCCCTATGGCGAGCTGACCGAGGCGATGAACCTGCTGCGGGCCGCGGGCTACCTCAAGCTGGCCCTCGTCGGGCTGGATGCGAGCCAGAACCCGTGAGCGGCGCCAGCCTCTCCTGGAGCGGCATCGGCGCGGGCGACACCAGGCCGCGCTGGAGCATCGCGCTGGCCGTGGTCGTCGCGCTGCATGGCGGCGCGGTCGCCGCGATGCTGCTGAAGCCCGCGCCCGCGGCCCGGATGGCAGCCGAGGAGTCGATCATGATCGACCTCGCACCCGCGCCGCCTGCGCCCGACCCGATTCCCGAGCCGGAGGAGGCCCAGGCCGCCCCCCCGCCCCCGCAATTCGAGGAACCCCCTCCCCCTCCCGAGCCGCCGCCGCCCGTGGTCGAGCCCGAGGTGGTGCTACCCTCGCCGCCGCCTCCGCCGACCCCGCCGCCGCCCCAGCGCCGCCCGCCCCGGCCGCGCCCGCCGCATCCGCAGCCGGTGAGCAGCCAGGCCGCGCCCGCCGAAACCTCCACCGAGGTCGCGCCCGTCGCGGCGCCGGCGACGACCGGGACGGCGACGGTGCAGCGCTCCGGCGGCGGCGGCGTGTCGAGCTGGCAGGGCCAGCTGATGGCGCGCCTCCAGGCCGCCCGCCGCTATCCGGAATCCTCGCGCTCGCGGCGCGAGGAGGGCGTGGTGCATCTGGCCTTCACGATGGACAGGGCGGGCAATGTGCTGAGCGCGCGTATCGCGCGGAGCTCGAACTATCCGGCGCTGGACCAGGAGACGCTGGAGCTGGCGCGGCGCGCCTCGCCGCTGCCCGCACCGCCCGACGAGGTCTCGGGCAATCCGATCTCGCTGACCGTGCCGGTGCGCTTCTCCCTGCGCTGACAGCCCGCTTTCCCCGGCCCCGGCTTACCCGGCCCACCTTCCCGGCCCACCTTCCCGGCATGGCAACCCGCCATATGCCTGCCGGGTTCCTGCTTTCTGATGCGCCCCGGCGCCTTTCCGGCGTCCCGGTCCCGGGAGCTGCTCCCGGCCGTGTCCGGACGCGGAGGTGACGGCTTTGTTGGCAAGATTTGCAAAGGGTAACAGTTGCTGCGCCGCCTCGGCGAACGCGTCATACAGGGCCCCGTGATGTCACCCCGTCTCCCTTCCCGTCGAGCCGCCCTTGCGCTCGCGCTCCTCCCGCTCGCCGGTTGCTCCACCTTCCGGCCGCATCCCGAGTCCGGAATCGCCCTGCCCGCGCAGTTCGCCTCCGCGACGGCCGAGGCGGCCAACTGGCCCGATCCGCTCTGGTGGCGCGGCTTCGGCTCGCCCGAGCTGGATGCGCTCATGCAGCAGGCGGTCACGGCCAATTTCGACATCCGCGCCGCCATCGCGCGGGTCCGGCAGGCCGATGCCCAGGTGCGGATCACCGGCCAGACGCTGCTGCCCACCGGCAACCTGACCGCCAGCGCCACGCGCAGCCAGTCGCCGACCTCCACCGCCACCGCGGTGAACATTTCGGGCGTTGGGCGCAGCCGCTTCACGCAGCGCGAAATCTTCCAGACCGGGTTGCAGGCGAGCTACGAGATCGACTTCTGGGGCAAGAACCGCGCGGCGGTCGTCGCCCAGGAGCAGAACGCCCGCGCCAACCGCTTCGACGTCAGCGCCGTGACCCTGACCACCGAGGCCTCGGTCGCCACCACCTATTTCACGATCCTCGCCTCGCGCGAGCAGCTGGCGATCCAACAGTCCAACCTCGAGGCGGCGCAGCGCATCCTGACCCTGCTCCAGCAGCGGCTCGCGGCGGGCACCAACACCGGGCTCGACATCGCGCAGCAGCAGACACTGGTGGAGCAGCAGCGCGCCGCCATCCCGCCGCTGCGCCAGGCGATCGACCAGAACACCTATTCGCTCGGCACGCTCACCGGCCAGACGCCCGAGCGGGTGGCGCGGCCGAGCATGGCGCTGGGCGATATCCGCATCCCGGTCGCCTCGCCCGGCCTTCCCTCGGAAATCCTGCAGCGCCGGCCCGACGTCTGGCAGGCCGAGGCGACGCTCGCGGCCGCCCAGGCGAGCGTGGAGCAGGCCCGCGCGGCAATGTTCCCCTCTATCACCCTGACGGCGAGCGGTGGCTTCCAGAACCTCGCGATCGAGAACCTGCTGAAGCCCGGTTCCGTGCTCTACTCCCTGGCATCGGGGCTGACGCAGCCCATCTTTCAGCTCGGCCAGCTGCGAGCCCAGTACCGCCTGACCCAGGCCCAGGCCGACGAGATCCTCGAGAACTACCGGCTGGCGATCGTCGCCGCGCTGGTGGATGTGGAGAGCGCGATCGTGGCCCTTCGCGAGACGACCGCCCAGGAAGAGCTCCAGGCGCTGGCGACCCGCAGCGCCGAGCGGGCCTATTCGATCTCCGAAGCGCAGCTGCGCGCCGGCACGATCGACCTGCTCACCCTGCTGAACACGCAGCAAACCCTGTTCAACACCCGCAACCAGCTCGCGCAGGTGCGTCTCCTCAAGCTCCAGGCCGCGGTCGGACTCTTCCGCGCGCTCGGCGGCGGATGGTCCTGAGGTCGAGGGAAAACAACGATGCCCGATACGCCCTTCCCGCTCGAACCCGCCGCCAAGGCGCTGCCCGCACCGCCGGTGCGGCCTGCCTTGCCGAGCCCGGCCAGCCCCCCGCCCGCCGGGCTGGAGCCTGAACCGCCGAGGAAGGGCCGCCGTTGGATCGGCTGGCTCGTCTGGCTGCTGATCCTTGGCGGTGCCGGCGGATCCATCTGGTATTACTGGCCGCAGCTGTCCCAGAAGTTCTCGGGACAGTCTGCCCAGGCGGGACCTGGCGGACGAAGCCGCCTCGGCGGCGGCGCCGTCCCGGTCACTGTCACCCCCGCCACGCGCAAGGACCTGCCCGTCCTGCTCGACGCGCTCGGCACGGTGCAGGCGCTCAACACCATCACCGTCCGTTCACAGGTGGACGGCATCCTCGTCGAGGTGGCCTTCACCGAAGGCCAGGAGGTCCGCCGCGGCGACGTGCTGGCCCGGATCGACCCGCGCACCTATGCCGCCGCGGTCGCCCAGGCCGAGGCGAAGCTCGCCCAGGACCAGGCGGTGCTGGCGAATTCGCGGCTCGACCTGCAGCGCTACATCGACCTCTCGCGCAGCAACGGCGCCTCGCGCCAGCAGCTCGACACGCAGCGCGCCCTCGTCGCGCAGAACGAGGCGCTGGTGCAGGCCGACCAGGCGGCGATCGACACCGCGCGCATCCAGCTCGACTTCACCACCATCCGCTCGCCCGTGGACGGGCGCGTGGGCCTGCGCCAGGTGGACCAGGGCAACCTGGTACGATCGGGCGACACCACCGGCCTCGTGGTCGTGACGCAGGTCGATCCGATCACGGTCGTCTACACCCTGCCGCAGCAGGACCTGCCGCGGATCCTGGCGGCGATGCGCGAGGGGCCTGTCGAGGTCCTGGTGATCGCCTCGGATGGCTCGACGCGGGCCACCGGCACGCTGCTGACGCCGGACAACCAGGTGGACCAGACCACCGGCACCATCAGGATGAAGGCGACCTTCCCCAATGCCGACCGCCAGCTCTGGCCGGGCGCTTTCGTGAACGTGCGCATGCTGGTCGGCACCATCCGCCAGGCCATGACGATCCCGCTCGTCGCGGTGCAGCGCGGGCCGGACGGCACCTATGCCTTCGTCCTCAAGGACGACAACACGGTCGAGCAGCGGCCCATCACGACCGGCTTCATCAACGCGACCGACGCGGTGGTGACGCGCGGCCTTCAGGTGGATGAGAAGGTGGTCACCTCGGGCGCGCTCCGCCTGAATTCGGGGGCGAGCGTGCAGGTGATCGAGCCCGTGGTGCCGGCCTATGTGGCGCCCACGCGCGGACGCCGCTTCCCCGGCGGCTCGGGCGGCCAGCGGCCCGCCGGCAGCGGCCCGCCGGGCGATGCCGGCACCGGCAACCCGACCTCGGGCGAGGCACGCCAGGGGCGCCGCGGCGACGCGGGCCAGGGCCAGGGTCAGGGTGCTTCGGGCGAGAGGCGGCCCGCCACACCGCCGGTCGGCCAGCAGCCCGCCGCGCCGCAGGCCGCGCCCGCCGCCGCAACGCCGTGAACGTTTCCGCCCCCTTCATCGCCCGGCCCATCGCCACCTCGCTCCTCGCGGTGGCGGTGCTGCTGGGCGGCATCTTCGGCTACCTGAAGCTGCCCGTCTCGGCGCTGCCCGAGGTGGATTTCCCGACCATCGAGGTGAGCACCCAGCTTCCCGGCGCCTCGCCCGAGACCATCTCGCTGCAGATCGCCGCCTCGCTGGAGCGGCAGCTCAACCAGATCTCGGGGCTGACCTCGATCAGCTCGATCAGCAGCCCGGGCACCAGCCGCATCACCCTGCAGTTCAACCTGGGCCGCAACATCGACGACGCGGCGCAGGACGTGCAGGCGGCGATCAACGCGGCGCGCGGCACGCTGCCGCTGAACCTGCCCTATCCGCCGACCTACGCGAAGGTGAACCCGGCCGATCCGCCGATCATGACGCTGGCGCTGACCTCGGATTCCATCCCCATCTACCGTGTCTCGGATTCCGCGGATTCGCTGCTGGCCCAGCGCCTTTCGCAGGTCACCGGCGTCGGCCGCGTGACGGTGCAGGGCAACATGCGCCCGGCCGTGCGGATTCAGGCCGATCCGCGCCGGCTCGCCTCCTACGGGCTCTCGCTGGAGGATATCCGCAGCACCGTCGTGGGCGCCAACCAGGCCGGCCCCAAGGGCTCGCTGGACGGGCCGCACCAGGCCTCGACGGTGATGGCCAACGATCAGATCAGCACGGCCGCCGCCTTCTCCAGCCTCGTCGTCGCCTATCGCAACGGCGCGCCGGTCCGCCTCTCCGACGTGGGCGTCGTGGTGGACGGGCTGGAGAACACGCTGAACGCCGCCTGGTTCAACGGCCAGCGCGCCGTGCTCATCGACGTGCAGCGCCAGCCGGGCGCCAATATCGTCGAGACGGTGGACCGCGTGCGCGCCCAGCTCGAGCAGCTCCAGGGCGCGCTGCCGGGCGGCATCACGCTGACCGTGGTGGCCGACCGGACGGAGACCATCCGCGCCTCGGTGCATGAGGTGCAGTTCACGCTGATCCTTTCCGTCGTGCTCGTGGTGGCGGTGATCTACCTCTTCCTGCGCAGCGCGCGCGCCACGGTCGTGCCCGGCGTGGCCCTGCCGCTCTCCATCATCGGCACCTTCGGCATCATGTCGCTCTGCGGCTTCTCGATGGACAACCTCTCGTTGATGGCGCTGACCATCGCGACGGGCTTCGTCGTGGACGACGCCATCGTGATGATCGAGAACATCGTGCGCCTGATCGAGGAGGGCGAATCCCCCCTCGCCGCCGCCTACAAGGGCGCCAAGCAGATCGGCTTCACCATCGTCTCGCTGACCGTCTCGCTGATCGCCGTCTTCATCCCGCTGCTCTTCATGTCGGGCGTGGTGGGCCGCCTGTTCCGCGAATTCGCGCTGACGCTGACCATCGCCGTCATCGTCTCCATGTTCGTCTCGCTCACGCTGACGCCGATGATGACCGGCCGCATGCTTCGCCCCGCCGGCGAGGACCGGCCCGGCTGGGTCTCCCGCCAGTTCGAGCGCGGCTTCGACTGGATGCGCGACCATTACGCGAGCAGCCTGCGCTGGGTGTTGCGGCACGAGCGGCTGATGCTGCTGCTGACGGCGGCGACCATCGCCGGCACGGTCGGCCTCTACATCGTCATGCCCAAGGGCTTTCTCCCCGCGCAGGATACGGGCCTGCTGGTCATCACCACCGAGGCTCCGGAGGACGCCTCCTTCGCCCGGGTCGTGGCGCTGCAGCAGCAGGTCGCCGCCGTGGTGCAGCAGGATCCGGACGTGTCGGGCGTCACCTCCGTCGCCGGAGCCGGCACGGTGAACGCGGCGGCGAATGCCGGGCGAATCACCGCCATCCTGAAGCCGCGTGCCGACCGCGCCGCCAACGCCCAGCAGATCGCGGACCGGCTGGCGCCGCGGATGGCCGCCGTCGCCGGCGTCGACACGCGCATCCAGGCCGTGCAGGACATCCAGATCGGCGCGCGCGTGGCCAGCACGCAGTACCTCTACACGCTGTCCGATTCCGACGCCGTGCAGCTCCGCCAATGGGCGCCGCGGCTCGTGGAGCGTCTGGCCGCCGCGCCCGCCCTGCGTCACGTCACCTCCGACCAGCGCGACGGCGGGCTGCGCGTCCATGTCGAGGTCGACCGCGACCGCGCGGCGCAGCTCGGCGTCACGATGCAGGCGGTGGATGACATCCTCTACGACGCCTTCGGCCAGCGGCAGATCTCCACGATCTACGCCCAGTCCAATCAGTACCGCGTGGTGCTGGAGACGACGCCCGAGATCCGCGATGACCCCTCGCTGATCGGCCTGCTGCGCGTGCCGGGCAATTCCAGCGGTACCGGCGGCACCATCGGCGCCACGCAGGTCACCTCCGGCGCCACCGTGACCGCGACCTCGGCCAGCGCCAGCGGCAACTTCCAGGTGCCGCTCAGCGCCATCGCCACCATCACCCGCCGCGCCGGCCCGCTCACCGTCACGCGGCAGGACCAGTTCCCCGCCGTGACCATCGGCTTCGACCTCACCCCGGGCTATTCGCTCGGCGACGCGGTGCAGGAGATCGAGCGGATCGAGCGCGCCATGGGCCTGCCGGACACCATCACCGGAGAGTTCTCCGGCGACGCCGCGGAATTCAACACCTCGCTGCGGAGCTCGCCCTATCTGATCCTGGCCGCGATGGTGGTGATCTACCTGGTGCTGGGCATCCTCTATGAGAGCGTGATCCATCCGATCACCATCCTCTCCACCCTGCCCTCCGCCGGCATCGGCGCGCTGCTGGCGCTCTGGGTCATGGGGCTGGACCTCTCCGTGGTCGGGCTGATCGGCATCGTGCTGCTGATGGGCATCGTGAAGAAGAATGCCATCATGATGATCGACTTCGCGCTGGAGGCGCAGCGCGAGCATGGCCGCTCCCCGCGCGACGCCATCTACGAGGCGAGCGTGCTGCGCTTCCGCCCGATCATGATGACCACCATGGCCGCGCTGCTCGGCGCCGTGCCGCTGGTGCTCGGCAACGGGCCGGGCAGCGAGCTGCGCCTGCCGCTCGGCGTCTCGGTCATCGGCGGCCTGCTGCTGAGCCAGGTCATCACGCTCTACACCACACCGGTCATCTACCTGGCCATGGAGCAGCTGCGCACGCGCCTGGGCGGCAAGCCCGAGGGGCAGCACGTCCCGCAGGGAGCGCCGGCGGAATAGCATGTCGATCTCGGCCCCCTTCATCCGACGCCCCATCGCAACCGTGATGATGTCGGTGGGCCTCGCGCTCGCCGGCATGGTCGCCTATTTCGCCCTGCCCGTGGCGCCCCTGCCGCGCATGGACCTGCCCACCATCGTCGTCACCGCGAGCCAGCCGGGCGCGGATCCGGCGGTCATGGCCTCCTCCGTCGCGGCCCCGCTGGAGCGCCGGCTCGGCGCCATCGCCGGCGTGTCGGAGATGACCTCGCGCTCCGCGCTCGGCAGCACCTCGGTCGTGGTGCAGTTCGACCTGAACCGCTCGGTCTCGGACGCGGCCAAGGACGTGGAGGCCGCGATCAACGCCGCCGGCACCGACCTGCCCGCCGGCCTGCCCAACCCGCCCACCTTCCGCAAGGCCAATCCGGCCGACGCGCCGATCCTGATCCTCGCCATCACCTCCGACACGCTGACGCCCGGCGCGGTCTATGACGCGGTGGACAGCATCGTCTCGCCGCGCATCGCCCGGATCGACGGCGTGGCGCAGGTGAACGTGACGGGCGCCGAGCAGCCGGCCATCCGCATCCAGGTGGACCCCGCGGCGGCGGCCTCGGCCGGGATCTCGCTGGAGAACATCCGCAGCACCGTCACCAGCGCCAATATCACCCAGCCGACCGGGCTCATCGACGGCACCGAACAGGGCGGCGCCATCTCGATCAACGACCGGATCGACCAGGCGTCGGACTACGGCAACCTCATCCTGCGCGCCCGGGACGGCGCGATCATGCGCCTCTCCCACATCGCCAATGTCGAGCTCGGCGTGCGCGACCGGCGGCAGGGCGGCAGCTTCAACGGCCGGCCGGCCGTCATCGCCGTCATCTTCAAGCAGCCGGACGCCAATGTGATCGAGGTGGTGGACAGCATCCAGCGCCTGCTGCCGGATCTCCAGCGCTGGCTGCCCAACGGCGTGCATATCCACACCATCCGCGACCGTTCGGAGACCATCCGCGCCAGCGTGGACGAGGTGCAGTTCACCCTCATCATCTCGATCGTCCTGGTGGTGCTGGTGGTGGCCGCTTTCCTGCGCCGCAAGGCCGCGGTCATCGCCGCCGCCATCTCCGTTCCGCTCTCGCTGCTCGGCACGCTCGCCGTCATGTGGCTGCTGGGCTATTCGCTCGACAACCTGTCGCTGATGGCGTTGACCATCTCCGTCGGCTTCGTCGTGGACGACGCCATCGTCATGATCGAGAACATGACGCGATTGCGCGAGAAGGGCATGCCCGCGATGGAAGCCGCGCTGGAGGGCGCGCGGCAGATCGGCTTCACCGTCGTCTCCATCACGGTCTCGCTGATCGCGGTCTTCATCCCGCTGCTCTTCATGCCGGGGATCGTGGGCCGGATGTTCCGCGAATTCTCCGTCACCCTGGCCGTCGCGGTGGCCTTCTCGGCGGTCATCTCCCTCACCGTCACGCCCATGGTCGCGGCACGCATGGCCTCGCATGCGGAGCGCAAGCCGGGCTGGTTCGGCCGGACCTTCGAATGGGGCATGGACGCGATCATCGCGGGCTATATGTCCAGCCTGAAGGTGGTGCTGCGCTTCCGCGCGATCATGCTGGTCTTCACCGTGAGCCTCGTCGGCCTCACCGTCTGGCTCTACATCATCATCCCCAAGGACTTCTTCCCGGCCCAGGACACCGGGCTGATCGCCGGCTTCGTCCAGGCCGCGCCGGACACGTCCTTCCAGACCATGATGAACCTGCAGCAGCAGGCGGTGGACATCATCCTCGCCGATGCGGGCGTCGCCTCGCTCGGCGTCTCGGTGGGCGGCGGGGGCGGCGGTTCGAGCAGCTCGGCGCGCATGTTCATCTCGCTGAAGCCGGAATCCGAGCGGCCCGGCGTCACGGCCGAAGACGTGATCAATCGCCTGCGCGGACCGCTCAATCGCATCCCCGGGGCGCAGACCTTCATGCGCTCCGTCCAGGACATCAACGTGGGCGGCCGCGCCGGCAACGCCTCCTTCCAATATGCGCTGCTGGCGCCGGACCTCGATGAGCTCCAAACCTGGTCGGAGCTGCTGGTGCGCCAGCTGCGCACCGTGCCGCAGCTGGCCGACGTCTCCTCCGACCAGGAGCGCGCCGGGCTGGTCTCCCGGCTGGTGGTGGACCGCGACGCGGCCTCGCGCCTCGGCCTCAGCATCCAGGCGATCAACCAGACGCTGAACAATGCCTTCGCGCAGCGGCAGGTCAGCGTGATCTACCGCACGCGCAACCAGTACCGCGTCGTCATGGAGATCGATCCGCGCCTGACCGAGGATCCGCACCAGCTCGACGACCTCTATGTCCCGGGCAGCGGTGGCCAGGTGCCTCTCAGCGCCGTGACGCGGGTGGAACGGTCGAGCGCACCGCTCTCCATCGCCCACCAGGGGCAGTTCCCGGCCTCGACCATCACCTTCAACCTGCAACCTGGCGTGGCGCTGGGCGAGGCGGCCGCGCTCGTCGAGAAGGCGCAGCGCGACATCGGCATGCCGCCCACGGTGCGCGGCGAGTTCGCCGGCAATGCGCGGGTCTTCCGTTCCTTCCAGAGCGGGCAGACGCTGCTGATCATCGCGGCACTGGTCTGCATCTACCTGGTGCTCGGCATCCTCTACGAGAGCCTGATCCATCCGCTGACCATCATCTCCACCTTGCCCACGGCGGGCATCGGCGCGCTGCTGGCCCTGATCCTGACCAACACGCCCTTCACGGTCATCGCGCTCATCGGCGTCATCCTGCTGATGGGCATCGTGAAGAAGAACGCCATCATGATGGTGGACTTCGCGCTGCAGCATGAGCGCGAGGGCGGCGAAGGCGGCGAGCAGGCCATCCTGGAGGCCTGCCGCGAGCGCTTCCGCCCGATCCTGATGACGACGCTGGCCGCGCTGCTGGGCGCCGTCCCGCTGGCGCTCGGCAGTGGCCCGGGCAGCGAGCTGCGGCAACCTCTGGGCATCGCGATCATCGGCGGGCTCGCCCTGTCGCAGCTGCTGACGCTCTATACGACGCCGGTGGTGTATCTCGCGCTGGAGAGCCTGGCCGGCGGAAAGCGCGAGCGGATCGCCACACCGCCGCTGCCGGCGGAGTAGCGCGCCAGCCGGTTCTTCAATGCAGCTTCACCCGCGGCGCCGGGCGCTGCGAGAAGAGCGACAGCCAATAGCGCCATAGCGTCGGCGCCCTCCCGTGCAGCGCTGCCAGATGCATCTGGTAGAGCGATCGGTACATCAGCCGCGCGAAGATCCCCTCCACGAAGAAGCTGCGCCCCACCAGGAAACCCATCAGGCTCCCCACCGTGCTGTACTCGCCGAGCGAGACCAGCGAACCGAAATCCTTGTAGACGAAGGGCTCCAGCGGCCTGCCGTTTAGGATCCGCTCCACCTGCCCGACCATGTGCGACGCCATCTGGTGCGCCGCCTGGGCCCGCGGCGGCACCGTCTGCGCCTGGCCCGGCTGCGGACAGGCCGCGCAATCGCCCATCGCGAAGATCGCCGGATCACGCGTCGTGCGCAGCGTCTGCTCCACGACGAGCTGGTTGATCCGGTTGGTCTCCAGCCCACCGAGCTCGTGCAGGAAGTCCGGCCCCTTCACCCCCGCTGCCCAGACGATGAGCTCGCAGGGCAGGAAGCCGCCATCCGCCAGCAGGATTCCCTCGGCGCCCACTTCCGCCACGCGCGTGCCGGTGCGGACTTCGACGCCCATCTCACGCAGCAGGCGCATGGTCTCGTCGGCGATGCGCTGCGGCAAGGCGGGCAGGATGCGCGGCGCCGCCTCGACCAGAATGATGCGGATGTCGCGCTCGGGAACGATGCGGTCGAGCCCATAGGCCACGATCGCGCGCACCGTCTGGTGCAGTTCGGCCGCCAGCTCCGTGCCCGTGGCCCCGGCGCCGATGATGGCGACATGCAGCTGCCCCGGCCGCACCGGCTCGCTCTGGCTGTTGGCGCGGAGGCAGGCGTTGATCAGCCGGCGGTTGAAGCGGGTCGCCTGGTCGGGCGTCTCGAGCGGGATGGCGTATTCCGCGGCGCCCGGCGTGCCGAAATCATTGGTGACGCTGCCGACGGCCATGATGAGCGTGTCGTAGCCCAGGCGGCTCGCCGGGGTGATCTCGCGCGCCTCCTCGTCGAAGGTGGCGCCGAGCTCGATCTCGCGCGCCGCGCGGTCAAGTCCGGTCATCTCGCCGAAGCAATAGGTGAAGTGGTGCCAATGCGCCTGGGCCAGATAGTTCAGCTCGTGCTGCCCGCGGTCGATGGCGCCGGCCGCGACGGCATGCAGCAGCGGCTTCCACAAATGCGTCCGCGCGCGCTCGACGAGGGTGACGCTGGCCCGGCCGCCGCGTCCGTGCTGGTTGCCGAGCCGGGTGGCCAGCTCCAGGCCGGCCGCCCCTCCGCCCACGACGACAATCCGATGCATGCGGCATCTCCTTCGAGGCAGATGGCGAGGCGTGGGATGGAAGGGCCTCGGCGCCTGCTATTTATACACCAAGGAATAAATATACGATCCGCCTGATCACCGCGCGGCCCTGGCACGCGAGGGCTTCGCGATCTCGCCTGACACGGCCGTGGCTACCGGGCGAAGCTGCGCAACTCCGTCGCGCTCTGCGCCGCACGCCCATCCGACGCGCCAGGCGGATCGATGCCCTTTCTCGCCTCGCACGGGCAAAAGCTGACCATCAGGTAACCCGCCGACGGATTGGCGACCCGCAAAAATTCATCCTATGCTTACAATGTAAAGGTGCCGCCGGCATGATCAGGCGGATTGGGAAACGTCGAATGGATATCGGGCCGCCCAACCGCGCGAAAGCGGCGGAGGGCGTCGATCAGATCAGGCGGGACAAGCCTCGCCGTCGCCTTTTACGGACAGCGGCCTTCGCGCTGGTGGTGCTTGCCGGACTCGGCTTCAGCCTCCGCTGGCTGCATTGGCAATTGCACCACGTCGTCCTCGACGATGCGCGCGTCGCCTCGGACATGATCACTTTGGCCAGCCGCGTCCCCGGCTGGGTGACGCAGCTGCCGCCCGTCGCGGGGGACAGCCTGCGCCAGGGCGAGCTTCTCGTGCAGATGGACGGGCGCGAATCCGCCCTCGCGGTCGAGGAGCTGAACGCCCGCATCTCCGGCATCGGCGCCCGCCACGCGGAGCTTCAGGCGCGCCTCGCGATGGTCGACCGCACGAGCGCCAGCCAGCACGACGCCGCCATCGCCAAGCTCGATTCCGCCCGCGCCGCCCTTCCCGCCGCCGAGGCCGAGCGCGGCTTCGCCGAGGCCGAGCTGAACCGTGCCCAGGGCCTCATCGCCAGCGGCAGCGGCACGCGCCAGACGGTCGAGCGCCTGCGCGCCGGGCTCGACATCTCCCGCCAGCGCGTCGCCTCCGCGGCCGCCGAGATCCGCAATGCCGAGGCGCTGATGGCCGTTGCACTCGCCGCGCGCGAGGAGATGCAGGTCATCACGCGGCAGCTCGAGGCCCTCGGCCCGCTGGAGCGCGAGCTGACCGCCACGCGCGACCGCGCCGCGCTCGACCTCGCCGATCGTACCATGCGCATGCCCTTCGACGGCGTGGTGGATCGCATCTACGTCGATCCGGGCGAATACGTCCTCGCCGGCCAGCGCATCATCCTGGTGCACAACCCCGCCCAGATCCGCATCGACGCCAATGTGAAGGAGACGGACATCCGCTTCTTCCGTCCCGGCACGCCCGTGCGCGTAACCGTGGACGCCTGGCCCGGCCAGGAGTTCCCGGGCGTGGTGGACCGCCTGGTCGAGGCCGCGACCAGCGAATTCGCCCTGCTGCCCAGCCCCAATCCCAGCGGCAACTTCACGCGCATCACGCAACGCCTACCCGTGCGCGTGCGGCTCGATCCGCCGCCGCCGCCGGGCCTGCTTCGCCCGGGCATGCTGGTCCGCGTAGAGGCGGAAGCGCGTGAGTAGCGCGGCGGGTGGCGGCGCCTCGATCGAGGCGATGTTCGCCCGCTTCGGTCCCTCCTACCGCTGGCTCGTCACCCTGACGGCGCTGACCGGCACCATCTCCTGCATCCTCTCCTCCACCATCGTGGTCGTGGCCCTGCCCGACATCATGGGCGCGCTGGGCATGGGCCAGGAGGAGGGACAGCTGCTTTCGACCGGCTTCCTCGCGGCCAATACCGCCTTCATGCTGGTGAACGCCTGGGCGGTCGACCGCTTCGGATTCAAGTTCACCTATGTCGGCTCCATCGCCGTTTTCGTGGTGACCTCGCTGCTAGCCGGCTTCGCGACGGACACCAACGTCATGGTGGTCTGCCGCGTGCTGCAGGGCGCCTCGGCCGGGCTGTTGCAGCCGCTGTCGATGCAGATCATCTTCCTCGTCTTCCCGCCCGAGCGGCGCGGCACGGCGATGGGCCTCTTCAGCATGGGCGTCGTGATGGCCCCTGCGATCGGCCCCACGCTCGGCGGCGTGCTGGTGGATCATTACTCCTGGCATGCGGTGTTCTTCCTCTCGCTGCCGACCGCGATGCTCGGCCTCGTGATGGGCCTCGCCTTCATGCCGGGACGCCTTTCGGCCGGGACGCGCCTCTTCGACTGGCCCGGCGCGATCCTTCTGGCTTTGACCATGACCACGCTGCTCTCGGGCCTCACCAACGGCCAGCGTGAAGGCTGGGGTTCGGATCGCGTGGTGGTCGAGCTGATGATCGCGGGCTTCTCCGGCCTCGCCTTCGTGACGTGGCAGAACTACGCGCGCTCGCCGCTGATGGACCTGCGGCTGTTCCGTCACTGGGGCTTCACCGGGGCGGCGATGGTCGCCTTCATCTATGGCGGGGCGATCTTCGGCTCCACCTATCTGCTGCCGCTGCTGGTGCAGGTGGTGCAGGGCTACACGCCCACGCGCTCGGGGCTGATCCTGATGCCGGCGGGCTTCGCGGTGGCGCTGGCCTTCCTGATCGCGGGGCGCATGGCGGATTTCGTGCCGCCCTGGCTGCCGGTCTGCTGCGGGCTGCTGCTTTTCGCTTTTTCCAGCTGGCTGATCGCGGGCGTGGGGACGGACAGCTCTTTCTGGCAGCTGGCCATCTGGATCCTGATCGGGCGCGTCGGGCTCGGGCTGACCATGCCCAATATGAATGTCGGTGCCATGCGCGCCTTGCCGCCGTCGCTGCTGGGCCAGGGCGCGGGCAGCATCAACTTCTTCCGCATGCTGGGCGGCGCCTTCGGGACGAACCTGCTGGCCGTCTATATGGAGCGGCGCACGCAGCAGCATGCCGACAGCCTGAACGTCTTCATCGACGGCGGCCCCGCGACGCTGGAAGTGCGCCGCCTGCTGGAGAACCTCTACACCCAGGGCGGCCTGCCGGAGGTGGTGCGGCGCGACGCGGCGCATGACTTCCTGATGCGGATGGTGGAGGCCCAGGCCGGGCTGATGGGCTTCCGCGACGCCTTCATCGCGGTGGGCCTGGCCTGCCTGCTGGCGGTTCTGCCGGGGCTGACGCTACGGCAGAAACCGCCCGGCGCACGGAGCTAGAACGTGCCCGGAAACTGCCCGCCATCCAGCAGCAGGTTCTGCCCGGTGATGTAGCCGGCCTGGCGGCTGCACAGATAGGCGCAGGCATCGCCGAACTCGGCCGGATCGCCAACACGCCGCGCGGGGATGGTCCCGCGCTGGCGCTCCAGCTGCTCCTCGTAGGTGATCCCGGCCGCCTTGGCGCGGCCCGTCACGCCGCCGCGGAAGCGGTCGGTCTCGAAGGCCCCGGGCAGAAGGTTGTTCACCGTCACGTTATGCCCCGCGATCTGCCGCGCGACGCCGGCGACATAGCCGGTCAGGCCCAACCGCGCCGCCGTGGACAGACTGAGGTCCGCCGTCGGGCTCTTCACCGCCGAGGACGTGATGTTCACGATGCGGCCGAAACGCCGCTCCATCATGCCGTCGACCAGCGCGCGGATGAGCTCGATCGCCGCGACCATGTTGTCGTTGACCGCGGCCAGCCATTGCTCCGCCGTGAAGGACCGGAAATCGCCGCGCGGCGGGCCGCCGGCATTGTTCACCAGGATATCCGCCTGAGGCGCCGCGGCCAGGATCGCCGCGCGGCCCTCCACGGTCGTGACATCGGCGACGATGGCGGTGACCGCCACGCCATGCGCCGCGCGGATCGCCGCCGCCGCCGCCTCGATATCGGCGCGCGTCCGCGCCGAGATGGTGAGGCTCACGCCCTCGCGCGCCAGCGCCTCCGCACAGGCCCGGCCCAGCCCCTTGCTCGCCGCGCAGACGATCGCGTGGCGGCCCGCAATTCCCAGATCCATGTGGTGCTTCCCCTTGGTCTATTCGACCGTCTGCGGCGTGACGCCCATGGCCGACAGCAGCCGGCCCAGTCGCTGATATTCTTCCTGGAACCGCGCCTCATGCGCCTCGGGCGTCCACTCATTCTCGGGGAAGACCGTCGTGCCCAGCTGCGCGAAGCGGGCCACGATGGCCGGATCCGCCAAAGCGGCGCGCAGGGCCGCGTTCAGCTGATCGATGATGGCGCGTGGCGTCGCGCGCGCGACGTACATGCCGTGCCACACGGCCAGGTTGACCTCGGGCAGGCCAAGCTCGGCGGAGGTCGGCACATCGGGGATGGAAGCGATCCGTGCAGGCCCCGCGACCAGCACGCCCTGCACCGCCCCGGAGGCGATCTGCGGCACGGCATTGGTGGACTGGTCGCAAATGGCGTCCAGCGTTCCGCCGATGAGGTCGTTCATCGCCAGCGCCCCGCCGCGATAGGCCACGAAGGTCGGGCGGATGCCGAGTGCGCGGGCGAGCAGCATCTCGCAGAAATGCCCGCTGCTGCCGATCCCGCCATTACCGAGATTGGCGCCGTTGCCGTTCTCGCGCAGCCGGCTGATCGCCTCGGCCGGCGAGGAGGCGAGCCCCTTGCGGGCCATGAGCACCGTATAGCCGGCATTGATGAGCCCGACCGGCGCGAAGGCCGTCTGCACGTCGTAGCGCAGGCCGGTGAAGAGGAAGGGGGCGGAAATGAGCGGCAGCTGCGCGATGAGCACCGTCGCCCCGTCCGGCGCCGAGACGGCGGTGCGCGCGGGCGCGACCGTCGCCTGCCCACCCGACACGTTCTCCACCACCACGGTCTGGCCGAGGGTTCGCGCCATGTGCTCGGCGAGCACGCGGGCGATCACATCGGTGCTGCCGCCGGCGGCCGCGGGGACGATGAAGGTCGTGCGGCGCGACTGGGCGGCTGCGGGCGATCCGAGAATCGCGGCCAGGACGGCGCAGCAGAGGGCGAGAAACCGGACGGGATTCCGGGCCGGCGCGGGCGGTGCCATGATGGGGCGGTCTCCCTTGGGTGGTCTTTTTCTTGGGGCCGGGTCTTCGCCCAGCTCGTCGGATCGGCAGTCAGGCTATCGGGCATTCCCGTCGCGCGTCTAGGAGACGCCGCGCGACGGCGGTTAGGGAAAGCGCGGGGGGCGCGAAGCCCCCCTTCCCTCAGCGGCGCTTGATCGAGGACAGGTCGCGCACGGCGCCCTTGGCCGCGCTGCTGGCGAAGGCCGCATAGGCCTTCAGCGCCGTGGTGACGTTGCGCTTGCGATGCTCGGTCGGCTGCCAGGCGGCGTCGCCCTTCGCTTCCATCGCCGCGCGGCGCTGCGCCATCTCCTCGTCCGACACGGCGAGGTTGATGGTGCGGTTGGGGATGTCGATCTCGATCAGGTCGCCCGTCTCGACAAGGCCGATCGCGCCGCCCTCGGCCGCTTCCGGCGAGAGATGCCCGATGGACAGCCCCGAGGAGCCGCCCGAGAAGCGCCCGTCCGTCACCAAGGCACAGAGCTTGCCCAGGCCCTTCGACTTCAGATAGCTCGTCGGATAGAGCATTTCCTGCATGCCGGGCCCGCCGCGCGGCCCCTCGTAGAGCACGACCACGACCTCGCCGGGCTTCACCGCGCCGCCGAGAATGCCCTCGACCGCGGAATCCTGGCTCTCGAAGACCCGCGCCGGGCCGGTGAACTTCAGGATCGCCGCGTCCACGCCGGCCGTCTTCACGATGCAGCCCTCGGCCGCGATATTGCCGTAGAGCACCGCGAGGCCGCCATCCTTCGAGAAGGCGTGCTCCATGTCCCGGATCACGCCCTTCTCGCGGTCCATATCCACCTCTTCCCAACGCTCGGACTGGGAGAAGGCCACCTGGGTCGGCACGCCGCCGGGGGCCGCGCAGAAGAAGTTCGTGACCTTCGGGTCCACCGTGCGGCGGAGGTCCCAGCGCTCCAGCGCCTCGGCCAGCGTCGGCGCGTCCACGCGGCTCACCGAGGTGTCGATGAGACCGCCGCGCTCCAGCTCGCCCAGGATGCTCATGATGCCGCCGGCATGGTGCACGTCCTCGACATGCACGTCGGCCACCGAGGGCGCGACCTTGCACAGCACCGGCACGCGGCGCGAGAGCCGGTCGATATCGGCCATGGAGAACTTGATCTCGCCCTCATGCGCGGCGGCGAGCAGATGCAGCACCGTGTTGGTGGAACCGCCCATGGCGATGTCCAGCGTCATCGCGTTCTCGAAGGCGGCGAGGGTCGCGATGTTGCGCGGCAGGACCGAGAAATCGTCCGTCTCGTAATGGCGGCGCGTGATCTCGACGATGCGGCGGCCGGCCTCCAGGAACAGCTCCTTGCGGTCGGAATGCGTGGCCAGGACGGTACCGTTGCCGGGCAGCGCGAGGCCGAGCGCCTCGGTCAGGCAATTCATCGAATTGGCGGTGAACATGCCCGAGCAGGAGCCGCAGGTCGGGCAGGCCGAACGCTCGATGACCTCCACCTCCTCGTCGGTGACGCTGCTGTCGGCCGCGACGATCATGGCGTCGATCAGGTCCACCTTCCGCTTCTTGCCGCGATGGATGACCTTGCCGGCCTCCATCGGGCCGCCGGAGACGAAGACGGTCGGGATGTTGAGGCGCATCGCGGCCATCAGCATGCCCGGCGTGATCTTGTCGCAGTTGGAGATGCAGACCAGCGCGTCGGCGCAATGCGCGTTGACCATGTACTCGACCGCGTCGGCGATGAGCTCGCGCGAGGGCAGGCTGTAGAGCATGCCGTCATGGCCCATGGCGATGCCGTCATCCACCGCGATGGTGTTGAATTCCTTGGCCACGCCGCCGGCCGCCTCGATCTCGCGGGCGACCATCTGGCCGAGGTCCTTCAGATGGACATGGCCGGGGACGAACTGGGTGAAGCTGTTGGCGATGGCGATGATGGGCTTGCCGAAATCGCCGTCCTTCATGCCGGTGGCGCGCCAGAGGCCGCGGGCGCCGGCCATGTTGCGGCCATGGGTGGTGGTGCGCGAACGATACTGGGGCATGAGGGGCAAAGTCCTGGCGTTGTTCTCGGATCAGCCGGTCAATATAGCGATGCCGGGCGGGCGCGGCTATCCGCCGTGCCCGCCCACTTCGCGATGCGCTACTCCACCGTGATATTCGCCTCCCGCACCACGCGGCCCCATTTCTCGGACTCGCTGACGAGGAAGGCCGCCAGTTCCTCCGGCGTGCTCGCCTGCGGATCCACCCCCGCATTGGCCATGCGCTGCATGACCATGGGCATGGCCAGCGCCTCGCGCAGCACCTGGTTCAGCCGCGCGATGGCCGGCGCCGGCGTGCCCGCCGTGGTCATCACCGCGCCCCAGGAGGTCGCCGTGGCCTGGGGAAAGCCAAGTTCCGCCAGGGTCGGCACATCGGGCATGAGGGCGTGGCGGCGCGGCCCGCTGACCGCCAGCGCCCGCAGCCGGCGGTCCTGCACGGCGCCGACGGCCCCGGCGATCTGGATCATCATCATCTGGATATTGCCCGCGATCAGGTCGTTCATCGCCCCGCCCGAGCCGCGATAGGGCACGTGCTGGATGTCGATCCCGGCCGCGATCCGGAACAGCTCCGTCGCCGTATGCGTGGAGGCGCCATGGCCCGAGGAGCCGAAGGACAACTCGCCCGGCCGCGACTTCGCGAGCGCGATGAACTCCGCGAGATCGCGCGCGGGCAGCGAGAGCGGCACGACGATCACGAGGTCGCTCGTGTAGCACATGCCCACGGGGGCGAAGTCGCGCGCGGGGGAAAAGCTCATCGTGCGGTAGATGTGCGGATTGGTGCTGAGCAGCCCCGTCACGCCCATCAGCAGCGTGTGGCCGTCGGCCGGGGCGCGGGCCACCATCTCGCCGCCGATATTGCCGCCCGAGCCGCCGCGATTCTCCACGATGACGGGCTGGCCCAGCTTCTCGCCCATCTGGTCGGCGACCAGGCGCGCCGCGACATCGGTGCTGCCCCCGGCGACGAAGGGCACGATCATCCGCAGCGGCCGGGTGGGCTGCCACGGGGCTTGTGCCTGGGGGGCTTGCGCCTGGGCGGCGAAGGGCAGGACCGCGCCGGCGGCGAGGATGCAACGACGATGGATCATGGGACGGCGCCTCCCCGCGCCTTTGCCCCGAAGCTGGCTTCCGCTGCGCCCCAAGGCAAGGCCGCGCCCTCAGCTGTCCAGACGGTCGCGCAGGCGCCCTTGCAGGATCGCCCAGGCCACGCCGAGCTTCCAGAAGCCGTGGAAGGGGATCGGCCTGATGGGCAGCACCGGCATGTCGAGCTCGGCCGCCGGCCGGCCCTGCAGGCGCAGCGCGATCTGGCGGCCCATCGCCGTGCCCATGGCCACGCCGCGCCCATTATAGCCCAGCCCCGCCAGCAGCCCGGGCGCCGGCTCGTGCAGATGCGGATAATGGTCCTTCGTCGCGGCGATCTGGCCATTCCAGCCGTGGGTCCACTCCACCCCCTCCAGCCCCGGCCAGAGCCGCGCGGCATAGTCCATCAGGTAGCGGATCGGCTCCAGGCTCGTCAGCGCCGATTGCGGCCCGCGGCCGCCCATCAGCAGGCGGTTGGACTGGTCCATGCGGTAATAGACGGTGATGTGCCCCGCCTCGTAGAGCGAGGCACGCTGCGGCATGACGCCGCGCGCGATCTCCCCCCGCAGCGGCGCGGTGCAGGCGATGGAGCTGTAGACGGGCACCACGCTCCGCCGCAGGCCGGGCCAGAGGTCCCCCGTATAGCCGTTGGTCGCGAGCACCACCTGCTCGGCCAGGACCTCGCCCTTCGGCGTGGCGACGCGCCAGCCGCCCTGCGCGCGGGCCAGCGAGACGGCCGGCGTCTGCCCATGGATCCGCGCGCCGAGCTGCATCGCCGCCCGCGCCAGGCCACGCGCATAGGAGAGCGGCTGGAGGTCGCCGCCGCGCCGGTCGAGCATGGCACCCGCATAGCGGTCCGTGCCGGTGAGCGCGGCGGCGCCGGCCGCATCCATCATCGCCACGGGCCAGCCGCGCCGGATGCACTGCTCGGCCGTGACGGCGATGGTCGCGGCGTTCGTGGCGCCGATCCCGGCGCGGATCGTGCCCTCCTGGCGGGCCTCGCACTGGATCTGATGGCGTTCGATCAGATCGAAGAGGGCATCCGGTGCGCCATAGGAGAGCGCCACCATGCGCCCGCCCATCTCGGCGCCGAAATCGGCCTCGACCTGGTCGGGGTCGTATTTCAGGCCCGGATTCACCTGCCCGCCATTGCGGCCCGAGGCGCCCCAGCCCGGCTCCTCCGCGTCGAGGACGATGACGTCCGTGCCGGCCTCGGCAAGGTGCAGCGCGGCAGAGAGCCCGGTGTAGCCGCTGCCGATCACGCAGACCGAGGCGCGGGCGGTCCCCTCCAGCGGCGGCGTCTCCAGGCGCGGCGTGGCGGTGTCGGCATAGAGGCTCGGGGGCAGCATCTTCTACTCCAAGGGCCGCAGGACGCGGCGGAGGAAATCCTGGGTGCGGGGCTCGCGCGGGGCGGTCAGCAGTTCGGCGGGCGGGCCCTCCTCGACGACGCGGCCGCGATCCATGAAGACGACGTGATCGGCCACCTCGCGCGCGAAGCCCATCTCATGCGTGACGACGGCCATGGTCATGCCCTCGCGCGCCAGGTCGCGCATGACGGTCAGCACCTCACCCACCAGTTCGGGGTCGAGCGCGCTGGTCGGCTCGTCGAAGAGCACGGCCTTGGGCCGCATGGCCAGCGCACGGGCGATCGCCACGCGCTGCTGCTGCCCACCCGAGAGCTGGGAGGGATAGGCGGATTCCTTGCCCGTCAGCCCGACGCGGGCCAGCAAGGCGCGGGCATGTTCCTCGGCGTCCTTGCGGCTTTCGCCGGCGGCGTAGATCGGGCCTTCGGTCACGTTCTCCAGCGCCGAGCGATGGGCGAAGAGGTTGAAGCGCTGGAAGACCATCGTGACCTCGCGCCGGACCGCGCGGATCCCGGGCGAGTTGCGGTCGACGCGCCGGCCCAGCACGCGCACCTCCCCGCCCTCATAGGATTCCAGCCCGTTCACGCAGCGCAGCAGGGTGGACTTGCCCGAGCCCGAGGGCCCGATCACGCAGACCACCTGCCCCTGCGCGACATTGAGCGTGATGCCGTCCAGCACGCGGTTCGCGCCGAAGGATTTTTCGAGCCGGTCGATCTCGATCATCGCCGCCCGAACCTCCGCTCGAGCCAGGCGACGACCAGGATCAGCGGGATGCTCATGCAGAGGTAGAGCAGCGCCGCCATGGTCCAGACCTCCTGGTTCTTGAAGGTCGAGGAGGCGATCAGGCGCGCCTGGGTCGAGAGCTCGGCGACGGTGATCACGCTCGCCTGGCTGCTGTCCTTCAGCAGCATGATGAGGTTGTTGCCATAGGGCGGCAGGACGAGGCGCACCGCCTGGGGCAGTACCACGCGGCTCAGGATCCGCAGGCGCGGCATGCCCAGGCTCTGCGCCGCCTCGATCGAGCCCGTGTCGACCGCCAGGATGCCGGCGCGGAAGACCTCGCCCATATAGGCCGAATAGGCGATGCCCAGGCCGATCACGCCGGCCTGGAAGGCGTTCAGGTCCACGCCCATCTCGGGCAGCACGAAGTAGATGTAGAAGAGCTGCACCAGGATCGGGATGCCGCGGATGGTGTTGGTGAAGATCACCGCCGGCCATTCCAGCCAACGCTTGCCCGAGGTGCGCATCAGCGCCCAGACGACGCCGAGCGCGGTGGACAGCACCAGGGCGCAGAGCGTGACGGCGACCGTCACCCAGACGCCCTGGAGCAGGATGGGCAGGAATTGCTGCCCGTCGCGGAGAAATCCGGCCCAGCTCAGCGGATCAGTCCACCGAGGCCGGGAGGTTCCATTTCCCCACGAGGGCCGCGAAGGCCCTATCGGCCTTCATCGAGGCGAGGCCCGCATTGATCCGCGCCAGCACAGGGTCGCCCTTGCGCGTGCCGATGGCGATGCTGCCGAGGACGCTGGGCCGGTAGTCCGGGATCAGCTTCACGCCGCGGAAAATGTTCTGGGCGATCTGATAGGAGACGATCGGCGCATCGCCGAAGCCCGCCTGGATCCGGCCCAGCGAGACGTCGCGCATGATGTCGGCCACGCTGTCATAGGTTCGGACCTCGAGGCCCGCGGCCCGCAGCGGCTCGATATAGATCGTGCCGACCTGCACGCCGGCGGTGACACCGCGCATATCGGCCAGGCTGCGCCAGGGGCGGCTCTCGCTCTCGCGGATCGCGGCGCCCTCGCCATAGCCATAGACCGGGTCGGAGAAGTCGATCTGCTCGCGCCGGGCGGGCGTGGCCAGCATCGCCGCCGAGATGATATCGATGCGCGAGGAGGTGAGCGAGGCGACGAGCGCCGCGAAGGGCACCGCCTGGACATCGGTGTTGAAGCCCTGCCGCTTCCCGATCTCGGTGATCAGCTCGACCATGAAGCCGGTCAGCGTGTTCGTGCGGGTGTCGAGGAAGGTGAAGGGGATGCCGGTCGGCGTCGAGCCGACCTTCAGGGTGGGCGTCTGGGCAATGGCCCCGCGGCTGACGAGACCCAGCGCGGCGGCGGCGCCCCAGAGGTGACGACGGTTGAACATCGGGAATGCTGACCTTCCGCTCTGTGACAATCGAATGAGGTCACGGTACGGGAAATGCATCAAGGGCCGGTTTCGGCGAACCTTCCGATGCCTAAATGTCACAGCGTGTCGCGCGGGTGTGGAGAACAGATCACGGCCCATGGTGCGGTGCGGCGCTTCGCTGCTACATTCCACGCTATGGCTCAACGCCGTTTTCATCCCCGATTTGCGCTGCTCGCCGCGAGCCTTGTGGCCGCCTGCGCGGCCGGCGGCCTGGACGCTTCCGACCCCGGCGCAGCCGAGGGCGCGCCGGCCGGCACCGTCTTCGGCAGCTTCCTCGTCGGCCGCTTCGCGGCGGACGAGCAGGACAGCCGCGTCGCCGCCGACAACCTCCTCTCCGCCCTTCGGGCCGAACCCAACCAAAGCGAGATCCTCCAGCGGGCCTTCTCGGCCGCCGTGATGGACGGCCGGCCGGACGCCCTGCGCCTGGCCCGTCGCCTGCCGGACAACGCTTCGGCCCAGCTCCTGCTCTTCGGCGCCGAGATCGCGAGCCAGCGCTGGGACCGCGCGGAGAGCCGCGCCCGCGCTCTGGGCCGCCAGGGCCCGATGCAGGCGCTGCAGCCCGTGCTCGTGGCCTGGAGCCTCGCCGGGAGGGGCCAGACCGACCAGGCCATCGCCCTGCTCCGCCCGGCCGCCGAGCAGGGGCGCTTCCGGGCGCTCAACGCCCTGCATGCCGCCCTCATCGCCGACGTCGCGAACCGCCCGCGCGAGGCCGAGCGCTATGTCCGCCTCGCCTTGGCCGGCCAGCCCGAGCCGACGCTGCGCCTCACCCTGCTGGCCGCCGGCATCCTCAACCGCGCGGGCCGCAATGCCGATGCGGTGCGCCTGCTGAATCAGCTGGCCGAGACGCATGACGAGCTGGCGCTCGCCGTGCAGGAGCCCGCGCGCGGCATCGTGCTGACGCAGAAAAGCATTACCGGCCCCGCCGACGGCATCGCCGAGGCCTATGTGGCGCTCGGCAGTGCCCTGCGCGGCCAGGGGCTGGAGGAGATGGCCGGGCTGCTGGCCCGCCTCGCCTTGCGCCTGCGCCCCAGCTTCGGCCCCGCTTTGCTGCTGCTGGCCGATACCCTGACAGAGGGCGAGCAGCTTGAGGCCGCGGCCACCGCCCTGGGCCAGATCCGCCCGGAAGACCCGCTCTTCGGCACCGCTCAGCTTCGCCGTGCGGGCCTGCTCGACCGGCTCGACCGCCTGGCCGAGGCCGAGGCCCTGCTCAACCAGACGGCCGCCGCCGTCCCGAACCTGCCCCAGGCGCTCACCCGACTCGGCGACATCCTGCGCCGCCGCTCGCGCTTCGCCGAGGCCGTGACCGCCTATGACGGCGCCATCGCGCGGCTGGAGCAGGCGCGCGACTTCGATTGGCCGCTCTTCTACGCCCGCGGCATCGCGCGTGAGCGGTCGGGAGACTGGACCGGCGCCGAAGCCGATCTGCTGCGCGCCCTGGCGCTCTCGCCCGAGCAGCCCTACGTCCTGAACTACCTCGCCTATACCTGGGCGGATCAGGGCGTGAACCTCGATCGGGCCCGCGCCATGCTGGAGGGCGCCGCCGTCCAGCGGCCGCAGGACGGCAATATCGCCGACAGCCTGGGCTGGGTACTGTACCGCATGGGCGACCTGCCAGGCGCGATCACCCAGCTCGAACGCGCCGTCGAGCTGGAATCCCGCAATTCGACGGTGAACGACCACCTCGGCGACGTGTACTGGGCGGCCGGCCGCCAGAACGAGGCGCGCTTCCAGTGGCGCCGGGCATTGACCATGGAGCCCGATCAGGCGGAGACGGCCCGGATCGAGGCCAAGCTCCAGAACGGCCTGCCCATCCCCGCCAGCCGCTGAGGCCCCGCCGATGCTCGAAGACGCGCCCGCCAAGGTGAACCTGTATCTGCACGTCACCGGACGGCGGGCCGATGGCTATCACCTGCTCGACAGCCTGGCGGTCTTCGGCCCGGCAGCGGACAGCCTCCATGCCGAGCCCGCACAGGAGCTGTCGCTGGTACTGGACGGCCCCTTCGGCGAGGCCCTTGCCGCCGAGCCGGACAATCTCGTGCTGCGCGCGGCGCGGGCCCTGGCGCCTCGGGGTGCGGCGCTGCGGCTGACCAAGCGCCTGCCGGTGGCCTCCGGAATCGGCGGTGGCTCGGCCGATGCCGCGGCGGCGCTGCGGCTGCTGAACCGGCTCTGGGGCGCGGGGCGCGACGAATCGGCGCTGGCCGCGCTCGCCGCGCCGCTGGGGGCCGATATTCCCGTCTGCATCGCCTCCCGACCGGCCCTGATGCAGGGAATCGGCGAGGTGATCCGGCCCGCCCCGCGACTCCCCGAATGCGGATTGCTGCTGGTCAATCCGGGAGTGCCGGTGGCCACGCCGGCGGTGTTCCGGGCGCGGCAGGGCGAATTCACGCCGCCGGCGACTCTGCCGGAGTCCTGGCCGGATGCGGCGGCGATGGCGGCGGACCTCCGCCGGCTGACCAATGACCTGGAGTCGGCGGCGCTGTCGCTCTGCCCCGCGATCGCGGAGGTCCTGGCAGCCCTGCGCGCCCAGCCCGGCTGCCTCCTGGCACGGATGAGCGGCTCGGGCGCGACCTGTTTCGGCCTCTTCGCGACGCCGGCTGGCGCCGCCGCCGCGGCCCGCGCGATGCCCACCGGGTGGTGGGCTTCGGGTGGGGGGCTTTACGGCGCGGGGGTGCCCTCGCTACATCCGGACACCGGTGGGGTGTAGCCAAGTGGTAAGGCAACGGTTTTTGGTACCGTCATTCCTAGGTTCGAATCCTAGCACCCCAGCCACCCAGTCAGCCTGACGCAGAAGATTTCGGGGTTTTGGCCCCTCCCCCGTGAAAGCCCGGCCTTTCGGGCCTCTCACGCGAGGTCAGTAGCGCAACTGTACCTGAGAGACGCTGAAAGGGCGGTCCGAGGGGCCTCTCGCGGCCTATCGTCTCTCCATGCCATTTCGGCATGTACAGTTGGCCTGGAACGGCCCGCTCGGCGGCTTATCCTCGGGTGAATCGGTACGCCCGAAACTACGCTGTGTCGGATCCGAACCGCTGTGTTGCTGGAGGCTATTGCGCGAAGCCGAGCGCGCGGCGCTGGTCCTGCCAGTCTATCGGGATGCGCGTGTCCCGCATCAAGCTAGATGCCGTCAGGCCCTTCGGCTGCCGTCCATCAAGGATCGACTCGACGATGTCTGGGGCGAGCCAGGCCAGCCGAACCAGTCGCGACGCATAGGATTGAGAGATGCCTTGCTGCTGAGCGAAGGCCGTCAGGCTCGGCGCTGTGCTCGCAACGAGCTCGTTCCGCAGCGCCCAAGCCTTGGCGACCAGGCGAACCAGCGAGGGGTCGGATCGATCGGCCGCGATGGTCGACCCGACGAGCAACGCCATCTCGCGCCCCGCTCGCCGAAGCGCCACCGGCTCCGTCAGCGTGATGTCGTCTTCGATCGGTCGATGGCTGGTTGCCAGTTCCTCGTGGGCTCGCCCCGTCAGCTTCGCGACAAGCCGACGCGCCGAGATGCGGATGGCGACTTCATGCCGCTGCACAGCGATCTCCGCGGTAATCGACGATAGGAAGTCGCGCTGCAGAGTATGACCCATGTTCAACCACCGGCCGCTCAGGGCGGCCGCAGCCCCGAGGATCGATCGTTGCTCGCCCCCCTGCGGTGGCAATGCCTCGGCCGACCGCAGCACCTGCAGCATCGCCGGCCCATCCGACAGCAGCCGTCCGACGCGTTCAAGGACAACTTTCTCCAACGCAACGGCAGGTAGCCGCAGCGCGTCAGCATGCTCCTCCCGCGTTCCAGTGATCAGCACGCTCGAGACGTAGTAGCGATAACGACGATCAGACTTCGTGGCGTGGGTCGCAACCATCAGCCCTCCTACTGCGTCGCTCAGCATCCCCGCCAGCAGACTGGGCTGGCTAGCTTGGCCCCCAGCCCTCCGATCGGCCCGAGCTTCAGCAAGACGCGCTTGCACCATCTCCCACAACTCCGGATCGACGATGGCCTCGTGCTCACCGGGATAGATGTTGCCCTTGTGGGCGACCTGGCCGCGGTAGAGGCGGTTCTGCAACAGGTGGAACAGCGCGCCTCGACCGAAGGCCCGGCCATCCTTGCCCGTGATCCCCTCCGCAGCCAGCTGATGCTGGACCAATCGCACCGATCCGAAATCCAGGTAGAGCTGGTAGGTCCGGCGCACCAACTCAGCCTGCTCGGCATTTACGATCAGCTTGCGATCGCGAACCTCGTAGCCGAAGGCCACCGATCCCCCCATCCACATGCCCTTGCGCTTGGAGGCGGCGATCTTGTCCCTGATGCGCTCCCCGGTAACCTCGCGCTCGAACTGAGCAAAGGACAGCAGCATGTTCAGCGTGAGCCGACCCATGCTCGTCGTCGTGTTGAAGTGCTGCGTCACCGACACGAAGGAGGCGCCATGGGCATCGAACACCTCGACGATCTTGGCGAAGTCAGCGAGCGATCGGGTCAGGCGATCCACCTTATACACGACCACCAAATCTACCCGGCCGGACGCCAGGTCAGTCAGCAGGCGCTGGAGAGCCGGCCGGTTCAGGCTGCCACCGGAGAGACCGCCATCGTCATAGCTCGCCGGGAGCAGTGACCATCCTTCATGGCGCTGGCTACGGATACCTGCCGCATCAAGTCGACCCAACTCGATCACAGCCTCCTGGCTCAATGAGGAGGGCACCTTGGCCCCCGCCCTGGTACGGCGCGCCACGGCGCTCGCCTTAGCCAGACGCCCCGATGCGATAGGCCTTTCGGCCCTGCTGCTCGGAGAGCTGGATGGCGAAGCCTCGTTGGCGAAGGCCCGTCACAGCAGCCCGCGCGGTATGGGGCAGCCAGCCCGTCATAGTCGTGATCTCGGGAAGGGTCGCGCCCACGTCCTTGGAGATCGCCCGGAGGACATCGCCTAGCTTGCCCGCCGGAGCGCGAGGCGCGGTCGTCGCAGGGGCCGCGCCTGCAGCGCCCTCCCCGGAGCTGTGCCGCGAGCCGCGCTCCACTTGCTCCGCATCATTGGACGCCACTGGATTCGCCACCGAATCGCTTGATCCGCCCGCCGCGGCAAGGCCGGCGGCCGTCAAGCGTAGACCAAAGTGTTGACCGCTATCGTCCGCACGCCAGGAGAGCGTGGCGTCGTCGATGGGGAACTCCTCCACGAGCTCGATCTTGAGCAGCGTTGCGAGCAGGGTGCGCTGGGCGCTGCCGCGGACGCGCAGGGTCGGCGGAAGTGGCAGGACCACGCGATCCGGGCGCTGGGCGGCGGTCGTCACGACGAGGAGCTGGGCGACGGTCAGGCTCTTGGGCTTCGACATAGGGTGGTCTCCATTGGAGCGCCGCCCGATGCGACGCTGCCACCACCCAAAGCCCGGAGCAGACCGGGCCGTGCCGCGCGGGCACTCCTGCGCGGCACGACGACACCAATGCTTCCCGGTGCAAGGAAGTCGAGCGGGATCTGCACGCGTCTAACCCCGCGGCGCGCGCCCTCGGAACGTAGCGATCGCGACCGCCACGGTTGCTGCGAAGAGCACCGCGGCGGAAATCGCCATGGTGATCTCGACCGAGGCCCAGGTCAGGTTAGCGCTCGTCAAAATGATCCCGAGGGAGTTCGCTGTACGGGACAGTGCAAACACCTCGGCCTTTCGATTTGGCGGGGAGAGAGCGTCGAGCCGCAGCGAATTGTAGGTGCCGAGCGGAGCGAGAAAGCATCCAATGGTGACCGCGCCTATGAGCGTGGCTAACACCGATAGATTGGCGGCTGTAAGGGCAGCTCCAAAGGTCACAAAAGCGAGCAGGAACGGTACCGCGAAAGGACCCGGCACTCTGTTCCGTGTGCTGACCCAAATGCCGCCGGCAACTGCTGCAACACATAGCGCTACCGCGAAGATGGCACCTTCCGCAGGCTCCAGGCCGTAATTGATCGCGATCGCCACGGCGCCGATTTCAACCGCCGAAGTCACCGCACTGGTCGCCAGAGAACAGACCAGCCATAGAAGGATTGCGGGCCGCAACAGCCTCTCACCGCCCCGGATGGGTTCCGGCGCTGTAGCTTGCGGGATGGCAGGTACCAGCAGCGCCGGCGCGGTACCCAAGACAACCAGCACCAAGAGGGCAAAGACGGGATCGATCAGGGATCCCAGGACCGAAGCGGCAATGGGGGCAGCGACGAAGGTGAGTTCGTTCAATGTCGCGGCCATGCCGAGGGCACGAGGCATTCCCGTTGGCCGGACGAGATGATTGAGGACGGATCGCAGCAGGCCGAAGGCTGCACCGTTGACCAGGCCGCCAGCGGCGGCGGCAACGACAAGGAGAGGAAAGGGTGCGCCGACCTTTGCCAAAAGCGCCATAGCAACGAGCGACACCGCCCGAAGACCCACCAGGACTCGGAGGTATGACACGGCGTTGAAGCCGTTTCCGATACGGAGGACAGGAACCGCACCGGCAACCTGGGCGAGCGTGATGGCCAGCACCAGCACCGCGCCACTGCTGGAGCTGCCAGTGAGGGGCAACGCCAACAGGGTAAAGGCGATCGGGCCGGCCGCCTGCGGCACGGCAAAGGTGCCGTACGCGAGGAGCCATTGCAGCAGGCGCCCGGACAAATGGCCCGTAGGCTGCTTATTGTAGGAACTCATCACCCCGCCTCGACTGCGGGGCCCTCCCCAATGATCTCACGCGGGGCGAAGCCATGCGCGCAGCGGCGGGACCGCTTCGAAGAAGGCGCATTTGTACGAGTCATTGGGATGCGTTCAAGACCTTCCGCTGCTGCAGGCTCAAGCAGCAGGCTCCGGGCACGATGGGCATTGCGGTGGAGCAGTGCGCACTCTCCGGGAATGTGCCCCGAATGCCTGTTTCCCAGCGATCAGATCACTGGGCAGCGTTTAGGCTTTGGCAGGATTTGGCCGAAAGCGGACCGGCAGCTATCTAGCGCCCAAGCAGGCCTAGCGGCCGGTGCATGATTGGCGCGGCTCCTGCCGGGCCTGATCGGCAGGCGCCGCCGTCAGCACTCTTTCGGCGGCCGTTTGCAAGAATTGCTCCGACAGCCGTTCGTCGTTGACGGCCCGCGAGAGCACCACTGCACCGACCATTGTCGAGAGAATGGCCATGGCTTTGCCGCCGGGCTCCTCGCCATCAGGCTCGCCTACCCATGGGCCGAGCATCTCGAGGTAATGCCTGATCCCGGCTTCGAATGACGATTTCACCTCAGTGCCCTGTCTGGCGGCATCGGAGCCGAGCGCGACACCCGCAGCGATCTCCCTGCGAAGCTCAGCCTGCCGCGCCTCCAACTGCTCTAGCCGTTCCCGAAGACCAGCCGTCCGCAGGCCGTCGGCGATCGCGTCCATTATGTTCACGAAACTCGGGTATCTCGCGCAGACGTCCGCATTCTTTTACGACCGTCACCGTGCCGTCCACGATTGCCTTGCCGCGATCGAGCTCCTGGCGCGCCTCTTGCCCAAGAGTGGAAGATCTGCGCTTGCGCAGCTTCTTCAGCGTGCGCGGACTCCATTTTGGCGAATATGGGCGGAGAACAGCCCCTTCGACTTCAAGGACCTTCTCAAGGCGCGCGGCGACCGATGGAATAGAGATGGCAACGGTTCGCCATGGGCTTGGTACACCGACGTTGAGGATGCACAGCGTGAACCTGAACTGGCATTCCTGAAGGCAGAAATCTACCAACGTGACATCAATATTCCTTTCCGCCGAGTTGATGCATACGACCGCTTCTCCGATCGATGCTGATGTGATGCGTGTCGTCGTTGGCCTACTCGGTAGCGCCGAACAGCGTCGTTCTGCTCTGAAAGGTCATTGAGATTGTGATTGAGAGCGGAACACTCTCGGGACAAAGCAATCATGATCCGGAGTTCGCTTGGCTTTACGGCGCCATAGAGCGAATGCTCGCCCATGCGCAGCGTTTCGCCCGGCCTTGCTGAACCTGCGGGCTCGGGCTCGTAGCACTCGGGTGATCGGGTGCCGAACGGAGCCTGACGATGACCAAGCTTTCCAATTCCCAATCGATCATTCCCAGTCAGACCGGCCGGCACGAGGAGCGGCTGGCCATGGCGCCGGCGAACCTGCATGCTGCGGCACACTTGGCGGTGTTCCGCAGCATGCAGAAGAACCACCTGCCGGAGAAGGTGCCGGCGCCGGCTGAGCATCGCGACCTCGGTTGCCCGCCCGATCCGCTAGATTGCTCTGCGTACTGGACCGACCAGGCGCTCACCGGCGGCACTTCGAGACGCGGGCGGAGGCGGACCCGATCTTCACGCGCGGTGTACTCAAGGGTTTCGCAGACCTGTATGCTCCCCCTCATCAGAAACACCCAAGCGGCCAGTCGCTCTCCGTTATGCTGCGCGCAGCGTCGAGATCCTATTCCCCGGCGACGGCGATTACGCATCTCGATAACTGCCGTGCGCGTATGCCTGAAAACTGTCGATGGGCATGATGCCCGCTTGGCTTAATGCCATGCGGACCATGTCAGTTCAGACACGTAGTAGAATCTCATGGTCCAGCCCACGGCAGTCCATCTCGAAGTCGACTTTCTGCACGGGCGGCCGGCAGGGATGCCAGGTGATGCCGTTCTGCGCCGCTCCGCGAGCGGTGATCTCGTCCAGGAAGAATGGGTGAAGGTCGTACACAGTATAGACCTGGACCGCAGTCGTGTCCGCCCAGCCGAAACCGAAGCCGGTCAGCCGCCGTTCCATTTCACCGAGTGTCTGGCGGGCCTTGGCGCGCAGGCCCTCGGGCGAGGTGTCGCCATAAGCCACGACGCGCTGCTCCGCCGGCCCGGTGCCTCGCGCTTCTGCCCCGCCCGCGATCAGGAATGTCGGGCCGGTCGTCTTGTCAGGCACGGTGTAGGTGAAGGCGTAGAAGCCGGACTCATCCGGAGGCGACAGCTCGGGACAGACGTTGCTGCGTGCGACGGGATTGTCGTCGCCTTCCATGATGCCCCATTCGCGCAGGACCTGAGCATAGCCCAGGTTGAACTCGCGGAACCCGTCATCGGTGAAGGGCAGCGCGGAGCGCAGCTCGCAAGCAGCGAAGGCCGTGAGCGGCCGACCGAGAGCTTCCAGATGGGCCCTGATCCGCGCGAAGCCCTCTGCCATCGGCAGGAGCCTGCTGAACCGTGCGCGCTCGAGCCGATAACCCGGCAGGGCCGCGACACCCGAGGAGTACTGGAAGACGGCAGGGATATAGCTGTAGCCGCCGGCCTCCATGGTCTTGGTCGTAGCTGCTGGGGAAGCCGACATTCGCATCATCCTTTGGGTTGAGTGGGGATAGAGCCGGCCTCAGCTGAGCCGGGAGATATTCCAGAAGACCATGGCCTCGCTGGTGAGCCAGCCCTGGATGCGGTCGCGCCGATAGGCGCCGAACTGCCGGAACTCGCCGAGCCAGGCGAAGCTCGCCTGCTCCACGGCGCGGTCCTGGATGGCAATGGCCAGCTGGCGCCTCTCTGCATCGTCGCGGGCTCGCAGGAAGGCCTCGCGTAGACGCTCCTGCTCGGTATCGCAGGGCCAGCCGAAATAGGCCCGCTCGCAGGATCCGCCCAGGGCGCCGTTCGTGCCGGGATCCGTGATGTCGGACATACCGGTCCAGGTGAAAAAGATGTTCCAGCCACCTTGCTCGACCGGCTCCTTCTTGGCGCGGCGCGCCACCACGGTCTGCCAGTCGAGCGAGACGAGGTCGACGCGGAAGCCGGCCTGCTCCAACTGAGACTTCACCACCGGCCCCACCTGTGCGAGCAGGCTGTGGTCGGAGGCGTTGAGCATCGCGATCGGGCGGCCGTCATAGCCCGCCTCCTGCAGCAAGCGCCGTGCCTCCACGAGGTTCGGGCGCAGCAGCAGATCGCCGTATTCCTTGGCCAGCGACGTGCCGCAGCCGATCGGCGAGTTGCAGGTGCGGAAGAGCTCCGGCTCGCCGAGCTGCGCCAGCAGAATATCCTCCTGGCCGATCGCCAGCATTGCCGCGCGCCGGATCCGCACGTCGTCGAAGGGCGGCACCAGATGGTTGAAGCGCATCCAGTACTGGCCACCCCGCTCGTTGGCCGGGAAGACCGCGATGCGGCGATTGGCGCGCAGCGCGGGCAACAGGTCGGGCAGCGGGCTCTCGATCATGTCTACCTCGCCCGAGGCGAGCGCGGCGCTGGCCGTCGCGGGATCGGGGATGATGCGCCATTCGATGCGGTCGACCTTCGCGACCTTGCCGCCGGCGAGGCCCGAGGGCGGCTCAGCGCGCGGCCGGTAACGGGGATTGCGCTCATAGACGGCCTGCACGCCGGGCCGCCATTCCGCGGCGCGGAAGATGAAGGGACCGGAGCCGATCGTCTCGGTGATGCGTTGATCGCCCGGTGTCGCAGCCACGCGGGCGGGCATGATGAAGGGCACGCGCGAGCCCGTCTTGCCGAGCACGTCGAGCATGCGGCCGAAAGGCTCCTTCAGACGAATGCGGAAGCCCTCCGCCCCCAGGGATTCCATCGCCTCCGTGGCGCCGAGGAGGCGTCCTCCGAGGGTGTCCCTGCTGCCCCAACGGCGCAGCGAGGCTATGACGTCGTCGCCGGTCACCGGCTGGCCGTCGTGGAATTCCAGCCCCGCGCGCAGCTTGAACGTCCAGCTCAGCTCGTCGTCGCTGCGCGTCCAGCTTTCGACCATCATGGGCTGCGGCGTGTCGTTTGCGTCGATCGCAAAGAGCGTGTCGTAGATCAGGAAGCCATGGGTGCGCACGATATAGGCCGTGGTCCAGATGGGATCGAGGATGGTGAGGTCGGAGGATGGCACGACGCGCAGCACCGAACGAGTCTGCGCCTTGGCATCGAGCCCACCGAGACCTGTGGCAGCAAGGGCCGCCGCACCGAAGGCACGGCGCGGGACTGAATCCGTCATGTTCCTCGAACTCCTGGGACAGGTTGCGGCTAGAAGTAGGTCCGGATGGCGGACACGCTGTCATAGGCATCGTTCACGACCTGCATGACGCGCCATTTGTCGAAGGTCAGGCAGGGGTGGGAAATGCCGAAGGCCACCATGTCGCCCACGGCCAGCGGGGAATCCGCGGGGATAGTGAGATGGCAGTGCTGGTCGTTCAGTCCCGTCACGCGATGGCCGTCGGGCACCGCAACGGGCGCGGCCATGCCGGCGCCAGGTCGGAACCACTTCAGCGCGACGGGCGGGTCGTCGTAGGACGCGTCGCGCTTACCAAAGCCGAGGATCGCCTTGTCCGGTTCGGGGCGGGACTGCACATAGGCCCAAACCTCCAGCGCGGGGCGTAGCCCACCATCCATCGCCGCGAGCTCGGGGCGGCGCAGGCGCAGCGCCTCGAAGACGCGGCGGTAGAGGATGTCGTCATGCGTGATGTAGCAGCCGCTGCGTAGCAGGACTGTGCAGGGCTGGCCGAGCTCCACGGCGCGCAGCCGCGTGGCCACGAGGTCGTAGTAGATCGAGCCACCCGCGCTCAGCAGCACCTCGCCGGGGGAGAAGAGCTTCTCTTCCGCGCATGCCGAAGCCAAGGCACAGACGCGATCGAGGAAGCCCTCGACCATCGCCGTGCTTTCCGCCGGCGTGGCGCCACGTAGCAGACCCTCGAACCCCTCGATCCCGGCCAACGAGAGAAAGGGCGTTTCCGCCGCAATGGCGCGTGCCACCGCCAATGCTGATTCCAGCTCCCGGCAGCCCGTGCGGCCGCCGGGATAGCCCATCTCGACGAGCAGCCGCAGAGGGCGACCGGCGCCGACGCGGCGCGCGGCTTCGGAGAGGCGCGCGACGTTCTCGAGGGAATCCGCGAGGCACCAGAACTCGAAATCCGGGTCGCGCTTCAGCTCTTCCAGCACATAGTCTATGCCGCTGCGGCCAACGAGCTGGTTCGCGAGCACCAGGCGCGAATAGCCGAATCGCCGCGCGACCTGGAGCTGATGGACCGTCGCGACGGTGAGGCCCCATGCGCCGGTGGCCAGTTGCAGGTCGAAGAGCGCGGGGCTCATTGTCGTCTTGCCGTGCGGGGCGATGGCGGCGCCACTCTGCTCAATGAAGCGCTGCATCCAGGCGGCATTGTGCACCAGCGCATCCTGCTTGAGGACGGCGACGGGCAGCGGCAGATCCTCACGCAGCAGGTTCCAACCCTGGGTGGCGACGGCCTCCATCGCAACGGTGCCGGCATGGCCGGGGATGCCCTTCTCGGTGGCGTCGAGCGCGAGCTCGTCCTGGCGTGAGGTGATTCGGATCATGCTGTCGCCTTCGGCGGCCAAGGCCGCATCAATCGGATTACTGTACCAACCATCCGGTACATGACATCACCGCAGATGCGGCCTTGTCAAACCCTCATTCTCCATGGACCATCATAAAATCCGCGACATAAATGTACCGTCCATATGGTATAGTAATTTTCCGAAGATGCTTGACATCGGACGCCGCGGATCGGAATGCTGAGCGCATGTCCAAAAAGGCCGTCAGCGCGAAATCCGCCCCCGTCGCTCCCACCGCCGAACGTGGCGTCGGGCGTCCCAGTGTCCGGCCGATGCTGCTCGACGCCGCGCTGGATCTGATCGCCGAGGACGGCGTGGCTGGCCTCACCTACGAGACGCTCTCGGTGCGCACCGGCATCAGCAAGGGCGGCCTCCTCTACCATTTCCCCAACAAGGAAGCCCTGCTCGAGGCACTGACCGAACGCCTCGTCGAGCGCTACGCCGACGCACGCAGAGCGACCACGGAGAGCCTGCCGGAATCGCCCTTTCGCGAGCTCAAGGGCTATGCGATCGCCTCCATCCACAACCGCTCAAAGGCGGACAAGGCCAGTGCCCGCCTGCGCATGTCCGGCTCGTGGAGCAATCGCGCCGGCAAAGCCTATTACGCGCGCCGCTTCCGTGAGATCAGCGCGGGCATCGACGCCGATCGTGCGGCCATCGTGCACCTGGCGGTGGAGGGGCTCTGGTACATGGAGCTGGCCGGCCTCTCGCCCTTCAGCGCCATGGAGCGCCGCCGGATCGTGCTGCAGCTGCTGCGCCTCGCCGATGGCGGAGAAATCGGAGGTGAAGACATCCCCCCGCCGCCCAAGTCCAAGGCCCGGCGCAAGTCCTGAGGCCGATCCAAGAAGACCACCCGAAGGGGAAACGATCATGACATGGACATCGCTGAAGGCCGGCCTGTGCGGTCTGCTGCTGGCCGGCTGGCTGACCGGGCCTGACGCCGCGGCGCAGACGGCCGCCGGCCCTACCCTCTCGGCCGTCCGCGCGCGCGGAACGGTCAATTGCGGGACGAGCGGCGCGAGCCCGGGCTTCGGGCTCTTCGACGGCCGGGGCGAGCTGCGCGGCATCGATGCCGACATGTGCCGCGCCGTCGCGGCCGCGATCTTCGGCGACCCCGCGCAGGCGCGTTTCGTCGTTATGACCACGGCTCAGCGCATCGTGAGCCTGCAATCGGGCGCGATCGATATGGCCGCGCAGTCGCTGACCTGGACGCAGACGCGCGAGGCCAATAACGGGCTCGAATTCACCGGCACGCATTTCTACGACGGCCAGGGCTTCCTGGTGCGCAAGTCGCTAGGCCTCACCGCAGCGACCGGTCTGGCGGATGCCACCATCTGCGTGCCGGCTGGCGGCCGCGCGGAGATCAACGCCGCGGAATGGGCGAGGGCTCATCGCATCCGCTTCACCGCGCTGGTCTTCGAGCGGACCGACGACATCGTCTCCTCCTACGAGTCTGGCCGGTGCGACGCCATCAGCAACGACGCGACCTTGCTGGCCGGCCTGCGCTCACGCCTGCGGGCACCGGACGAGCATGTCCTGCTGCCCGACCGCATTAGCAAGGAGCCGCTCGGCGCCTATGTCCGCAAGGGCGACGAGCAGTGGCTGGATATCGTCAAATGGACGCTGCACGCGCTGATCAATGCCGAAGAGCTGGGCGTCACCCAGGCCAATGTCGAGCAGATGCTCGCCAGTGAGAACCCTCTTGTCCGCCGACTGCTCGGCGTGACGGGCGACCATGGCCGCTTCATGGGGCTCGACAACCGTTGGGCCTACAACGTGATCCGGACCATGGGGAACTATGGCGAGATCTACGAACGAAACTTCGGCGCGGCGAGTCAGACGCCGACACCGCGTGGCTTGAACCAGCTCTGGACGCAGGGCGGTTTGCTGTACGGCGCGCCGATCCAATAGGCCGCTGGTATGTTCGAAACGAGCTGGACACACCCGCCGGTTGCTGGCCCGGTCTCGGCGGATGGTGCAGCGGAAGGCAGAGCATGCCGATCTCCGGAGATTGGCGCAGGCGCTGGGTCAGACCGGGCGGGCCATCGGTCAGACACCGGATGCGCTGCCGGCTATCGTCGCCCTGGAGAGCCGCCTGCGGATGCAGCTGCTGCCGCACTAGCTGTCTGATCCCAGGCTTTGATGGTGCAGCCTTCTCGCAGGCATGGAGGGACGCGCTATGGGTCAGGTTCTCCACGGGTGCGCCACAACGATAGCGGCGGTCCGTCGCGCGATCCAACATAGTCAAGCGAGCCTGAGGGCCCTGGCGACCCGCTACGGCATCAACCAGAAAACCGTGGCCAAGTGGCAACGCCGCAGGTCCGTCGACGATCTTCCAACCGGGCCGCGGGAAGCAAAATCGACCGTGCTGTCCGCCGAGGACGAGGCGATCATCGTCGCCTTCCGGCGGTATACCCTCCTGCCGCTCGACGACTGCCTCTACGCCCTTCAGGCGACCATCCCGCGGCTCACGCGCTCATCGCTACATCGCTGCCTGCTGCGCCACGGCATCTCGCGCCTGCCGCGGTGATCTCCTTGGCAGCTGGATGCTTGGCGCCGAGTTCGCCCTGATCTGCTGCTCCAGCCCCGCGACATTGGCTGCGTGCTCGCTGAGCTCCCCCTCGAGGCGCGCCACATCGCGCTCCAAGGCCAAAGCTCGAATGCGCGTGGCGTGGCCGACGCGGAGCAACTCCATTACGCCGTCCAACTCCTGCCGCAGCAGGCGGATCTGCACCACGCGTGAGCGCTCCTGCCCGGTCAGGCCGTTATTTGCTCTCGGAGCTGTCGGTTCCGCTGGTTCAGCACGGAGATCTGTCCGCCCAGCGATACACGCCGAGTTTCGAGAATGCTGCGCTGGGCCCGAATGGTTGCGGCAAGGGTCGGATGCCTGCCGCGCCAGGAGATCCGACCCGACCGGCACGCTCGAATGGCCGTCCTGTTCCGCCCGCAACCTCGAGACAAGCAGGCGCGACGCATCCACCTGGGTTCGGACAAGGCGGGCCTGCGCCGCCCGCGTCGTAGGCGGTGGAGCGGGCGCGGCCGGCGGCGTCCGTCTCGGAGGTCAGGCGGCCGGCCGTGTCGTAAACATAGGTGATCGGCGCCGCGTCGATGCTCTGCCGCGCGCTCAGTGGCCGCCCCGTCAGGTCATAGCCGTCACAGCCGTCATAGACGAACAGCGTCGTGTTGCTGCTGCCGTCCGGCCAACTCGCCAGCAACTTGTCCCAGCGCAACCCTCATGCCGGAAGGCCCGCTTGCACGCCCAGGATATGGGCGATGGCATAGGTCAGGTCGGGCCGGTTGAGCGTGTAGAAGTGGAACTCGTCCACGCCATTGGCCTGCAGGATGCGCACCTGCTCGGCCGCCACCGTCGCCGCCACCAGCCGGCGCGTGTCCACATCCTCGTCCAGCCCCTCGAAGAGCCGGCCCAGCCAGTCCGGCACCGAGGCGCCGCACATGGCCGAGAAGCGCTTCAGGCTGGCGAAGTTCGAGACCGGCATGATGCCGGGCACGATCGGCGCCGTGATCCCCGCCGCGTGGCAGCGGTCCAGGAAGCGCAGGTAGATGTCGGTGTCGAAGAAGTATTGCGTCACCGCCCGGCTCGCCCCGGCGTCGATCTTGCGCTTCAGGAAATCGAGATCGGCATCGGCCGAAAGTGCGGCCGGATGGACCTCCGGATAAGCGCCCACGCTGATGTCGAAGTCGCCGATCCGGCGCAGGCCCCGCACCAGGTCCTCCGCCTGGGCATAGCCGCCCGGATGGGGCTCGTAGGTCGCCGCGCCGGCCGGCGGATCGCCGCGCAGGGCGACGATGTGCCGTACCCCGGCCTCCCAATAGGCCTGGGCCACCTCGTCCACTTCCTCGCGGGTCGCGCCCACGCAGGTCAGATGCGCGGCCGGCGTCAGCGAGGTTTCCTTCGCGAGGCGCGCCACCGTGTCATGCGTGCGCGACCGGGTGGAGCCGCCCGCGCCATAGGTCACGGAGACGAAACGAGGCGCCAGAGGCTCCAGCCGGCGGATGCAGGTCCAGAGATCCGCCTCAAGCTTCTCGTTCTTGGGCGGGAAGAACTCGAAGGACAGCTTGGGGGCCGGAAGGCTCGACGGCGTAGGCAGGGTCGGCACGCGCGGCGACGTCACCCAGCGCGTCAGCGTGGAGTCCAGATTCGGCATGTTGCTCATTGGAAGATCCCCCGGGAGTAGTGCGTGGCCACCCCGAGCGGAGCGGCCACGCGTTTCAGGTCAGGCCGAAACCAGGGCGCGGACCTTCCGCGCGGCCTCGACCATGTTGATCAGCGCGGCCTCGGTTTCGGGCCATTTCCGGGTCTTGAGGCCGCAGTCGGGGTTCACCCAGAGCTGATCCGGGGAGAGGCGGCTGCGGGCGGCCTCCAGCAGCTCCGTCATCTCCTCGACCGCCGGGACGCGCGGCGAGTGGATGTCGTAGACACCGGGGCCGATTTCCGCGGGGTAACGGTACTCGGCGAAGGCGCCCAGCAGCTCCATCTTCGAGCGTGCCGTCTCAATCGAGATCACGTCGGCGTCCATGTCGCCGATCGCCTCGATGATGTCGTTGAACTCCGAGTAGCACATGTGCGTGTGGATCTGGGTCTTGTCCGCCACCCCCGAAGCCGTCAGGCGGAAGCTCTCCACCGCCCAGCCGAGGTAGTGCTGCCAGTCGCCGCGGCGCAGCGGCAGGCCCTCGCGCAGCGCGGCCTCGTCGATCTGGATGATCTTGGCTCCGGCCTTCTCCAGATCCACCACCTCGTCGCGGATCGCCAGCGCGATCTGCTTGCAGGCCAACGAACGCGGCACGTCGTCGCGGACGAAGGACCAGTTCAGGATGGTGACGGGGCCCGTCAGCATGCCCTTCATCGGCTTGGTCGCCACGCCTTGCGAGAACTTCCACCACTCCACGGTCATCGCCTTCGGCCGCGACACGTCGCCGAAGAGGATCGGCGGCCGCACGCAGCGCGAGCCGTAGGACTGCACCCAGCCGCTCTTGCTGAACACGAAGCCCGAGAGCTGCTCGCCGAAATACTGCACCATGTCGTTGCGCTCGAACTCGCCATGCACCAGCACGTCCAGGCCGATCTGCTCCTGCCACTTCACGGTGCGGGCCGTTTCCTCGCGGAGGAAGGCATTGTACTCGGCGTCGGTCATCGTCCCCTTGCCATGGGCGGCACGCGCCTTGCGGACATCCTCGGTCTGCGGGAAGGAGCCGATGGTCGTGGTCGGGAAGGCCGGCAGGCCCAACGCCCCGATCTGTGCCTGGCGCCGCTCGGCGAAGACCGAGTGGCGGCGGGCCATCTGGGCCGTCACCTTCGCCAGGCGCGCGCCCACGGCGGCGTCGTGGATCTTGGGCGAGGTCTTGCGCAGCTTCGCCGCGGCGGTCGAGGCGGCGAGCTTGTCCGCGACAGCGGCGCGGCCCTCGTTCAAGGCCTTGGCCAGGATGGCAAGCTCCTCGATCTTCTGCACGGCGAAGGCCAGCCAGCCCTTCACGTCGGGATCGATCGCATTCTCGGCATCGAGGTCGATCGGGGTGTGGAGCAGCGAGCAGGAGGGCGCCAGCACGACCTTGCGGCCCGACTTCACCACCGGCTCGACGCGGTCGAGGATGGCTTCGAGGTCGGCGCGCCAGACGTTGCGGCCGTCGATCACGCCGAGCGAGAGGACGAGGTCCTTCGGCGCATTCAGCACGGCGCTCAGCTGATCCGGGGCACGGATCAGGTCGAGGTGCAGGCCGGCCACGGGCAGGGCCAGGGCGGCCTCGAGGTTGTCGCCGAGGCCGCCGAAATAGGTGGTCAGCATCAGCTTCACGGAGGGTACGGCCTTGGCGAGATGCGCATAGGCCTCGGCCAGGAGCTCACGCTCCTCGTCGTTCAGGTCGAGGACGAGGCAAGGCTCGTCGATCTGCACCCATTCGGCGCCGGCGGCGGAGAGCTTGCCCAGCACCTCGGCATAGACCGGCAGCAGCGCGCGCAGCAGCTCCTTGCGGTGCAGACCCTCGGTGTGGCTCTTGCCGAGCTTGAGGTAGGTGACCGGGCCGACCAGGACGGGGCGGGTCGCGACGCCCTGGGCCTTCGCCTCCAGATACTCGTCGATCACCTTGGTGGAGGAGAGCGCGAAGGCCTGGCCCGAGGAGAATTCCGGCACGAGGTAGTGGTAGTTCGTGTCGAACCACTTGGTCATCTCGGAGGCGGGGACGTCGATCGCCTTGTGGGTGCAGCCGGCGCCGCACTCGGCATGCGCATCGCCCTGGGCACCGCGTGCCATGGCGAAATAGGTGTCGAGGTCCACCGGACCGCCCTTCCAGCCGTAGATGGCCGGCACGGCGCCGACCATGGCGCTGGTGTCGAGCACCTGGTCGTAGAAGGAGAAATCGTTGCTCGGGATGATGTCGGCGCCCAGTGCCTTCTGCCGGGCCCAGGTCCTGGCGCGCAGCTCGGCCGCGACGGCGAGCAGGTCGGTGCGGCTGGACTTGCCGGACCAATAGCGCTCGAGCGCGGTCTTCAGCTCGCGGCGCGGGCCGATGCGGGGGAAGCCGAGGGTGGCAACGGAAACGGTCATGAACCTCACCTGTGTCGTTGTGACGAGGACAGCCGGGCGCGCGCCCACGCGCGGCGGTTTGCACCGATCGCGGGCCAATCGCGACCTGACCGGGCACCCCGCCGGAGGACGTATGTGTCGAGGCAGGTCTCCTGGCTCGCGGGTCATCGCCTCGATCCCCCTTCCCAGGGCCCGAAGGCCCCAGTGGTTCCGGATCTCGGCTCGCCGCTCACAGTTGCGGGGGCAGCCCCGGCATCAGCGGCGAACCGCCTGCACCGGATTCCCTCTTAGCCCCCGCGACGCGAGGACGCGCCCGGGGGAACCTAGACGATCCTCCATAGGCTCATTGCCGGAGCAGAGTCAAACGACATAATGATATGCTTATGTAAGCAAGGGTTGACCGATGTCGCGTTCTGCAACGGAGGAGCGGCACGGCCTGGCGGGGCTCCAAGCGATGCGAACGGCCCCATCCGAAAGGGGTTGACTGGCGGAGGGTGAGCCAATCGGTGACCCGATGCTCAAAGTGCAGGCGCACCTGCGTCGCGAGTGAGCGGTAGATGTAAAAGCACCTCGCCCGGACAATCGGACGAGGTGCTGGAACAAACGACAGGGAGGGCAGAATCTTCTTCTGCGAAGCAAAATACCCTTGGCATGAACCTCAAATTCGTACTTACGAGACGGATCTCACTTCAGTAAATCTGCTTCCATTCAATCCGACCTGAACTTCGGCACACGGCGCAAATCGCCCAGTCAATTTTCGGAATTACTGGACCGGCGCACCGTACATGATGCCGCCATCGGTCCAGAGCCGGTTAATGCCCCGAGGTGTAGGCGTCTGGCTGGCCTCGCCAAAGTGACGGTCATACAGCTGGCCGTAGTTTCCGACGGCCTGAATGGCCGAGATCGCCCAGCGGTTGTCGAGGCCCATCATCCGGCCGTGATCGCCCGCGACACCGAGCAGCCGTCGCACCAGCGGATTTGTGCTGGTGAGCATCTGCTCGGAATTTTCCCGGGTGATGCCGAGCTCTTCCGCATTGATCAGCGCCTGTACCGTCCAGCGCACGATGTCGAGCCAATTGTCATCGCCCTTACGAACGTAGGTGCCCAGCGGCTCTTTGCTGATCCGATCCGGGAGGACGACATGTTCCGCCGGATTCTGCAGACCCGAGCGGAGACCCGCCAGAAGGGAGGCGTCATTGGTGATGGCGTCACACCGACCGGAGCCATAGGCGGCAATCACCTCGTCCGTGCGATCAAACAGGATGATCGTGATGCGAAGGCCGATAGACCGCGCCCATTCCGCGGCGTTGATCTCGGCCCGGCCGCCGGCAGGGGCACAAACCGTCGCTCCCTGAAGCTCCCGCGCCGATTGCAGACCAAGCGAGGTGCGCGTGAGGAATCCCTGCCCGTCGTAATAGTGGGTGCTCGCGAAGACGAGGCCGTTTGCCGCCTCCCGCGTGTGGGTCCAGGTCATCGACTGGGCGGCCAGATCGACCGCGCCGGACTGAAGATTCAACACGCGCTGCGAGGACGAGGTCGTGACGAACCGAACCCGGCTGGCGTCACCGAAGACGGCTGCCGCCACGGCCCGACAGATGTCGGCGTCGATGCCCTGCGGGACGCCGCGGCTGTCGAAGGCGCTAAAGCCGGGGCTCGCACCGCCTGTCGAGCACAGGAGATGGCCGCGCTCTCGCACCGTCGCGAGTGTCGAGCCTATCTGCGGTTGCGCATGGACTTCCGCTCCCTGAGCGAACAACATCGCCGCCAAAGTTGCCATCGCCAGTATCTTATTTGATTTGTAAATCATATTTATTTTCCTCTTTATTTTATATTATTCCGGAATAAATTCTACTTTCGTTGCATTACTGCGAGGATGCTGCCGGAAGATCGGATCCACCCGCCATATCAAGAAGTATTTCCGCCACCCGACTACGCTGCTCGTCGCTAAAGGGGGAAAGCCCGAACAATTCCACGAACCACAATCCCTCGACGGCGAGATGGACAATCGAGGTACGCTCGAAACCAAGCCCGGAGCTCATGCCTTCAAGGCGCTCCTTGAAGTATTTGCGGCCAGATTCGCCGCTCCATACTCCCGATAATTTGAGTTTTGCGCTGGCCGAATCCAGATTTGAGTGATTGTTCATGGAGGATATCGCGTACCCCTCAAGTTCCCGGGTCGGGGATTCAGAGAGGGATTCGCTCGCACGTCTGCGTGCCTCCGCATATCTTTCGATAAGTCGCGCCGTTATTGCCTCAAGTAAATCTTCTTTACTGTTGAAATGATAAAGCAGGCCGCTTTTTGTGATACCGGTCCGAATGGAGAGTGACCTGTAGGTAAGTCCGCTCACACCGTCACTTGCAACGATGTCCAAGGCGGCATCCAGAAGTGACGGCCGCAGGCTAGGTCGTCCAAGGGTTCCCCCGGCCCGTTTCGCCGCTCCCCCAGTGCTGGGTCCCGCAGCGTTCCTGCCGGGTGCCGTTTTCGCGCTGGGCTTCTTTTCTGTACCGGACATCCGGTAGAGTTTCTCTCCATTCGGCACCCTGTCAAGCGCATCTGGAAGTTCATGTCGCGCTCGGTCGAGGCGCAAAGCCTGAAGCGAACTGGCGGTTCTCAGCCCAGGCCGCGAGACGGCAGTCGAGCCTGCGGAAGCCACCCCTTTGCGGGCGGGCGGCTTGCCGCCCAGTCGGTGCTATAGTGCCCATCCCTCAGGAGAGTGCCGCTTTTGATCGAACACTATGGCTGGTCCGATGCGCTGCGGCTGGCGTTCGAGCCCCATGCGCGCGCCGGCTATGTCCCCGGACGCATCATCGTCCAGCAGCGCGAAGCCAATCTGGTGATCACGGATGCCGGCCAGCTGAGCGCCCGCCTTTCCGGACGCCTGCGCCATGAGGCCCGCGAGGGGGGGCATCCCGCCGCCGGCGACTGGGTGGCCTTGTCGACCAAGCCCACCGAAGGCACGGCCACGCTCCACGCCGTCCTGCCGCGCCGCACGGCCTTCGTGCGCCGCGCGGCCGACAGCGTGCAGACCATGCAGGTCATCGCCGCCAATATCGACGTCGTCTTCGTCGTCACCTCCATGAATGCCGACCTCAATCCGCGCCGTCTCGAGCGCTTCCTCGCGGCGGCCTGGCAGAGCGGCGCGCGGCCGGTGGTGGTGCTGACCAAGGCCGACCTGTCCGAGCAGCCCGAGGCCGAGGCCGCCGAGATCGCCAGGCTGGCGGCCGGCTGCCCGGTGCTCATCGTATCGGCGCGCCAGGGCCTTGGTCTGGACGGTCTCCTCGGCCACATCGCGCCGGGCGAGACCTGTGTGCTGATCGGCTCCTCGGGTGTGGGGAAGTCGACGCTGGTGAATGCCCTGCTCGGCGAGGAGCGGATGGCCACCCAGGACATCCGCGCCTCGGATGCCCGGGGGCGGCACACCACCAGCTATCGCCAGCTCGTCCTGCTGCCCGGCGGAGGGTTGATCCTCGACACGCCCGGCATCCGTGAAGTCGGCCTGATGGACGCGGATGTCGGTCTCAGCGCGGTGTTTGAAGACGTGGAGCGCCTCGCCCAGGATTGCCGGTTCAGTGATTGCCGGCACGGCACGGAGCCGGGCTGCGCGGTCCGCGCCGCACTGGACGAGGGCCTCCTCGACGCAGAACGCTGGGCGCATTTCCAGAAGCTGAGCCTGGAACAGACCGCATCGGGGCTGACCAAGGACCGGACCGCGCAGGAGGCCGAGCGCCGTCGCCAGTCCGGGCTGCAGCGCGTCTATCGGTCGACCAAGAAAAACCTGCGGGACCAGCGGTCATGAGCGCCGCCGGGAATTTTGCCGGGGCCGTTGCGCGATTCCGGCACGCCGGATCGCCGTGCGGCGCTTGCCGCCCTGCCCCGCCCGGTGCATGGGGAATGCCGGCGCCCGCGACGAGATCACGACGGGCCAAATAGGGCAGGAACGAATTGAAGGTGCCTCTCTGGGCCAGCGCTCTCGTTGGAACCCTTCTCGTCCAGACCGTCTGCGCCTTCTCCAGCATCGCCGTTCCGCTGATGGGGCCGCCCCTGATGGCCCGCGCCGGCCTGCCCCCTGAAAGCATCGGCCTGGTCTCGGCGATCTCCTCGGCCGGCATCTGCTGGTTCCTGGCCTGCGGCGGGCCGATGCTCAACCAGCACGGGCCGATCCGCACGCTCCAGCTCGGCATGGTCTGCATGGCATTCGGCCTGGTCGTGCTGTCCCAGCCGCTGGGCGCGCTGGGCCTGCTGGGCTCGCTGGCGATCGGCTTCGGCAATGGGCCGAACACGCCGGCCGGCAGTCAGATCCTCATCCGCTCGGCGCCCCCGGCGCACCGGACGCTCATCTTCTCGATCAAGCAGGCGGGCGTGCCGCTCGGCGGCGCCCTGGCCGGGCTCTCCGTGCCCTATCTCGTGCTGACCCACGGCCTGCCCGTGACGCTGGGGGTGATCATCGCGATCCTCCTGGCCTGCTGCCTCATCGTCCAACCCTTCCGCGTCAGGCTCGACGGCGAAAGAGGCGTGGGCGACCCGCGCTGGATGCGCGCACTGGTCCAGCCCGCCGCCATGATGAGCTGCGTGAGCTCCCTGCGGGCGCATTCCTCCCTGCCGATGCTGACGGCCGTGGGCGCCTCCTTCTCGATCATGCAGGCCTGCCTGATGACCTTCACGGCCACCTATGTCTTCACCCGGCACGGCGCCTCCCTGGCCGAGGCCGGGCAGGTCGTCGCCGTGATGCAGGGGGCCAGCATGTTCGGCCGCGTCGCGCTCGGATGGGCGGCCGACCGCATGGGCAACGCGCTGCGCCACCTTGGCATCCAGGCGATCCTCTCGGCCCTGGCCGTCTGCCTGATGGTGACGATGGGCGGCGAGGCGCGCTGGATCCTCTATGCCTCGGCGGCGTTGGTCGGCTTCACCGCCGTCGGCTGGAACGGGGTCCATATCGCGGAGCTGGCGCGGGTCGCGCCGCTGCATCTCGTCAGCAGCGTGACCTCGGCCTCAAGCCTCTTCGGCTTCGCCGGCTCGGTCTGCGGCCCGCTGATCTTCATGGTCCTCGTGGGCTGGGCCGGCGGGTATGAAACCGCCTTCCACGTCATGGCCGCCCAGCTCGCGGGCTTGGGCGTCATCTGCCTGGTCGCGAAGCGGCGGAGCTGATCCGCCGCTCTCAGTCCCAGTTCAGCGCGCCGCCATTCTGATATTCGACGACGCGGGTCTCGAAGAAGTTCTTTTCCTTCTTGAGGTCCATCATCTCCGACATCCAGGGGAAGGGATTCTCCACCTCGGCAAAGATCGCCTCGATGCCCAGCTGCGCGCAGCGGCGGTTGGTGATGAAGTGCATATACTGCTCGCACAGCGCCGCATTCAGCCCGAGGAAGCCGCGCGGCATGGTGTCTCGCCCATAGGCGATCTCCAGCGCGCAGGCATCCGTCAGCATCTGCCGCACCTCCTGCGCGAATTCGGCCGTCCACAGGCGCGGATTCTCGGCGCGGATCTGGTTGATCACGTCGATGCCGAAGTTCAGGTGGATGCTCTCGTCGCGCAGGATGTACTGGTACTGCTCGGCGATGCCGACCATCTTGCCGCGCCGGCCGAGCGAGAGGATCTGCGCGAAGCCCGTGTAGAACCACATCCCCTCGAAGACGACGTAGAAGGCGATCAGGTCGCGCAGGAAGGCCTGGTCCGATTCCAGCGTGCCGGTGGCGAAGCCGGGATCGGAGAGATTCTGCGTGTATTTCAGCGCCCAGGCGGCCTTGCCGGTGATGGAGGGCACCTCGCGATACATGTTGAACAGCTCGCCCTCCTCCAGGCCGAGGCTCTCCACGATGTACTGGAAGGTATGGGTATGCACCGCCTCCTCGAAGGCCTGGCGCAGCAGGTACTGGCGGCATTCGGGGTTGGTGAGGTGACGATAGACCGCGAGCACGATGTTGTTCGCCACCAGCGATTCCGAGGTCGCGAAAAAGCCGAGATTGCGCTTCACCGCGTGCCGCTCATCCTCCGTCAGCCCGTCGCGCGACTTCCACAGCGCGATGTCGGCCTGCATGGAGACCTCGGTCGGCATCCAGTGGTTGTTGCAGCCGGCGAGGTACTTCTCCCAGGCCCAGCGGTACTTCATCGGCAGCAGCTGGTTCACGTCGGCGCGGCAATTGATCATCGCCTTGTCGTCGACCGAGACGCGCCCCGCCCCGGCCTCGATGTCGCCGAGGCCGGTCGCGGGCGCAGGAGCCGGCGTCGCGGCCCCATCGGTCCAGTCGAGAAGATTCGTGTCCATCGTCAGGGGCCCCTTACTGGCAGGCTTCGCAGGTCGGATCGTCGAGCATGCACACGGCCGGCGCCGCCTCGGCGCGGATGGCGGGCATGGGATCGACCTTCACCGAATTCAGCTTGCCGTCGGACGTCTTGGTCGTGGATTTCTCCACATGCGTCGCACTCTGCGTGCGCAGGTAATAGGTGGTCTTCAACCCGCGGCGCCAGGCGTGGCGGTACAGCGTGTCGAGCTTCCGGCCGTTGGGATTGGCCAGGTACAGGTTCAGCGACTGCGCCTGGTCGATCCACTTCTGCCGCCGCGCCGCGGCCTCCACCAGCCAGGTGGGGTCGATCTCGAAGGCCGTGGCGTAGAGCGCCTTCAGATCCTGCGGAATGCGGTCGATCGGACCCAGGCTGCCGTCGAAATACTTCAGATCGCTCACCATGGCCGTGTCCCACAGGCCGAGCCGCTTGAGGTCGCGGACCAGATAGGGATTCACCACCGTGAAGTCGCCCGACATATTCGCCTTCACATAGAGGTTGCGGAAGGTCGGCTCGATGGACTGCGTGGCGCCGACGATGTTGGAGATCGTCGCCGTCGGCGCGATGGCCATCACGTTGGAATTGCGCATGCCGATGGCCTTCACGCGCTCACGCAGCGCGCTCCAGTCGAGCTTCGCCGAACGGTCGAGGTCCAGGCTGCCGCGCGCCTCGGCGATGTATTCGAGGGAGTCGATCGGCAGGACGCCCTGGCTCCAGAGCGAGCCGGGGAAGCTGGCATAGGCGCCGCGCTCCTCGGCGAGATCCACCGAGGCGGAGATCGCCTGGAAGCTGACCTCCTCCATGCTCTCATCGGCGAAGCGCACCGCCTCCTCCGACGCGAAGGGCAGGCGCAGTACGTGCAACGCATCCTGGAAGCCCATCAGGCCGAGCCCGATCGGGCGGTGCCGCAGGTTGGAGCGGCGCGCCTGGGGGATGGTGTAGAAGTTCACGTCGATGACGTTGTCGAGCATCCGCATCGCGACGCGGATGGTGTTCGCCAGCCGCGCGCGGTCGATGCCCTCGGGCGTCACGTGCCGGGCGAGATTGATCGAGCCCAGGTTGCAGACCGCGACCTCCGTGTCGGAAGTGTTGAGCGTGATCTCGGTGCAGAGGTTGGACGAATGCACCACGCCCGCATGGCGCTGCGGCGAACGCAGATTGCAGGGGTCCTTGAAGACCATCCAGGGATGGCCCGTCTCGAACAGCATCGTCAGCATGCGCCGCCAGAGCTCGACGGCGCGGACGCGCTTGTGAACGTTCATGCCGCCGGCGGCCGCCTTCGCCTCATAGGCCAGATAGGCCACTTCGAAGGGCTTGCCGTAGAGCTCGTGCAGGTCGGGCACTTCATCCGGGGAGAAGAGCGTCCAGTCGCCATCCGCCTCGACGCGCTGCATGAACAGGTCCGGAATCCAGTTGGCCGTGTTCATGTCGTGGGTGCGGCGGCGGTCGTCGCCGGTGTTCTTGCGCAGGTCGAGGAACTCCTCGACGTCGATGTGCCAGGTTTCCAGATAGGCGCAGACCGCGCCCTTGCGCTTGCCGCCCTGGTTCACCGCGATGGCCGTGTCGTTGGTGACCTTCAGGAAGGGCACCACGCCCTGCGAGGCGCCGTTGGTGCCGCGGATATGCGCGCCGAGGCCGCGCACCCGCGTCCATGAATTGCCGATGCCGCCGGAATACTTGGCCAGCATCGCATTGTCGCGGATCGCGCCGAAGATGCCTTCCAGGTCGTCCGGGACCGAGGTCAGAAAGCAGGAGGAGAGCTGCGAATGCCGCGTGCCCGCGTTGAACAGCGTCGGCGTCGAGCACATGAAGTCGAAGGAGGAGATCAGCTCGTAGAATTCGATCGCGCGCTCCTCGCGATCGATCTCGCGCAGCGCGAGCCCCATGGCGACGCGCATGAAGAAGGCCTGCGGCATCTCGATGCGCACGCCGCCCGTCTGCAGCAGGTAGCGGTCATAGAGCGTCTGGAAGCCGAGGTACTGGAACTGCAGGTCGCGCTCAGGCCGCAGCGCCGCGCCGAGGCGCGCGACGTCGAAGCGCGCCAGCTCGGGATCGAGCAGCCCGACCGCGATGCCCTTGCCGATATAGGCGCGGAAATAATCCGGATAGCGCGCGGCCATCTCGGCCTGGCTGGTGGCGGGAATGCCCTCGACGAAGCCGGCCGCCTCGCGGCGCAGCGTGGCGAGCAGCAGACGGGCACTGACCTCGCTGTAATTGGGCTCCTGCTCGATCAGGGTACGCGCAGCGAGGATCGGCGCCTGGGCCAGCTCATCCTCGGAAATGCCGTCATAGAGGTTGCGCCAGACCTCGGTCAGAACAGGGCCGGCGCTCACATCCGCCAGGCCCTCGCAGGCCTCGGCGACGCCGCGCGCCAGCGCCGCGCGGTCGAGCGGCAGCGTCCGCCCGTCGCGCATCCGGACCTGCAGGACGGGCTCGGACGAGACCGGCGCCGCGGCCAGCGCGCGCTCGCGCGACCGCTCCTCGCGGTAGAGGACATAGGCGCGCGCCACCTTGTGATGGCCCCCGCGCATGAGCGCGAGCTCGACCTGGTCCTGGATGTCCTCGACATGCAAGGCGCGCAGGCTGCCCGAGCGCCGCAGGACCGCATCGGCGACCTGCCGCGTCAGCTCCGCCACCACCTCGCGGATGCGCTGGGACACCGCGACCGAATGGCCCTCGACGGCCAGGAAAGCCTTGGTCATGGCCACATTGATCTTGTCGGGCTGGAAGGGCGCGGGCCGCCCGTTCCGCCGGATCACCTGGGTGCCGGCCAGGCCCTCGGGCGCGCTGTCGGCGCCATCGGTCCGGGCGGAATGGGTCAAGGCGGAATCGGACATGGGCAACCTCTGGATGGAAGGGCCGGCGCGACGGGTCGGCCAGCCGTGCGCCCCTGCCCCATGGCGAGGTGGAAGGACGGCTCGAATCTCGATCGAACAGACGACGCGGCAAGCGGATCGTCAATATGTGGTGGAAGGCCAAAGAATTTCCACCACATATTGACATCAGGGATTCGGCCGCCGCTTCCAGAACCGCATGGGAGCCCCCCGCGCCACGCATCCTCCAGGCCCCTGCGACAGCTCGGCGGCATCCTGTCCGCTCCGCACAAACGCGCGGCGACCGGGCACGGCTGACTGATTGACGTGAGGCTCTCGCCGAGCCCGGTCCGCTCATCGGGTTTTCCGGCAGGAAACAGACGCCCCTGGAAACGCCGCCGATGCTCAGCCAACATGCCACGGAGGTTCTGCGCCGCGAGCTCGGCCTGTCCGAGGAACGGATCGCGGAATTGCGGCGCCTGGGCGTCATCGACCGGGCCGGGCCGGCGGTGCCGTCGTGCTGAAGCCATCCGATATCCCGACAGGAATGCCGCCATGCCCGTGATCGAAACCGCGGTGGACCTGCGCTCCGCCGACAGCCGCGCCAATGCCGAGGCGATGGGCGCCCTGGTCCGCGACCTGCGCGACACGGCCGAGCGCGTGCGCCTCGGCGGCGGCCCGGCCGCGCGCGAGCGACATCTCGCGCGCGGCAAGCTGCTGCCGCGCGACCGTGTCCGCGCGCTGATCGACCCCGTCGCGCCCTTCCTGGAAGTCGGCCAGCTGGCCGCGCAGGGGATGTATGGCGGCGAGGTTCCTTCGGCCGGCATCATCACCGGCATCGGGCGCGTCGCCGGGCGCGAGTGCATGATCCTCGCCAATGACGCGACGGTGAAGGGCGGCACCTATTTCCCGATGACGGTGCAGAAGCATCTGCGCGCGCAGGAGATCGCGCTGCAGAACCGGCTGCCCTGCATCTATCTCGTCGATTCCGGCGGCGCGAACCTTCCCAACCAGGACGAGGTCTTCCCCGGACGCGACCATTTCGGGCGCATCTTCTTCAACCAGGCCACCATGTCCGCCCAGGGCATCGCGCAGGTCGCGGTCGTCATGGGCTCCTGCACGGCGGGTGGGGCCTATGTGCCCGCGATGTCGGACGAGACGATCATCGTGCGCAACCAGGGCACCATCTTCCTCGCCGGGCCGCCGCTGGTGAAGGCGGCCACGGGCGAAGTCGTCACCGCCGAGGATCTGGGCGGCGCGGAGCTGCACAGCCGCGTCTCCGGCGTCACCGACCACATGGCCGAGAACGACGCGCATGCCCTGGGCATCGCGCGCCGTGTAATCGCGAGCCTCAATACCGTGAAGCGCCCGCCGGTGGAATTGCGCGAGCCCGTGCCGCCGCGCCATGCCGCCGAGGAACTGCATGCCGTCGTACCCATCGACCTGCGCACGAATTACGACGTGCGCGAGGTGATCGCGCGGATCGTGGACGGCAGCCTGCTCGACGAGTTCAAGCAGCTCTATGGCCCCACCCTCGTCTGCGGCTTCGCGCATATCTGGGGCTATCCGGTCGGCATCATCGCCAATAACGGCATCCTGTTCTCGGAGAGCGCGCAGAAGGGCGCGCATTTCATCGAGCTCTGCGCCCAGCGCGGCATTCCGCTGGTCTTCCTGCAGAACATCACCGGCTTCATGGTCGGCCGGAAATACGAGGCCGGCGGCATCGCCAAGGACGGTGCGAAGCTCGTCACCGCCGTCGCCACCGCCGCCGTCCCGAAGTTCACGGTGATCATCGGCGGCAGCTTCGGCGCCGGCAATTACGGCATGTGCGGCCGCGCCTATTCACCCCGCTTCCTGTGGATGTGGCCCAATGCGCGCATCGGCGTGATGGGCGGCCCCCAGGCGGCCTCCGTGCTCGCCACCATCCGCCGCGACGCCATCGAGGCGAAGGGCGGCACCTGGCCGGCCGAAGAGGAAGAGGCGTTCAAGACCCCCATCCGCGAGCAATACGAGGCCCAGGGCCACCCCTATTACGCCAGCGCCCGCCTTTGGGACGATGGCATCATCGATCCGGCGGATACGCGGCGCGTTCTCGCCCTCGGCCTGTCGGCCGCCTTCAATGCGCCGGTGCCGGAAACGCGCTTCGGCCTGTTCCGGATGTGACGCGCATGTTCCGCAAGATCCTGATCGCCAATCGCGGCGAGATCGCCTGCCGCGTCATCGCCACGGCGCATCGCCTCGGCATCGCAACCGTCGCCGTTTATTCCGAGGCCGATGCCGGCGCGCGGCACACGCGCCTCGCCGACGAGGCCTGGCCGATCGGCCCGGCGCCGGCGCGCGAGAGCTATCTGTCCATCGACAGGATCATCGACACCGCCCTGCGATCCGGCGCGGAGGCAATCCATCCCGGCTACGGCTTTCTCTCCGAGAATGCCGCCTTCGCCGAGGCCTGCGCGGCGGCCGGCCTCGTCTTCATCGGACCGCCGGTGGAGGCCATCCGCGCCATGGGTTCCAAGGCGGAATCCAAGGCGTTGATGGAGCGCTCGGGCGTGCCGCTGGTGCCGGGCTATCACGGCGCGGCGCAGGACCTTCCCATCCTGACCGAGGCGGCGCGGCGCATCGGCTATCCCGTGCTGATCAAGGCCAGTGCCGGCGGCGGCGGCAAGGGCATGCGCGTCGTCGAGCGGCCGAAAGAACTTCAGGAGGCCATCGAGGGCGCGAAGCGCGAGGCCCTCGCCTCCTTCGGCGACGACCGCGTGCTGATCGAGAAATACCTCACGCGCCCGCGCCACATCGAGATCCAGGTCTTCGCCGACACGCTCGGCCACACCGTCTCGCTCTTCGAGCGCGACTGCTCGATCCAGCGGCGGCACCAGAAGGTCGTCGAGGAGGCGCCCGCGCCGGGGATGGACCCCGCGCGCCGGCAGGCCATGGGCGAAGCCGCGATCGCGGCGGCACGCGCGGTCGGCTATGTCGGCGCGGGCACGGTCGAGTTCATCGCCGAGGGCGATGCCTTCTACTTCATGGAGATGAACACCCGCCTCCAGGTCGAGCATCCGGTCACCGAGATGATCACCGGCCTGGATCTGGTGGAATGGCAGCTGCGCGTGGCCGCCGGCGAAGCCCTTCCCTTGCCGCGCGAGGGCCTCGCCATTCGCGGCCATGCCATCGAGGTCCGCGTCTATGCCGAGGATCCCGCGCGGGACTTCCTTCCCTCGACCGGCCGCCTGTCGCATCTGCGCCAGCCGCGCGAAATGCCGGGCCAGGTGCGCGTCGATACCGGCGTGCGCGAGGGCGACGCGATCACGCCGCATTACGACCCGATGATCGCCAAGCTGATCGTCTGGGGCGAGGACCGCCCGACGGCGCTGCGGCGCATGGAGACGGCGCTGGCGGAATACGAGGTCGGGGGTGTGCACACCAATCTCGACCTGCTGCGGGCCATCGCCGCCCATCCGGCCTTCGCCGCGGCCGAGCTCGACACCGGCTTCATCGCGCGGCACGCCGCCGCGCTGCTGCCGGCCGAGCCCGTGCTCACTCCCGCCGAGGATGCCGCCATCTGGGCCGCCGCCGCGCTGGCCGCGCTGCGCGACGAGGAGGCGTCGATCCAGGCCGTGGCGCGCGCCTCCGCCGACCCCTGGTCGCCCTGGGCGATGAACGATGCCTGGCGCCTCAACGGCGAAAGCTGCCAGGACTTGCGCCTGCGCCATGGCAGCGCCGCCGTCACGCTTCGGGCACACCCTCTGCGCGACGGCGGCTTCCGCATCGACCTGCCGGACGGCGCCGTGCAGGCGCGTCTGATCGAGGATGAGGGGGGCGCGCGGCTTCTGCTGGACGGCGTTTCTCGTCGGCTCGGCCTGGCGCGGAACGGCGCGGAGCTGACGGTCTTCCTGGCCGGACGCGGCCATGCGGTGACGCGCGAGGATCCCCTCGCCCCGCCGCGCGCCGAGGCCGTGGGCGGCGGGCGGCTGACCGCCCCGATCCCGGCCCGCGTCACACGGGTGATGGTCGTGGAGGGCGAGGAGGTGAAGAAGAACGCGGCGCTGCTGGTGCTCGAGGCCATGAAGATGGAGATCGTCCTGCGCGCGCCCGTGGATGGCACCGTCGCGCGGATTCACCATGCCGAGGGCGAGATGGTGGAGGAGGGTTCCGAGCTGGTGGCATTCACGCCTCACGCCTGATCGGCGGGCCCTTCGCCCGGCCCACTACAATGCGATAGCGTGGCGCGAAGCGGTCGCGAATGACGGCACGGACACGGGAAGGAAACCGACGATGACGATGAAGAGGCGCGTGTTCATGGCCGGCGCGGCGGCGGGCCTGGCGGCGCCGGCGGCCTTGGCGAACACCTGGCCGAACCGGCCGATCCGGCTCGTCATTCCCTTTCCCCCCGGCGGCGGCACGGATATCTGCGGGCGCATCCTCGGTGCGAAACTGGGCGAGGTCCTCGGCCAGCCGGTGGTCGTGGACAACCGCCCCGGGGCGGGCAGCATCATCGGCGTGCGGGCCGTCGGGCAATCGCCGGCGGATGGCTATACGCTGCTGTTCAACGGCACGGCCTCCATCGTCAAGGACGGCTTCGATCCGCGCACGGCGATCCATCACGTCGCGCGGGCCGCGATCACGCACAATATCCTGGTGGTCAACCGGACCGTGCCGTCCACGACCGTGCCGGAGTTCATCGCCTATCTTCGTGCGCGGCCAGGACAGGTGAATCATGGAACGGCCGGGCCGCTCACCTCGCAGCATCTCTCGGCGGTGATGTTCGACCTGATGGCCGGCACGCAGATGGAGAACGTGCATTATCGCGGCACCGGCCCCTCGATCGCCGGCATCCTGGGCAATGAGGTGCAGGTGATGTTCGCCTCGCTCAGCGCCGTGCTCGCGCTGGTGCAGGACGGGCAGGTCAGGCCCCTGGCCACGGCTTCGTCGCGCAAATCGGCCACCCTGCCGGACCTGCCGACGATGAGCGAGTTCCTGCCCGACTACGCGGCGGAGTTGAGCTATTCCTTTTCCACGCCGCTCGGGACTCCCGCTCCCGTCGAGCGGACCCTGGCTCAGGCCGTCCAGCGCGTCCTGTCGGACCCGGCGACGCTGACCGCCATGGCCTCCAACGGCTTCGAACCCTATTTCGCGAGCGGCGCGCCGCTCACCGCCGCGATCGAGCGTGACATGGCGCTCTGGGCCGACGTGCTGCGGCGCGCGGGCATCAAGCTCGATTAACGCCCGGCGGTCAGGACTTCAGCCGGTAACCCGTGCGGAAGATCCACCACAGCACGGCGAGGCACAGCGCCATGAAGCCCGCCGTGAAGCCGAGGCTCGCGGCCACGCTGACATCGCCGGTCCCGAAGAAGCTCCAGCGAAAGCCGCTGACCAGATAGACGACCGGGTTGAACAGGCTGATGGTCCGCCAGGGCTGCGGCAGCATGTCGATCGAATAGAAGGCCCCGCCCAGGAAGGTCAGCGGCGTGACCACCAGCGAGGGGATGATAGCGAGCTGCTCGAAGTTCCGCGCCCAGATGCCGATGATAAATCCGAAAAGGCTGAAGGTGATGCAGGTGATCAGCAGGAAGGCGACCATCCAGAAGGGATGCAGGATCTCGACCTTCACGAAGAAGGTCGCGGTCAGCAGGATGATCAGCCCGATCACGACCGATTTCGTCGCGGCCGCCCCGACATAGGCGACCACCGCCTCCAGGCCCGAAAGCGGCGCGGAGAGGATCTCGAAGATGGTGCCGGTGAATTTCGGGAAATAGATGGCGATGGAGGCGTTGGAGATGCTCTGGGTGAGGATCGTCAGCATGATCAGCCCGGGCACGATGAAGGCGCCGTAGTCCACGCCACCGACCTGCTGCATATGCGAGCCGATCGCCCCGCCGAAGACCACGAAATACAGCGCCGTCGTGATCACCGGCGTCGCGATGCTCTGCCAGACGGTCCGCAGGGCCCGCGCCATCTCGGTGCGGTAGATCGCCCAGATGCCGTTGCGATTGATCAGCGGCATCACGCGCGCCCCACCAGGCTGACGAAGACATCCTCGAGCGAGCTGCGCTCCGTCTCCAGGTCCTTGAAGTCGATGCCCAGTTCGCCGAGGCGGCGCAGCAGACCCGGTATACCGGTGCCCTCGCCCTCGGCGTCGAAGGTATAAAGGAGCTGATGGCCATCGGCCTGGATTTCGAGTGGCCATTCCGCGAGCTCGGGGGGCAGGCTCGTCATGGGCTTCCGCAGGGCGAGGCGCAGCCGGCGCTGGCCGAACTTGCGCATCAGGGCTGCCGTGTCCTCCACCAGGAGAAGGCGTCCCTTGTCGATGACGCCGACGCGATCGGCCATTTCCTCGGCCTCCTCGATATAATGAGTGGTCAGCACGATGGTGACGCCCTTGTCGCGCAGCTTGCGGACCAGCACCCACATGTCGCGACGGAGATTGACGTCGACGCCCGCGGTCGGCTCGTCAAGGAACAGCAGATCGGGCTCGTGGCTCAAGGCCTTGGCGATCATCACACGGCGCTTCATGCCGCCCGAGAGCTCGATGGTGCGGCTGTCGCGCTTTTCCCAGAGCGACAGGTCGCGCAGCAGCTGCTCCAGATAGGCGGGATCGGGCGCGCGGCCGAAAAGGCCCCGGCTGAATCGGACGGTGTTCCAGACGGTCGCGAAGATATCGAGCGAGATCTCCTGCGGCACCAAGCCGATGGTGGCACGGGCCGCGCGGTAGTCCCGCACCACGTCATGGCCGCCGACGCTCACGGAGCCCGCGCTCATCGTGACCGTCCCGCAAACGACGCTGATCAAGGTGGTCTTGCCGGCGCCGTTGGGACCGAGCAGCGCGAAGATCTCGCCGCGTTGGACCTCGAGATCGATGCCGCCGAGCGCGGTCAGGCCCGTCGGATAGCGCTTCTCGGCGCCGCAAATGGAGAGAATGGGGGGCATGAACGCGATCCTGGTGGAACCGCCGACCGGATGGGCGACGCTGCCAGAACTGGGGAGGATCGGCGTGGCCGCAACCCGTCCTCGAAGGCGCTCCCCCTTTCTGGACCTCGCCTTCGCCCTGTATCCTGCACGGGACCCGTAGCAGAAGAAGGCGGCCGAGGCCGAAGTTCGACACGATGCCCCATGCGACCACCGATGACGGCGTGAAGCTCTATTTCGAGGAGACGGGCAGCGGCACGCCCGTGATCTTCGTCCATGAATTCGCCGGCGACATGCGCAGCTGGGAGCCGCAGATGCGGCATTTCGGCCAGCGCTACCGCGCCATCTGCTACAATGCCCGCGGCTATCCGCCCTCCGACGTGCCGGCGCAGTCCTCCAGCTATTCCCAGGCCCGGGCGGCGGACGACATCCTCGCCGTGCTGGACCATCTGGGCATCGAGAAGGCGCATGTCGTCGGCCTTTCGATGGGCGGCTTCGCCACGCTGCATTTCGGCTTCCGCCATCCCACGCGCGCGCTGTCGCTCACCGTCTCGGGCTGCGGCTACGGCGCCGAGCTCGACCAGCAGGAAAAGTTCAAGGGCGAGGCCCAGGCCAGCGCGAGGATGCTGATGGAGGGCGGCATGGAGAAGTTCGCCCATCATTACGGCTATGGCCCGACCCGCGTGCAGTACCAGAACAAGGACCCGCGCGGCTTCGCCGAATTCGTGACCATGCTCGCCGAGCATTCCGCCCTCGGCTCGGCCAATACGCAGCTCGGCGTGCAGGGCTCCCGCCCCTCGCTCTACACGCTGGTCGATCAGATGCGCGCGCTGACCGTGCCGACCCTGGTGCTGACCGGTGACGAGGACTGGCCCTGCCTGCAGCCCGCGCTGCTGATGAAGCAGAACATCCCCTCGGCGGCGCTCTCGGTCATGCCGAATTGCGGGCACACCATCAACATCGAGGATCCCGACGAGTTCAACCGCCTGGTCGGCGCCTTCGTGGTGCAGGTGGATTGCGGCCGCTGGCCGATGCGCGACCCCCGGGCGGTTTCGGGCTCCATCACCGGGATGAAGAGCTGATATTTGGCGCTTGGCGGAACGATGGTTCCGGCTTCATGATGACCGCTCTGCGAAGGCGCTACACGGCCACCTGCCTGTAGGAGAGCATCATGACGTTGCATCGTCGGTCCGTCCTTTCCGCCGCTTTGGCCTCCGCCGCGCTGTCCCGCGCGGCGGAGGCCGCGCCGCCCGCCTTCGTCGGCGTCAGCGGCCCGCTCACCGGCCCGAACGCGCAATATGGCGCGCAATGGAAGGACTCCTTCGACCTCGCGCTGGAGGAGCTGAACCCGACGGCGCAGATCCCGATCCAATACGTCTTCGAGGACAGCCAGAGCGATCCGCGGCAATCCGTCGCCATCGCGCAGAAGTTCGTGAACGACCCACGCATCATCATGGAGCTGGGCGACTTCTCCTCGCCCGCCTCGATGGCGGCCTCGCCCATCTATCAGCGCGCGCGCCTGGTGCAATTCGGCTTCACCAACTCGCATCCCGATTTCACCAAGGGCGGCGACTACATGTGGAGCAGCTCCATCAGCCAGGCGGAGGAGCAGCCCAACCTCGCCGACTACGCCGTCAGCGGGTTGGGCAAGCGGCGGCTGGGCCTGATCCACCTCAACACCGATTGGGGCGTCACCAGCCGCAACCTCTTCCAGGCGGCCGCGACCCAGAAGGGCGCGGTGGTCACGCAGGCCGAGGGCTTCCTGCCCAATGAGCGCGACTTCCGCTCCACGCTGGTCCGCATCCGCGACAGCAATCCGGACTGCATCGTCATCATCGCCTATTACGCCGACGCGGCGACCATCGTGCGGCAGATCCGCACCCTCGGCCTGCCGCAGCCCATCGTGGCGGTCAGCTCGGTCTATTCGCCCAAGCTGATCGAGCTCGGCGGCGAGGCGGTGAACGGCGTGCACGTCATCACCACCTTTTTCCCCGAGGAGCCGCGGGCCGAGGTGCAGCGCTTCGTCTCCGCCTTCAAGGCCAAGTTCAACCGCGACCCGGACACCTTCAACGCCACCGCCTATGACACGATGGTCCTCGTCTCGACGCTGGTGAATCGCTACGGCGTCACGCGCCCGGCGATCCGCCAGGGCATCGCCCAGATCCGCGACGTTCCCAGCGTGATCTTCGGGACCATCCGGTTCGACACCGAGACCCGCCGCGTCGCGGGCGCGCGCTACAAGCGGCTGGTCGTGCGCGATGGGCGCTTCCAGCTCTTCGAGGGCGGTGCACCCGCCTGATGCCGCGCCCCGCAGCGGGGATGGCCCCCGCATGAGCGCCCCTTCATGAGCGCCTGGTTCGACTACACGGTGAACGGGTTCGTCATCGGCAATATCTACGCGCTTCTCGCGGTCGGCCTCGCGCTGATCTACGGCGTGTCGAACCTGGTGAACTTCGCGCATGGCTCGGTCTATGTGGTCGGCGCCTATGTGGGCTGGGCGGCCATCACCTATCTGGGCACGCCGCTGCCCCTCACCTTGTTGTGCGTCGTCCTCGTCTGCGGCGGGCTCGGCGTCGCGATCGAGCGGATCGGGCTGCGGCCCTTGCAAGGTGCCTCGCGCATCGCCCCGCTGCTCTCCACCATCGGCATCGGGCTGGTGCTCGACCAGTTGGTGCAGCTCGTCTTCTCGCCCGATCCGCGCGCGGTGCCGATGCAGGTGCCGGAATGGCGCATCCAGGTCGGCGGCGGGACCATCGGCGCGTTGGACCTGCTGATCGCCGGCATCGGCATCGTCTCGGCGGCGGTGCTTTACGGCTTCCTGCGCTTCACGAAGCTCGGCTGGGCGGTGCGCGCGACGGCGCAGGATTCCGACGCGGCGCTGCAGATGGGCGTGGACATCAACAAGGTGAACATGGCGGTCTTCGCCATCGCCTCGGCGCTCGGCGGGGTGAGCGGCCTGCTGGTCGGCATGTATTACAACCAGATCAATCCCGCGATGAGCTTCGAGGCGACGCTGAAAGGCATCGTGGCGCTGATCATCGGCGGCCTGGGCAATGTGCCCGGCGCCATCGGCGGCTCGCTGATCCTGGGGCTGACCGAGAGCTACGGCATCGCCATCTTCGGCACCTCCTACCGCAACCTCTTCGCCTTCGTGCTGCTGATCGCGATGCTGCTGTGGCGGCCGAACGGGCTGTTCTCCGGCCGCCGCGCCACACCGCCTGAGCCGATGACCGGCACCTTCATCGCCCGCTCCAAGCCCATCCGCGTGCCGAAATGGGCCGTGGCGGCGGTGATCCTGCTGGCGGCGCTGCTGCCGCTGACGGGGCATCCCTACCTGCTTCAGGTCGGGGCGAATTCCTTCCTCTACGCCATGCTGGCGCTCAGCCTGACGCTGGTGGCGGGCACCGTCGGCCAGGTCTCGCTCGGCCATGCCGCGCTGCTGGCGATCGGCGGCTATGCCTCGGGACTGCTGGCGCTGGATGCGGGCTGGCCCGTCGCGCTGGCGATCCCGATGGCGGGGCTGATCACCGCCGCGCTCGGCACCGCGCTGGTCTTCCCCGCCTTCCGGCTGACGGGCCACTACGTCTCCATCGCCACGCTGGGCATCGGCGAGATCGTCTCGCTGGTCATCCTGAACTGGAACGGGCTGACGCATGGCGCCATCGGCCTCGGCGGCATTCCGCCGCTGGAGATTTTCGGCCACGACCTCGGCTCGGTGGAAAGCACCTATTGGATCTCGCTCGGCGTGCTGGTGCTCCTGGCGATGCTCCAGGCGCGGCTGCTGAACTCGCATCTCGGGCGAAGCTGGCGCGCCATCCGCGACGACAGCGTGGCCGCGCGTTCCTACGGCGTGAGCGGCGATCGCTACAAGGCGCTGGCCTTCGCCTATGGCGGCTTCGCGGCCGGCATCAGCGGGGCCATCACCGCCCATGTCTATTCCTACATCAACCACGAGACCTTCGGCGCCAGCATCTCCATTCTCGCGCTGACCATGGTGATCCTGGGCGGCATGGGGAATGTCATCGGCGCGGTGCTCGGCGCGACGCTGCTCATCGCGCTGCCGGAGGCGTTCCGTGGCCTCGCCGAATACCGCATCCTGATCTACGGCGTGGTGCTGCTCCTGCTGATCCGCTTCCGCCCCCAGGGCCTGATGGGGACGGTGTGATGCTGCAGGTCCGCGGCCTCCAGAAAAGCTTCGGCGGCGTGCATGCCGTGAAGGATGCCGTGCTCGATCTGCGCGAGGGCGAGCTTCTCTCCATCATCGGCCCCAACGGCGCGGGCAAGACGACGCTGTTCAACCTCATCAGCGGGCTCGACCCGCCGGATGCGGGATCGGTGACGTTTCTCGGCCAGGACATCACCGGCGCGGCGCCGGAGAAGCTCGCCGGAATGGGCCTGGCGCGGACCTTTCAGCACGGGCGCGTCTTCGGCAATCTCTCCGTCCTCGACAATGTGCTGGTCGGCGCGCACACGCGTCTTGCCGCCGTGCGCCCCACCACGCCCCTCCTCGGCCCGCTGCTGGAATTCGCGCTTGCCGCCATCCGCCCCAAATCGGTGCGCGACGAGGAGGAGGCGCTGCGCGAGGAAGCCAAGGCGATCCTCACCCGCTTCGGCGAGCGCCTGACGCCGCGGCTGGACCACCCCGCCTTCAGCCTCTCCTACGCCAATCGCCGCCGCACGGAGATCGCCCGCGCTTTGGCCCTGCGCCCGAGGCTGCTGATGCTCGACGAGCCCACCGCGGGAATGAACCAGACCGAGACGGCCGAGATGCAGGAGATCATCCACGACCTCAAGCGCGGCGGCCTGACCATCCTGCTCATCGAGCACAAGCTGGAGATGGTGATGCGCCTGTCCGACCGGATCATCGTCATGGACAACGGCGCGCGCATTGCCGAGGGCCTGCCGCAGGAGGTCCGCAACGACCCCGCCGTCATCGAGGCCTATCTCGGCCATCGCGAGACCGGCACCCGTATCGAGGCCGCGCCCGATGCCTGATCCCCTGCCCAAGCTGCCCCTCCTCAAGCTGGATGGCATCAACTCCTTCTACGGCCCGGTGCAGGTGCATTTCGACCTGACGCTCACGGTGGAGCGCGGCCATATCGTCTGCCTGCTCGGCGGCAATGCCAGCGGCAAGTCGACGACGATGAAGACCATCCTCGGTCTCCTGCGCCCGCGCTCGGGGAAGGTCTGGTTCGACGGCGCGGATATCACCGGCCTGCCCACGCCGCAGATCATCCGGCGCGGCATCGGTTCCGTGCCCGAGGCGCGGCGGCTCTTCGGCGCGATGACCGTCCGCGAGAACCTGCTGATGGGCGCCTATACCCGCAGCGACAAGCCGGGAATCGCCCAGGACGAGGAGCGCGTACTCACCCTCTTCCCCCGCCTGCGCGAGCGGCTGAAGCAACGCGCCGGCACCATGTCCGGCGGCGAGCAGCAGATGCTGGCCATGGCCCGCGCCATGATGGGCCGCCCCAAGCTGATCGTGATGGACGAGCCCACCATGGGCCTCTCGCCACTCTTCGTGGACCGCGTGCTGGAGCTGATCCAGACCATCAACCGCGAGGGCGTGACCATCTTCATGGTGGAGCAGAATGCCAGCCTCGCCCTCGGCATCGCCCATTACGGCTATGTGCTGCAGACCGGCCAGATCGCGCTCCAGGGGCCCGCTAGCGAGCTGCTGCGCGACCCGCGCATCCGCGACGCCTATCTCGGCGGCGCGTCCGTGGCTTAGGATGCCTCCATGACCCGTCCCCTGCGCCTCGGCTTCTTCACGCGCCTGCTCGATGTCACCAGCGCGGCCGAGCGCTACCGCCTCGCGGCGGAGCAGATCCTGCATGCCGAGCGCTGCGGCTTCGATTCCGCCTGGATCGCCCAGCACCATTTCCATGAGGACGAGGGCGGGCTGCCCGCGCCCTTCGTCTTCCTGGGCAATCTCGCCGCGCGAACCTCGCGGATCCGCCTGGGCACCGGAATCGTCACCTTGCCGCTGGAGCTGCCGCTGCGCGTGGCCGAGGACGCCGCCGTGCTCGATCTGATGAGCGGGGGACGGCTGGAGCTCGGAATCGGGCCGGGCGGAAACTTCGCCGCCTTCAAGGCCTTCGGGCTGGACAGCGAAGAGCGCGGCCGGATCTTCGCCGAGAACACCCGCGCCATGATGGACGCCCTCGCCGGCCGGGCGCTGCCGGGCGGCGACACGCTCTATCCGCCCGCCCCGTCCAGCCTCATCGACCGCATCTGGCAGGCGACCTTCACGGTGGAGGGCGCCCGCCGCGCGGGGGCGGCCGGCGACGGGCTGCTGCTCTCGCGCACGCAGCCGCGCCCGGAGGGCCAGTCCCTGTCCGACGTCCAGAATCCGATGATCGACGCCTATCTGGAGGCGCTGCCGCCCGACCGCGCGCCGCGCATCCTGGCCTCGCGCTCGGTCTTCGTGACCGACGACCGGGCCGAGGCCCACCGCCTCGCCGATATCGGCCTCCAGCGTTTTCTCGCCCGGCTGGCGCGCCAGGGACGCGCCACCGGCACGGAGACGACCAAGGAGCTCATCGCCAGCATGGACGTGCATCTCGGCACGGCCGAGGATGTCGTCGCCTCGCTGAAGTCGGACAGCGCCCTCGCGCGCTCGACCGACCTCGCGGTGCAGATCCATTCGATCGATCCGCCGCACGCCTTCATTCTGCGGTCGATCGAGCTGGTGGCGGAGAAGGTGGCGCCGGAATTCGGCTGGCACCGCGAAGGCATGCGCCACGTCGCCTGACGCGGCGGGATTTGGGGAGAGAACGAACATGACCCTCGACGTGATCGACCAGCTCGTCGGCATCGCGCCGGGCTCGGCGATGGATGCGATCCGCGCCCAGCGGCCCGAGGCCCGCACCCATGCGCAGAAGAGCTATGACGCGCTCTTCACCCCCTCCGACCTGGCCGGTGCCACCGCCGCCGAGCGATTCGCTCTGGCCTGCTACGTCGTGGGCCTGCATGGCGAGGCCGAGACGCTCGCCTTCTACACCGCGCGCCTGACCGACGCCGCGCTGCGCGCCGCCGTCGAGTCGGCCGTCGCGCAGACCATCACCCAGGGGCCCTACGGCGCCTTCCCGGCAGGACCGCTGAGCCGCGAGGATGCCGCCGGCCCCGTCTATTCCGTGGATGCCGCGACCAAGGCCGCCCTCGGCCCGCGCCTCGCCGCCGCCTTCCCGCATGTGCACATGCTGGTCTTCCACCCCCGCGACGCCTCGGCCGAGTCGCTGGCCGGGGTGCTCGCCGGCGGGTGGACGACGACCGATCTCGTCACCCTGTCGCAGATCGTCGCCTTCCTGTCCTTCCAGATCCGGGTGGTCGCGGGCTTCCGCGTGCTGCTCCGCGCGTCCTGAGGAGTCCGAGCATGACCGACACCACCCTCACCCCGCCCGAGCACACGGCCCCCGTGGTCTTCACCCGCGCGCAGGTGGACTGGCTGCCCTGGCTGGAGCCGCTGGCCCCCGAGGACATGACCGAGCGCCACATCGCGGCCCTGGTCGATGCGAACCGGGTGAAATCACCCTATTTCCGGCTGCTGGCACGCGACCCCGACACGCTCGAGGCCCGCACCCGCGCCGACAAGGACATCTTCTACAACACCAAGGCCGGGCTTCCCCGCGCCGAGCGCGAACTCGCCGCCACGGCGGTGTCGCGCCTCAATGGCTGCATCTATTGCGCCTCGGTCCACGCGCGCTTCTCGGCCACCTATTCCAAGCGCGACGTCGACGTGGATCAGCTTCTGGCCGAGGGCGTGGAGACCGAATTGGGGAACAGCTGGAATGCGGTGGTCGAAGCCTCGGTCGCGCTGACGCGCACGCCGCTGGCCTTCGGACCTGAGCATATCGAACGGCTGCGCGCCGATGGGCTGGACGACCTCGCCATCGCCGACCTCATCCAGTCGGCCGCCTTCTTCAACTGGGCGAACCGTCTGATGCTCTCGCTGGGGGAGCCGGCGATCTAGAGCATCACCCGATCAGACGGAATCGTCTGGTCGGGTAAAGATGCTCGAAAAAAACAAAGAGCTAGAGACTTCGAAGTGAGCCCTGGCGAACGAAGAAGGCTCTAGAAGCGAGCCGCCGCCTCAGCGGCAGCTCAGGATCCGCAGGTCATAGACCGGATGCTCGAACATGTTCACGGCCGGGGCATCGGCGAACATCCAGCCTCGGAAGACCGGGCCGGCGCCGGCCGGGCTGCGCTCGTCGGTGATTTCCAGGAAGGCCGCGGCATCGGGCACCTCGTCGGCCGGGCGAGCATGGCAGGCGCGGACCAGGATGGTCAGCGTGCCGAAGCGCGCCGGCTCGCCGACCGTGGCGCGCAGGGTCAGGATGCGGGCATTCACCTTGTCCAGGGCCTGGATCTCGGCATTGCGGCGCGGCACCCATTCCTGGGCCGAGGCGAGTCCGGGGAAAGCCAGAAGCGCGGCCAGCAGGAGGGCGCGGATCATCGGCGCTTCGGGCTCGGCAGGCCGGCCACCATCTCGGTGAGAATGCGCCGCATCGCGGCCTCGTCCACGCCCATCAGGATCGCATCCTCGAAGGCATCCTTCAGCACCTGTTCCGCCTCCGCGTGATTCTCCGTCAGGACCTTCACCTTCTCGCGGCAGGAGACCGGCTCCCCATCGGCACCCGGCCAAAGGGCAGGCGCCGCGCTCATTGCGGGGCGGCCGGTGCCGTCGCGGGAGGCGGAGCGGCCGGCGGCGCGGCAGGATGGCTGCCCTCGGCGGCGGCGGCATTGGCCGCATTCACCTGCGTGACCGAGAAGATGAAGCGGCCGAGCAGGCTCTCCAGGCTCACCGAGCCCTGGGTCTCGGTGATGCGCCCACCATCGGCCAGCAGGCGGTCCGCGCCGCCGGGCACGATGGAGACGTATTTGCCGCCCAGCAGTCCTTCCGAGGTGATCTCGGCCGAGCTGTCATTGGGCAGGCGCAGATCGGAACGCACCCGCATCGCGACCTCGGCCTGGAAGGTCCGGGGGTCGATTCGCAGGTCGGTCACGGAGCCGATCTTCACGCCGCCGATACGAACATCGGCGCCCGAATTCAGCCCGTCGATGCGGTCGAACTGCGCGGTGAGCGCGATTCCGCTGGTCTGCGGCGACCGCCCGCTCTGCAGAACCGCATAGACGAGAAAAATGCCGGCCGCGGCCAGCACGATCGCGCCGGTTGCGACCTCAGCGATGCTGCGGCCCTTCATGCGATGCACATCCTCATGAGCTCATCCCTGCCATGGCCGGGGAGATGGCGCTTCAGGCGCCCGGCGTCCAGGCTTCGTAGTCGCCACCGGTCACGCGGCGCTGACCGCCGGCATAGTCATGCCCCTGCGGACGCCACGCCATCGGCGTTCCCGTCAGATTGGGCTGGTGGGGCTTCTGCCAGGCGTATTTCGGCGGATCGAGCGGCGCATCCGTCGTGTGATGCAGCCAGGCATGCCACTCGGGCGGCACGATCGAGCTGTCCAACCCACGCGCCAGAGCGACCGTGCGGCGCGTGCGGCCGTAGATCGGATCCGGCCGCTTGCTCTCGTAATAGGTGTTGCCGATGGCATCGCGCCCGACCTTGCGGGCGGTCAGCCTAGTGGAGAGGAGCTGAAGGAAGGACATGCCCCAGCATCGCATAAAACCGCGCCGCGGCAAAGCCGGAGCGGCCCGGAGTTTTCCACAAGATGTTGTGGGAGGTTCCGCATATGGCCACATCATACGGCTTCACCTGGAGGCAACCTCTCGCTAGGCTCCCCTCCATGGCACGTCTCGACGGAACCTTGTGGGAAGGGGTGGCGCTTCGGCGCACCCGCATCGGCGCGGACCCCGACGCGCCGCCTCGCGCCTTGGCGCTGCCCCTGAGCTGGGAGGAGGACGCCGCCGCCGCGCTGGCCGCTCTCGTTCCCGGAACCGGGCCGGCCACCTTGCCGCGCGTCGTCGAGGCCTGGATCGCCAGGGCGCTGGAGCGCGGCCAGAAGGCCGGGCTGCTCACGCCGGAAGAGGCGCCGCAGCTCGCCGAGGGCTGGCGCGCGCTGATCCTCACCCGTCGCGGCTCGCCCGGCGCCGAGGTCTGGCGCGGCGACGCCCGGGCCGAGCCCCGCTTCGTGCTGAATCTCCCCGCCTTCCTCGAGCCCGAGGGCGGCTTCGACCTGGAGGGCTATGGCGAGGCCTGCGCGCTCGCCGTGATGTTCCTGGACGCCATGTCCAGCGGCAAGGCGACTCGGCTGCGGCTGGGCTTCGCCGATCTCGCCGGGCTACTGGCCACGCTGAACCTCGCCTACGACAGCGCCGAGGCCCGGCAGGTCGCGGCCGGCATCGCCGCCCTGACCCGCGGCGCCGCCGAGTCCCAGAGCGGCCGCCTGGCCGCCCGTCTGGGCGCGCGCGAGCCGGTGGCGCTGATCTGGCCCACCCCGCCCGAGTCGACCCCCCTGCCCGGCCTCGCCGCCGCGGCCCGCGCCGCGCTCGACTCGGCCGCCGCCGCGCCCGGAATGCGCCATGCGGCCCTGGTGGCGCTGGCGCCGGCGGATGCCACCGAAGCATTGCTGGGGGCCGAGTCCGCCGGCATCGCCCCCGCCCCCGGCGCCACCCGTGCCGTCGAGACCGAGACGGGCATCGTGGACGTGCCGACCCGCGCGGCGATGCGCGCCCCGCCGGCCCGCGTGGCCGCGCTGCTCGGCCCGGTGAGCGACCGCTCGCGCCGCGCCATGCTCGCGGCCGTGACGCCCTTCCTGCACACCGCGCCCGCGGCGCCCGCCGCCATGCCGGCCGCCCCGCGCCCCGCCCCCACGCCGCGGCCCGTCCTGCGCCGACGCACCGGCCAGACGCTGCATGTCTCGGTCGGCGGCCATAAGGTCGCGCTACGCACTGCCGAAGAGGATGGCGTGCTGAAGGAAGTCGCCTTCAGCCTCTCCAAGGAGGGCGCCAACTACCGCAGCCTGATGGATTCCTTCGCCCAGGCGGTTTCGGCCGGTCTCGCGCGCGGCGTCTCGCTGGCGGAATATGTGGATGCCTTCGCCTATACGCGCTTCGGCCCGGCCGGAATCGTCGAGGGCGATCCCGATATCCCCCGCGCCACCTCGGTGCTGGACTGGGCCTTCCGCCGCCTGGCGATCGACTATCTGGGCGGTGCGCTGCCGCAGCCCGAGGCCGAGGACGTGACGCCCGACAGCGCCGCCCGCGCCGCCGAGCAGTCGCCGCTGCTGCCGCTCGACCTGCCCTCGGCTCCCTCCAAGACCCTGCCGCGGGCCCGTAACCTGCGCATTGTCGCCTAAAGGATTGAATGTGATGTCGAAGATCGAAGCCCGCCTTGCCGAACTGGGCCTGACGCTGCCCGAGGCCACCGCGCCCATCGCGAACTACGTCCCGTTCACGATCTCGGGGAAGACCGTCTACATCTCCGGCCAGGTGCCCCGTAAGGACGGCAAGATCTTCCCGGTCGGCCAGGTCGGCGACGCGATCTCGGTCGCCGAGGCCCAAGCGGCGGCCAAGGCCTGCATGCTCTCCATCATCGCCCCATGCGAAGACGGCGGCCGGCGGCAATCTCGACAAGATCGCCCGCGTGCTGCGCGTGACGGGCTATGTGAACTCCGCGCCGGGCTTCGGCGAGCAGCCGGCTGTCATCAATGGTGCCTCCGACCTCGCGGTCGAGGTTTTCGGCGAGGCCGGGCGCCATGCGCGCAGCGCCATCGGCGTGGCCGCCCTGCCGGGTGGGGCCGCGGTCGAGGTCGAGGCGATCCTCGAACTCGCCTGACCTGATTTTTTCGGCGAAGGGGTGCATATTCGGGGAGATGGACTCCCTCCCCGAGCTCACCCTCTCGCTGCACAAATCCATCGCCGAGATCCCTGCGGCCGATTGGGATGCCTGCGCGGGGGATAACCCCTTCGTATCGCATGCCTTTCTCGCGGCGCTGGAGGAAAGCGGCAGCGTGTCGGCCCAGACCGGCTGGCTGCCGCAGCATGCGGCACTGCGCGATGCCGGCGGCCAGCTCGTGGCCTGCGCGCCCTGCTACGCAAAGTCGCATTCCCAGGGCGAATACGTCTTCGATCATGGCTGGGCGGAGGCCTATGAGCGCGCCGGGGGACGATATTACCCCAAGCTCCAGGTGGCCGTGCCCTTCAGCCCAGTGCCGGGACCTCGGCTGCTACGGCGCCCGGGCGTTCCGGTGGCGGCGCTGGCACAGGGACTCGCCCAGGCCATGCGGGCCATCGAGTGCTCCTCGGTCCACATCACCTTCTGCACCGAGGAGGAATGGCTGGCCCTCGGCGAGGCCGGATGGCTCCAGCGACTCGGCCTGCAGTTCCATTGGCACAACCAGGGCTACACGGATTTCGACGACTTCCTCGGCGCTCTGAGCAGCCGCAAGCGCAAGGCCTTGCGGAAGGAGCGGCGCGCGGTGCTGGAATCCGGCCTGACGCTTCGTACCCTGCGCGGCGCGGAGATCACCCCCGCGCATTGGAAGGCCTTCTACCGCTTCTACCGCAACACGGTGGACGGCCGCTGGGGCGGCGCCTACCTCACGAAATCCTTCTTCCCGCTGATGGCCGAGAAGCTCGGCGACCGCGTCGTGCTGATGTGGGCCGAGCGCGACGGCGAGCCCGTCGCGGGCGCGCTGAACCTGCTGGGCGACGAGGCGCTCTACGGCCGCAACTGGGGCTGCAGCGAGGAGGTCCCCTATCTGCATTTCGAGCTGTGCTACCTGCGCGCCATCGATTTCGCGATCGCGCACAAGGTCGGCCGGGTCGAGGCCGGGGCGCAGGGCGAGCACAAGATCCAGCGCGGCTACCTGCCCGCGCCGACCTATTCGGCGCATCTCATCGCCCATCGCGGCCTTTCGCGCGCCGTGGCGGAGTTCCTGGAGGCCGAGCGTCCGGCGATGCTGGAGCGCATGGCGGAGCTGGCGACCCTCTCCCCCTATAAGCGCGACGGCGAGGCCTGACGCATTCCCATCCGCCTCGCCTATGCGCAGCTGGCGCTCGCGATGATCCTCGTGGGCGCGAATGTCGGCGTGGCGAAGATCCTGGCGGGGGCGTTGCCGATCGCGCTCATCGCCTTCCTGCGCTGCGTGCTGGCGGTGGCCGTGCTCTGGCCGCTGGCGCGCGGACTGGAGGGGCGGGTGCGGCTCTCGGGCACGATCCTGCGCAACCTGGCGCTTCAGGCTTTGTTCGGAACCGCCGTCTACAATGCGGGGCTGCTGGCCGGCTTGCGGCTGACCTCGGCGCTGGAGGGCGGAATGGTGCTGGCCACCCTGCCGGCAGTGGTGGCGATCGGCAGCTTCTTCTGGTTGCGGGAGAAGCTGACGGGGCGGCAGTGGATCGCGGCGGCGCTGGCCGGCTTCGGCATGGCGGCGATCACTCTGGCCCGGCTGGATGGCGGCGGTCACGGCTCGGCGCTGGGCAACCTGCTGATCTTCCTCGGCGTCGGCGGCGAGGCGATTTATGTGCTGCTGGCCAAGCGTATCGCGGGTGCGGTGCCGGTGATCACCGCCTCGCTCTGGATGCAGGTCTTCTCGGCACTCGTGATGCTGCCCTTCGCGGCGCCAGGGCTGGGCGCCGTCGTGGCGCTGGCGGATCCGACGCTGCTGGCGCTGCTGCTCTTCCACGCGCTGACGGCGAGCGTGCTGTGCCTGCTGCTCTGGTATAACGGGTTGAAGCGCGTCCCAGCCGGAATCGCGGGCGTCTTCACGGCCTTCCTGCCGGCCAGCGCGGCGGTGACGGCGGTGCTCTTCCTGGGTGAGAGCTTCGGCGTCGTTCATGTCGCGGGCTTCGCGCTGATGATGGCGAGTGTCATGCTCGCCACCTGGCCGCGGAGAACGGGATGAGAGCCTGGTTGGCGCTGAGCGTCCCTGAACTTCTGCAACGCCCGCCGGCCGGCATCGCGGCCGACCTCGCGGCCCAGCAGATGTCGCGACGCCTGAGCGGCGAGCCGGCGCAGCTGCGTGCCTGGGAGGCCGAGGTCGCATTGCTGCAACAGGTGCTGGCAGCGCCCGTCTGGCGCGGCGCCACCGTCGCCCTCGAATACGACATGCTGCGGCTGGAGCGGCGCATCGACGCCGTGCTGCTGACCGAGCGCGCGATCTTCGTGCTGGAGTTCAAGGTGGGCGAAGGCAGCGTGAGCCGTGCCGCCCTCGCCCAGGTCGAGGATTATGCCCAGGACCTCTGGGATTTCCACGCGGAGAGCCGTGCTTATCCCATCCTGCCGGTGCTGGTGCTGACGGAAGCCGCTCGCACCGCGCCCGTTCAGTTCGGCCTGCCCATCGCTGGCGTCGCGCCCGTCGTGCAGGCGAATGCCGCCAATCTCGCCCAACGGCTGGAAGAACTGCACGCGGCCCTGCCGCTGCCGGCGCGCCCGCTCATCGGCCGCAGATGGCTGGAGGCGGCCTATAAGCCCGTGCCCACGATCGTCGAAGCGGCCGCGCGCCTCTTCTCGCGCAACAGCGTGGCCGAGATCGCCGAAGCTCGCGCCGACACCGCCAATCTGGGCGTCACCACCGACGCCATCCTGCGCGCGCTCGATCTCGCCCGGTCACGGCAGGAGCGTGTCGTCATCTTCGTGACCGGCGTGCCGGGGGCGGGCAAGACCCTGTGCGGCCTGAACATCGTCTTCGGCGAGGAGCGGCGGGACGGAACGGCCTTCCTCACCGGCAATGCGCCCCTGGTGGCCGTCCTGCGGGAGGCCCTGGCCTGCGACCGCGCGGGCATCAGCCTCGCCCTCGGCCCGAGCAACGACCCCGAACGCCGCATGCGCTCCGGCAAGCTGCGCCAGGCACGCCACGAGACCTCGCAGGCACTGCAGAACGTGCACCGCTTTCTGGCCGACAACGCGGGATCGCGGATCCCGCCGGCCGAACGCATCATCGTCTTCGACGAAGCGCAGCGCGCCTGGAACGCGGCGCAGGCCAGCCGCGACACGCAGCGCCGCAAGAGCGTGCTGACGATGAGCGAGCCCGCCCATGCCCTGGCCATCATGAGCCGCCACGAGGGCTTCGCCGCCATCGTCGCGCTCATCGGCAATGGCCAGGAAATCAACACGGGCGAGGCGGGACTCGCCGAATGGGGCCGCGTGATCGCGGCCACGCCGGGCTGGCGGGCGGTGGCGGCGTCGCGCAGCTTGCAGGCCCCGGAGCCGGCTCAGCGCCTGAGCGACGAGGCCGCGCCCTGGCTGACCCTCGACGATTCCCTGGACCTCACCGTGCCCATCCGCAGCGTCCGCACGACGGCGGGCGCATCCTGGGTCGATGCGGTGCTGCGGGGCGATGCCGCCGCGGCCGCGCGCATCTCCGCCGAGGCCGGCGGCGTGCCCTATGTCGTGACGCGCTCGCTCGACGCCGCCCGGGTCGCCTTGCGCGACATGACGCCGGGGCTGCGGCGCGCCGGCTTCGTGCGCTCCTCCGGCGCGCGGCGGCTGCGGGCGGAGGGTTTCGACGCGCAGCTCATGGGAACGGAGGAACCCGTGGCGTGGTTCCTGGAGCGCTGGCCCGACATCCGGGCCTCCGACGCGCTCGAGGTCTGCGCGACGGAATATGCCTGCCAGGGCCTCGAACTGGATGCGGTGGGCCTGGCCTGGGGCGGCGATCTGATCCGGGCGGGCGCGAACTGGCGCTGCCGCAGCTTCGCCGGGCGGGGCTGGCAGACGGTGAAGGCCGCGGAAGAGATCGAGTTCATCCGCAACACCTATCGAGTCCTGCTCACCCGGGCGCGCTACGAGACGGTGATCTGGGTGCCGGGGGGCAGCGCGGAGGATGATCCCTTCCACGACCCAACGCGCCCCGCCGCCGAAATGGATGCGCTCGCCCAATACCTGATCGCCTGCGGCGCCCAGGCCCTCGATGCCGCGAGCCAGCCCACTCGTCTCCCGGAGCTGGCGACCATTTTCTGACCTTGCTCACGCTTCGTTAAGAGATTCCACCGCATTCAGAGGGGGCCGCAAAAGGGCGGCACCTGAGGAGGCGATCCAGCCTGCCGGGCGACAGCGGGAAGATCCCATGCCCCATTCCACCGAGCTGCAAACCGCCACCAGCAACATGGCGCAATCCGATGCGGCGCGTCTTCTCGGCCTGGTCCTGCGGACATGCCAGGCGCTCCAGGCGATGGTCGCGAGCCTGGAGGCCCTGGACAGCGTGCTCCTGCGTTTCGAGCAGCTGGCCACCCCAGGCGAACGGCCGACGGAGCTTCTGGCCGGCACCTGCGACACCGTCGCGCGGGTGATTTCGCTGCTCCGGCGCGAAGGGCCGCCTTTGCTGTTCCGCGCCCAGGCACTGCGGCTACGGCTGCGCCTGCAAGGCTACGCCTCCGCCAGCCCGGCGACGGTCGCGATGCGCAGGCTCCACGCGGATCTCGATGGGCTGGCCGCCTTCCGGATGGAGGATGCCGCACATTGGGGTTTCATCGTGCGGCGTCTGCGGACCAACACCATGGTGCTGCTCGCCGAATTCGACGCTCAGCGACGGGGCATGAGCCTGCCCGAGGCGCAACCGGCGCCCCCGCCCTTGGAAGCGCCCGCGCCCATCGCCCTCGCGCGCTGAATCAGCCCGGAGCGAGGCTCTCGAAGACCAGCATGCGATGGCCGCGATTCTCGAACTCGTCGCACTCGCGCATGCCGATATCCATCAGCACCGCGCGCGAGGGGTGGTTGCTCTCCCGCGCCACGCCGATGATGCGCGGCAGCCCTGCCGCATGGCCGAATTCCACCCCGGCCTTGGCCGCCTCCCGCGCATAGCCCTTGCCGCGGCAGGCCGGCCAGAGCGCGAAGCGCACCGCGATGCCCCGCCCGTCGGGGCGTTCCATCAGCCCGGCGATCCCGAGGAAGTCCCCGGTTTCGCGCAGGAAGACGCTCCAGGTGCCATAGCCGCGCACCTGCCAGAAGGCGATGTCGTCCTCGAGCTCCTCGCGCACGCGCTCCATGGAACGCGCGCCGTGCAGCATATAGCCGAACACCGTCTCGTCGGTCTTGAGGCGGATCAGATCCGGCAGTTGTTCCAGGCCTGGCGGCAGAAGGGACAGCCGCGCGGTCGTGATGATCCGCGGCGAACTCAGCAGACTGCGATGCATAATGGCATCTCCGCGTTACCGAACGAGGGGCCGGTACTTGATCCGATGGGGCTGGTCCGCGTTGGCGCCGAGTCGTCGCTTCTTGTCGGCCTCGTAGGCCTGGAAGTTGCCCTCGAACCACTCGACATGGCTGTCGCCCTCGAAGGCGAGGATGTGGGTCGCGAGACGGTCGAGGAACCAGCGATCATGGCTGATGACCACGACGCAGCCGGCGAATTCCATCAGCGCCTCTTCAAGCGCGCGCAGCGTGTCGACGTCGAGGTCGTTGGTCGGTTCGTCGAGCAGCAGGACATTGTGCGGAACCGCCAGCATCTTCGCGAGATGCACGCGATTGCGCTCACCGCCCGAGAGCACGCCCACGCGCTTCTGCTGGTCGCCGCCCTTGAAGTTGAAGGCGGCGGTATAGGCCCGCGAGGCGATGCTGCGCTTGCCGATGTTGATCATGTCGTCGCCGCCGGAGATTTCCTGCCAGACGGACTTGGTGTCATCCAGGCTGTCGCGCGACTGATCGACGTAACCCAGCCGAACCGAATCGCCGACCTTGAGCGTGCCGGCATCCGGCTCCTCATTGCCGGTGATCATGCGGAACAGCGTGGTCTTGCCCGCGCCGTTCGGCCCGATGACGCCGACGATGCCGCCCGGCGGCAGCTTGAAGGTCAGGTCGTCGATCAGCAGGCGGTTGCCATAGGCCTTGCGCAGCCCCTCGGCCTCGATGACGATATTGCCCAGGCGCGGCGGCGGGGAGATGAGGATCTCGACCTCGCCCAGGCCACGATCCTGGCTCGCCTCCAGCAGCTCCTCGTAGCGCGAGATACGCGCCTTGCTCTTGGCTTGGCGGGCGGAGGGGCTGCGCCCGATCCACTCCTGCTCGGCGGCCAGGGTGCGGATGCGGGCGGTGTCCTCGCGATTCTCCTGCTCCAGGCGCTTACGCTTCTGCTCCAGATAGGCGGAGTAGTTGCCCTGGTAGGGGAAGCCGCGGCCGCGATCGACCTCGAGGATCCAGTTGGTCACGTTGTCGAGGAAGTAGCGGTCGTGGGTGACGATCAGCACGGCGCCCGGATAGTCGCGCAGCGTGTGCTCGAGCCAGGAGACGCTCTCGGCATCCAGGTGGTTGGTCGGCTCATCGAGCAGCAGAAGCTCGGGCTTTTCCAGCAGCAGACGGCACAGCGCCACGCGGCGCCGCTCGCCGCCCGAGAGGTTCTCCACCGAGGATTCCGCCGGTGGGCAGCGCAGCGCGTCCAGCGCGATGTCCACGCGGCGGTCCAGCTCCCAGCCGTCGGCGGCGTCGATGGCCTCCTGCAGTTCGCCCTGCTCGGCGAGGAGCGAGTTCATCTCGTCCTCGGTCATCTCCTCCATGAAACGCTCGGAGATCTCGTTGAAGCGCTTCAGCTGCGCTTCCAGCGTCGCGAAGGCCGCGCGGACGTTCTCGCCGACGTTCTTGGTGGGGTCGAGCTGCGGCTCCTGCGCCAGGTAGCCGACGCGCGCGCCCTCGGCGACCCAGGCCTCGCCGCCATAGTCCCGGTCCAGGCCGGCCATGATCTTCATGAGGGTGGACTTGCCGGCGCCGTTGGGGCCCAGCACGCCGATCTTCACGTCGGGCAGGAAGGACAGGGTGATGCCCTTGAAGACCTCGCGGCCACCCGGATAGGACTTGGTGAGGTCCTTCATGACATAGACGTATTGGTATGCGGGCATGGCGCGCGGAGCCTCGGAGCTGAAAGGTTGCGGCGCTTCTACCGCCTGAGGGCCAAGCGGGAAAGCATGGGCCAAGCGTCATGTGGCCACAGCGCCGCCGCAGCGCAACACAGACGCGCCCGCCATTCCTGCCGCGCGCTCTTCTCGGCCGACCTGCGCCTGACGATTTTCAGCCCGAGGGCGCTTTTGCGATCGGCCTCAGGCGTCCGAATACTTGATCGCGCAGCCATAGGGCGGCGTCACCGCGCGCGCGATCTGGCGGCCATCGCGGACCGCGATCGTGGCATCGCGCAGGTAAGGCTCCGCACGGGCCACATCCTCGACGCGGGTCGAGCGGATGCTGTCGATCGCGCCCATGTAGCGCAGTTGCCCCTCGGCATCGATCACATACATCCCCGGCGTCGTCGTCGCGGCATAGGCGCGCGCGGCCTGGCTGCGATGATCGAGAAGCACGGCCAGAGGAGCGGCATTGCGGCTGGCGGTGAGCGCCTTGGCCTCCGGGCCCGTGACATGCCCCTGCTCGCCGACCGGCGAGGCCGCGACGGAGAGCCAGGCGATGTTGCGGGACGCCGCTTCGCGCTGAAGGCCCTGCATATTGCCGCTGTTGTAGTGCTTCCGCACATAGGGGCAGTCGTGATTGGTGAATTCCAGCACCACCACCCGCCCCCTGAAATCCGAAAGGCGGCGAAGCGTGCCGTCCTGGTCCGGCAAGGCGAAGTCGGGCGCCGGCGCGCCGATCGCAGGCGTGGTCGAGGCAAGGCCCGGCATCATGGGCAGGGTGGCGGCGGCCAGCAGGGCGCCGCGTCGGGTCAGCTTGGCCATCGTATTACGCCTCGATGAAGGGGAAGCAATCCATATCGTGCCGATCGGGGCCTCCGCAATGTGATTCAGGAGGCCCTTCCGTGACAGGAACTTAGCGGCCACTCTCCCTCGAAGCGGCCCGCCACTCCGGGAAAGGAAAACCTGCCCGCGAGGGCCGCCGCTAGACGCGCGAGGTCGCCGCGGCGATGGCCCGCAGCATGATGCCCTCGGTGAGGATCTGCGGCAGGATCGCCGGCGCGCCGCCGCCCGCTGGATAGAGCAGATAGAGCGGAACCCCGTCGCGGCCCTGGGCGCGGAGCAGGGCGGTGATGGCCGGGTCGCCATTGGTCCAGTCGCCGGTGAGCACGGTCACATCCCCGGCGGCGAAGGCGGCCCGCACGGCGGCGGTGTCCAGCGCCACACGCTCATTCACCTTGCAGGAGATACACCAGGCCGCGGTCAGGTTCACGAAGACGGGCCTGCCCTCCTCGCGCAGCGCGTCGAGACGGGGGGCGCTCCAGGGCTCGCCGAGCTGGGCCGAGGCGGCGGCGCCACCCGCCGTGCCGGATTTGAGCAGGGGCAGGAGGGCCAGCGCGGCGATCAGCGACAGCGCCGCGCCGCCGATGAACCACCGCCGGGCGGAACCTTGCTGCGCGAGGCCGAGCGCCCAGGCCGCCATGCCCAGCAACACGCCGCCGACCAGGACGAGCAGGGTGCCGTCCGGCCCCGCCTGCTGGGCGACGACCCAGACCAGCCAGGCAGCCGCCAGGTACATCGGGAAAGCGAGAAACTGCTTCAGCCGGTCCATCCAGGCGCCCGGCCGCGGCAGGACTCGCGCGAAGCTGGGAAAGACGCCGAGCAGCGCATAGGGCAGCGCGAGGCCCAGGCCCATCGCCCCGAAGATCGCCAGTGTCTCCAGGGGCGGCATGGCCAGCGCCGCGCCGATCGCCGCCGCCATGAAGGGGGCCGTGCAGGGCGTGGCCACCAGCACCGCCAGCACCCCGGCGAAGAAGCTCCCCGCCCGGCCGCCTTTGGCCGCCAGCCCCGAGCCGACGCCGACCGGCCCGCCGATCGCATAGACGCCCGAAAGGTTCAGCCCCACCGCCAGCATCAGCCAGGCCATGCCCGCCACGAAGAAGGGTGAGGTGAACTGGAAGCCCCAGCCCGCCAGGGAGCCCGCCGCGCGCAACCCCAGCATCGCCCCGCCGATCGCCAGGAAGGACAGGACGACGCCCGCCGTATAGGCCGCCGCATGGGCGCGAACGACGCTCCGCTCCGCGCCGGCGAGCCGGGCCACCGCGATGGCCTTCATCGCCAGGATCGGGAAGACGCAGGGCATGAGGTTGAGGATCAGCCCGCCCAGCGCGGCGAAGACCAAGGCCTGCCAAAGTGCCAAGGCGGCCCCCGTGCCCGGCATCGGGCCGGGGACGGCGCTCACCCAATAGGCGCCGCGCACCCCGGCGGCGTCGGTGATGGCGACGACGCCCTCGGCGGTCGCGGGCATGGGGCCGGAGGCACGGGTCAGGCCCAGGGTGAAGCCGCCCTCGCGCGCGGTCAGCGGCTGGGGCGTGGCGTTCTCGACGACCATCTGCTCCAGCGGGAAGAAGAAGGCCTCGCGCAGCGCGCCGGGCGAAAGACCCGGCCCTTCGAGGCTGATCGCGCCCCGCATGCCCTCGAAGCCGATACGGGCGGTGAAGGCGGCGGCGCGCGGCAGGGCGGCCTCGGCGGCGGCGAAGAGAAGCGGCGCGGAGGGGCGCGCGTTCGCCTCCACCGGGATGTCGAGGGTGAAGCGCCCCTCCTCGGGGATGCAGACCCGCTCGCAGATCAGCCAGTCGGCGCTGGCCTCGATGCGCTGGGTCTGGCCGGGGACCAGGTTCGCGGGCGGGCGGACCTCCATGAGGAAGATGGCCTCGTCCTCATATCCGAAATTCACCAGCGGTCCGAAGGGGATGCGGTGCGGCGCGGGGAATTGCAGCTCGCCGGCCGTCCAGCCCTCCGGCAGCTCCAGCCTCAGCTCCGGCGGCTGGCCGGCATCTCCGGGGTTGCGCCAATAGGTGTGCCAGCCAGGGGCCATCTTCTGGCGCAGGGCAAGCCGGAAGGGCTGGCCCGGCGCGATGGCCGCCGCCTCCGAAACCAGGGTCACCGTCGCGCGAGGGGAACGGACCGGCGCGGACTCCAGGGCGAGGGCGGGGCCGGCCGACAGAAGAAGAAGGGTGATGAGGGCGAGAAAGGCGCGCATCGGCCACCTGCTACCGGCTGGCGCCCCTCCACGGCAAGGATGAACTTCGCCGCCAACCTTACGACGATGGCGTGACAGAAATATCACGTCGCATGCGAGTTTCCGGAAACCCGGAAACTGTGACCCTATATGGAGGTTGAGACGCTCGACCACCCGCGTTTCCGGAGAGAATAACATGTCACCCTTCAAGACTTCCCTACTGGCCGGCGCCTCCCTGATGGCCCTGCCCGCCTTCGCCCAGGCGCAGAGCTTCGTGGACCAGTTCCGCCTCGCCCCGCAGCAGACCGTCAGCGGCGTGTATATCGGTGCCGGCGCCGGCGTGAATCTGATCGAGAACAGCGCGCTCCGCAGTGACGCCACCCTGGCTCAGGGCCTGCGCAACAACGGTATCGGCGGCCGCGGCCGTGCGATCTTCGAGCCCGGCTATACCGGCGTCATCTCCGCCGGCTGGGGCTTCGGCAACGGCCTGCGCGTCGAGGTGGAAGGCAACTTCCGGCAGAACGACATCGACAAGGTCAGCGGCTTCAACGGCGCGGGCCTGGGCAACCGTGCGGGCGGCATCCAGCGCACCTACGGCGCGATGGCCAACGTCCTCTATGACTTCCGCATCCCCGGCGCTCCCTGGGTTGTCCCCTATATTGGTGGTGGCGTGGGTTACGCCTGGCGCCAGTGGGACGGCCTGAGCAGCAACAGCCCGCGCGGCCCGATCCTGTCGAGCGGCATTGAAGGCGGCTTCGCCTACCAGGCCATCGGTGGCGCGGCCTTCCCGATCGCGGCCGTTCCCGGCCTCGCGGTGACGGCCGAGTATCGCTACTTCGCGACCGATATGAGCGACATGAACACCCGCGCGGTGAACAGGAACAACGTCGGCGTGGCCGGTGGCCAGCTGCGCAGCGCCAACGAGAACCACTCGGTCCTCGTGGGTCTCCGCTACGCCTTCAACCAGCCTGCGCCCCCGCCGCCGCCGGCGCCCGTCGCCGCCGTCGGACAGCCCGCTCCGGCCCGCACCTACCTGGTCTTCTTCGACTGGGATCGCGCGGACCTGACGGATCGTGCCCGCCAGATCATCACCGATGCCGCCCAGAACGCGCGCACGGTGGGCTCGACCCGCATCGAGGTGGCCGGCCACGCCGACCGCACCGGTACGGCCGTCTACAACCAGCGCCTGTCCGTGCGTCGCGGCGAGGCGGTGGCCGGCGAGCTGGTTCGTCACGGCGTTGCCCGCGACCAGATCTCGGTCCAGGGCTTCGGCTTCGATCGTCCGCTGGTCCCGACGGCGATGGGCGTGCGCGAGCCGCAGAACCGTCGCGTGGAAATCGTCCTGCGCTGATCGCGCAAGCCGAAACGAAGGGGGCCGCCGGGAAACCGGCGGCCCCTTTTTCGTATGCGGCGGCGGATCATGAAAAAGGCCGGCCGGGTTGCCCCGGCCGGCCCGATCCAGCCTGGATCAATGCGCCAGGATGGCCAGCAGCAGCAGCGCGACGATGTTGGTGATCTTGATCATCGGGTTCACGGCGGGGCCCGCCGTGTCCTTGTAGGGGTCGCCCACCGTGTCGCCGGTCACGGCGGCCTTGTGGGCGTCGCTGCCCTTGCCGCCGTAATGGCCCTCCTCGATGTACTTCTTGGCGTTGTCCCAGGCGCCGCCGCCCGTCGTCATCGAGACGGCCACGAAGAAGCCGTTCACGATCACGCCCAGCAGCATCGCCCCCAGCGCCGCGAAGGCCGAGGCCTTGCCGGCGATGGCATAGATCAGGAAGTACCAGACGATCGGGCTGAGCACCGGCAGCAGCGAGGGGATGATCATCTCCTTGATCGCCGCCTTGGTCAGCATGTCCACCGCGCGCCCGTAATCGGGCTTGTCGGTGCCCTGCATGATGCCCGGCTTCTCGCGGAACTGGCGCCGGACCTCCTCCACCACGGCCTGGGCCGCGCGGCCCACCGCCGTCATGGCCATGCCGCCGAAGAGATAGGGCAGCAGCCCGCCGAAGAGCAGCCCGACCACGACATAGGGATTGGCCAGGGAGAAATCGACGACCCCGATGCCCGCGAAGTACGGATAGAGCGTCGGATTGGCGATGAAGTGGTTCAGGTCCTGCGTATAGGCCGCGAAGAGCACCAGCGCACCGAGGCCCGCCGAGCCGATCGCATAGCCCTTGGTCACCGCCTTGGTCGTGTTGCCCACGGCGTCCAGCGCGTCGGTGATGACGCGGGTTTCCGGCGGCAGGCCCGCCATTTCCGCGATGCCGCCCGCATTGTCCGTCACCGGACCGAAGGCATCGAGCGCCACGATCATCCCGGCCAGGGCCAGCATGGTCGTCGTCGCGATCGCGATGCCGTAGAGGCCCGCGAGGCTGAAGGAGCAGATCACGCCCGCGATGATGATGAGCGCGGGAATGGCCGTGCTCTCCATGCTGACGGCCAGGCCGCGGATCACATTGGTGCCGTGGCCGGTCTGCGAGGATTCCGCGATGCTCTGCACCGGGCGGAACTGGGTGCCCGTGTAGTATTCGGTGATGATGACGATCGCCGCCGTCACGCCGAGTCCGACCGCCCCGCAGAGGAACAGGTGGATGGCGCCGAAGGTATGCCCCCCCGCCGAGACCGCACCTGTGCCAAAGAAGATATAGGACAGTGGCAGAAGTGCCACGAGGCTCAGAACGCCCGTAACGATCAGCCCGCGATACATCGCGCCCATGATCGACTGGCTGGCCGGCAGCTTCACGAAATAGGTGCCGACGATGGAGGTCAGGACGCAGACGGCGCCGATCGCCAGGGGGAAGAGCATCGCATTAACGCGGCCCGCCTCGGTGAAGCTGATCGCGGCCAGGACCATGGTGGCGACGGCGGTGACGGCATAGGTCTCGAAGAGGTCGGCCGCCATGCCGGCGCAATCGCCGACATTGTCGCCCACGTTGTCGGCGATGGTGGCGGGGTTGCGGGGGTCGTCCTCGGGAATTCCGGCCTCGACCTTGCCGACCATGTCGCCGCCGACATCGGCGCCCTTGGTGAAGATACCGCCGCCGAGGCGGGCGAAGATCGAGATGAGGGAGGCGCCGAAGCCCAGCGCCACGAGGCTGTCGATCACGACGCGGTCATTCACCGCATGGCCGCTGATCACGACCAGCACGAAGAAATAGATGGCCACACCCAGCAGCGCGAGGCCGGCGACCAGCATGCCCGTGATGGCGCCCGACTTGAAGGCGAGGTCCAGCCCCGCGGCCAGGCCATGGGTGCTGGCCTCGGCGGTGCGGACATTGGCCCGGACCGAGACGTTCATGCCGATGAAGCCCGCCAGGCCCGACAGCACCGCGCCGATGAGGAAGCCCACCGCGACCGTCCCGCCCAGGAAGACATAGACGAGAATGAAGAGGACCGCGCCCACCGCGCCGATGGTCATGTACTGGCGCTTCAGATAGGCGGACGCGCCCTCCTGGATGGCCTGGGCAATCTCCTGCATGCGGGCATTGCCGGCCGGCTTGGCCATGATTTCCTTGGTCGTGATCCAGCCATAGGCGAGCGACGTCGCCCCCAGCAGGATCACAAGCAATAACGTGACTGTGATCACCTAGACTTTCCCTTTTCCTGTAAGTCCGCCGCCTTATCGCGGCGATTCCTTCGAGGTTAGGCCGTGCCCGCGACGCGGCGCAACAAGCGCGGCAACCCGCTGCTGCCCTCGCACACGGAACGTTTTTGTGGTTTGTCCTGCGCCAGTTCGTAATCCGCCCACCCGGAGCCTCAGATGAATCTCGACGCCATCCCCATCGGCAAGAATCCGCCGGAAGACCTGAATGTCATCATCGAAGTCGGGATCGGCGGCGAGCCCATCAAGTACGAAATGAACAAGGAGGCCGGCGCCCTCTTCGTCGACCGCTTCCTGCACACGCCCATGCGCTACCCCGGCAATTACGGCTTCGTGCCGCACACGCTGAGCGATGACGGCGACCCGATCGACGTGCTGGTGGCCAATACCCGCCCCATCGCGCCCGGCGCGGTCATCAACGTGCGTCCCGTGGGCGTGCTGAAGATGGAGGATGACGGCGGCGGCGACGAGAAGATCATCGCGGTCCCCTCGCCCAAGCTGACCAAGCGCTATGTGGACGTGCACACGATCACGGACCTGCCGCAGATCACCCTCGACCAGATCCGCCACTTCTTCGAGCACTACAAGGATCTCGAGCCCGGCAAGTGGGTCAAGGTCCTCGGCTGGGGCGGGGCCGACGAGGCCAAGGAGCTGATCCTTCAGGCCATCGAGCGCGCCAAGAAGGCGGGCTGATTTTCGGGGCGATCCAGGCGCGGCGTCTTGCCGCGGCGCCTGGATCGCCCCAAAAGCGACAATCCCTTTGCGCCCGTAGCTCAACTGGTTAGAGCGGGCCGCTCATAACGGCTTGGTTGCGGGTTCAAGTCCTGCCGGGCGCATGGGAATTCCTGCGCGAATACTGCAAAGCACGCCCCTCCCGACAACCTTCCCTCCGCCCCGGGGTTGTCCCCTCAGACGCGCCGGCTGGCGCCGAGCCATGGGAGGGCAGAATGCTCGACGGAAATGCCTGTCGCACCGCCCAGGACCACGACCCGCAAGACCTTGGGATCCTGACCACCGCAAGGTCCGAGGGACGGGGGGAAGGCTGGATGGTGGTGCGGGCCCTGCTGCTCATTCTGGGAGGGATCGCCATCGTCAGCTACGTGATGATGACCATCGCTCGTGCGGGGGGCTGAAAACCATGCGAAGGAACGCACGTTAAAGGAGAAATCTTCCTAGACATGCAACCTATGGTAATCTACTTAGGTTGTCATCGTTGGTCGGGCCGTCGTCTGATCAGCGAATGAAGGGCTTCTCCCCCTTCTCGGAGTTTCGACCGTCATGCCTCAGCCCCGCCCCGCCTCACCGGCGATGATCCCCAGCACGCGGCGGACGCGCATCATCCGTTCGAGCAAACCCGAAGAGGGCTCGATCGAAGGCGAATTCTGGGTGGTGGCCCGTGCGGTCGGCCTGTTGATCGGTGGAATCGTCTTGCTCGGATGGCTGATGAGCTGACGCTCGCAGCCGAGCTTAAGCCCGCTGGATCCTGAGACGCTCCGGGATCGGCAGCCCCAGCCGGTTGGGCACCGGCCATTCCTCGCGCACCGTGCGGATCTTCTCGAAACCGGCCTTGATATAATTGGGCAAGGCGCGCGGATGGTCCGCCGTGCAGGTGTTCACCGTCAGAGCCGAGCAGCCCTCAGACCAGGCCGTGTCGATGGCATGGTGCAGGAAGGCCATGCCGACGCCCTGACCGATCCCCCGCCCCATCAGCCCGAAATAGGCGAGGTTGATCACCGGCCAGCTGCGGCGGTCCAACTCGTAGAAGCCCAGCTCCCCCTCCGCGTCGCGCAGCACGCTGATGCTGATCGCGCGGTCCCGCAGGATGGAATCGAGCTCGCCGTCGCTGATCGTCCGGCGCAACCACCAGACATATTCATGGCCGACCGCCGCATAGAGCTGCCGGTAATGCGCCACGTTGCAGCGAGGGAAGAGCCGCTCCACCACATGGCCCGGCGGCAAGGCCGGGGCCCGCCGGGTGGGGGCCTCGTCCATGCGCAGGAAAGTGACGTCCACCGCGATCCGGGTGGTGGGCTCGACGAGACGGATCATGTTTCCAGGAAGCTGCGGAGCTTGCGGGAGCGGCTGGGGTGCTTGAGCTTGCGCAGCGCCTTGGCCTCGATCTGGCGGATGCGCTCGCGCGTCACGTTGAACTGCTGGCCGACCTCTTCCAGCGTGTGGTCGGTGTTCATGCCGATGCCGAAGCGCATGCGAAGCACGCGCTCCTCACGCGGCGTGAGCGAGCCGAGCACGCGGGTCGTCGCCTCGCGCAGATTGGACTGGATCGCGGCATCGAGCGGGATGATCGCCGCCTTGTCCTCGATGAAGTCGCCGAGGTGGCTGTCTTCCTCGTCGCCGATGGGCGTTTCGAGGGAGATCGGCTCCTTGGCGATCTTCAGGACCTTGCGGACCTTCTCCAGCGGCATGCCAAGCTTCTCGGCGAGTTCCTCGGGCTGCGGCTCGCGGCCAATTTCGTGCAGCATCTGGCGCGAGGTGCGGACCAGCTTGTTGATCGTCTCGATCATGTGGACCGGGATGCGGATGGTCCGCGCCTGGTCGGCGATCGAGCGGGTGATCGCCTGCCGGATCCACCAGGTCGCATAGGTCGAGAACTTGTAGCCGCGGCGGTACTCGAACTTATCCACGGCCTTCATCAGGCCGATATTGCCCTCCTGGATGAGATCCAGGAACTGCAGGCCGCGGTTCGTGTACTTCTTGGCGATGGAGATCACGAGGCGAAGGTTCGCCTCGATCATCTCCTTCTTCGCCTGGTTCATGTCCCGCTCGCCGGCGGAGACCGTCTTGTAGACTCGGCGGAACTCGGCGACCGGCAGGCCCGTCGCGGCGGCGATGGCGCCGATCTCGACGCGCACCAGTTCCAGGTCGTCGCGGGCCTTGAGCACGAAGGCCGGCCAGGCCTTGCCCTTCAGCTTGGACACGCGGTCGATGAAGCCCGGATCGAGCTCGGAGCCGATCCAATGCTCCAGGAAGTCCTCGCGGCGGACCTTCTGGCCCAGCGCCATGCGAAGCACCTGGCCGTCAAGCGTGTTCAGCTTGCGGTTCAGCAGCTTGAGCTGCTCGACCAGCTCCTCGATGCGGTTGTTGTGGAGATGCACCTTCTCGACGAGCAGAACCAGCTCGGAGCGGGACTTCTCGTAGGTCTTCTCCGAGCGGCCGATCAGCTCCTCGCCGGAGGTGTAGAGGTCCATCCGCTTCGAGGAGAGCTTGGTCAGCTTGGTGAGGACGGTCTGAATGGCCTCGAAGTTCGCGAGAACCTCCGGCTTCAGCTTCTCTTCCAGGGCCGAGAGCGACAGGCCGACGTTCTCGCCCTCCTCGCCTTCCTCGAACTCCTCGGGCTCCGGCGGCGTGCCGTCGGGATTGTCGGCGTTGTTCGTGGCCTCGAGGTCGATCACGTCGCGCAGGAGCATGCGCCCCTCGCGGACCGCGTCATGCCAGGCGACGATGGCCTTGAAGGTGAGCGGGCTCTCGCAGAGACCGCCGATCATCATGTCGCGGCCGGCCTCGATGCGCTTGGCGATCGCGATCTCGCCCTCGCGGGAGAGCAGCTCGACGCTGCCCATCTCGCGCAGGTACATGCGGACGGGGTCGTCGGTGCGGCCGAGGCTTTCCTCGTCGACGTTGCCGCCCGACTCTTCCTCTTCCTTCTCCTCGCTCCCCTCGCCCTCGGCCTTGGGGGTCTTGGTCTCGCTCTCCTCGCCCTCCTCGGCCTCGACGACGTTGATGCCGGCTTCCGAGAGGGAGGACAGCGTGTCCTCGATGAATTCCGAGCTCACCGTCTCCTGGGGCATGGCGGCGTTGACTTCGTCATAGGTGACGTAGCCGCGCTCCTTGCCCCGGGCGATGAGCTTCTTGACGGCAGCGGAGGTGATGTCGAGCAGCACGCCCTCGACCGCTTCCTCGCGGGCCTCGGCCGTCTCGCCGCCATTCGCCGTCTTGCTCGCCATCCGCTGCTCCATCGCCACTAAAGTCTTACTCTTGGGGAGAACCCCCCACGCTATACTAAAACATCTCGTCTGGCTCGGCCTCAGCCTCGCCACGCCGAAGCGCACTCAGGGCCTCGGTCAGGCGGATCAAACGGGTCTGGGCCGCGACGTCATCCAACGCCGCAGCATAAGCCGCTTGTGCCGCCCGAGCATCCTCGGCCAGATCCGCCTCGCCCCGCAGGAAACCAAAGAACTGCCAGAACGCATCGAGCGCCTCCTTGGGTTGGCCCCCTGCCCCTGCCTCGTGGGGCAGGTCAGGCGCCTTCAAGACCCATTGGCTGGCTGATGCGGCCCCGCTGCTGGCGAGGTGGGCGATCAACTCCTTGGAGTCAAGGCGTGAACCCTCCGGAACCCAGGCCAATAGCGCATTCCTCACCTGTTGGAGCGGCCCTTCCGGCAGATCGATCAGGGAGAGGGACTCCTCCACATCGTGCAGAAGCTCCGGGTGATGAAGGCAAATGGCCAGCACGATCCGCGCCCTTTCGGCCCGCACGACGCCCTGGTCGGGGACCGGGCGGGGGTGGCGCGGGGTGGCCCGCATCCCCGGACGCTTGGTGAGGCCGAAGAAACGATCGAGCAGGGAACGGCGGAATTCGGCGGCCAGCGCCTTGTCGGGAATGGTCTGGGCCGCGGCGGAGAGACGGTTGCGCAAGGCCGCCCGGCCCTCGGGCGTCGCGGGCACCTTGCCGCCGACGATCAGCCCGAACAGCGCCTCGGAGAGCGGCTGGGCGGCGTCGAGCGCGGATTGGAAGGCGCGCGGGCCGCCCTTGCGGATCAGCGTGTCCGGGTCCTCGCCGACGGGCAGCGTCACGAAGCGCAGGGTCTGCTCGGGCGAGATCATGGGGAGGGCCAGCTCCGCCGCGCGGGCGGCGGCGCGGGTGCCGGCGGCATCGCCGTCGAAGCAGAGGACCGGCTCGGGGCTCACCTGCCACAGGGCCTTCATCTGATCCTCGGTCAGCGCGGTGCCCAGCGGGGCGACCGCGCCCGTGAAGCCCGCCTGGTGCAGGGCGATCACGTCCATATAGCCTTCGGAAACGATCAGCTTGGCGCCGCGGAAGACGCCCTCGCGCGCCAGGTCCAGTCCATAAAGGTTGCGCCGCTTGGAGAAGAGGGCCGTCTCCGGCCCGTTCACGTATTTCGGCTGACCGTCGCCAAGGATGCGGCCGCCGAAGCTGACGCTGCGCCCGCGCCGGTCGCGAATGGGGAACATGACCCGGTTGAAGAAGAGATCGACCGTGCGGCCCTCCTCGCGCTCCTGCAGCAGGCCGGCTTCCAGGAGCTGCTGTGGCTGGATGCCCTCCTCGCGCAACTCGGCGCCCAGGGCGCCGCGCCCCGCGCCGGACCAGCCGAGGCCGAATTTCGCGATGGTCTCCTCGGTCAGGCCGCGGCCGCGGAGATAGGCCAGCGCCTCGGCGCCCTCGGGCATGCGCAGCCGGCGGGCATAGGCGGCCTCGGCCGCCTGGAGCACCCCATGGAGGTCGCGCGCGCGCCGGTCGCGGGCGGCGGCCTCGGGGGTGGGCTTGGGGACATCGAGCCCGGCCTCGCCGGCCAGCCGCTCGACGGCGTCCATGAAGCCGCCGCCCTCGGCGCGCATCACAAAGGCGAAGGCATCGCCATGCGCGCCGCAGCCGAAGCAGTGGAAACTGTCCTCGTAGACGTAGAAGGAGGGCGACTTCTCGTTGTGGAAGGGGCAGAGGCCCTTCCAGTTGCGGCCGGACTTGGACAGCCGCACGCGCCGGCCGACGAGGCTCGCCATGGGCGTGCGGACGCGCAGCTCGTCGAGGAAATTGGGAGGGAGGGACATGGCTCTGCCTTCGATATAGCCCGGCGCCCGCCCGAATCCGACCCGCCCGCGCGAATCATCTGCGCCACGCCAGGCGACGTCAGCCGTCTTGAGTTTTCAGAAATTCCTGAACATACTGTTCGTTATGGATCTCCCGCCCGCCACCGCCGCCTTCGTCCTCCATTTCGGCGAGATGGGCTCGCGATGGGGCATCAACCGCACCGTCGGCCAGATCTACGCCCTCCTCTTCCTCTCCCAGCGCCCGCTCAACGCCGACGAGATCGTCGCCTCCCTCGGCTTCTCCCGCTCCAACGTCTCCATGGGCCTCAAGGAGCTCGAGACCTGGCGCCTCGTGCGGCTCCAGCACCTCCCCGGCGACCGGCGCGAGCATTTCTCCACGCCCGAGGATGTCTGGCAGATCGTGCGCATCCTCGCCGAGGAGCGCCGCAAGCGGGAAATCGACCCCACGCTGTCCCTCCTGCGCGACGTGCTCATGCAAAAGCCGTCCACAGAAGCCGAACGCCATGCCCAGGCCCGCATGCACAGCCTGCACGACGTCATTTCCCTGCTGACGGGCTGGGCCAACGACGTGCAAGGTCTCCCCGACGAACGGCTCATCGCCTTGCTGAAGATGGGCGGTCGCGTCGCCAAGGTCCTGGAGGCCACCGACCGCTTCCAGCAGATCGTCACCGGCAAGGGCCGCCGCAAAAAGACGGCCGAGAAGAAGGACGCCTGACCGATGGACCCAATCGTGCTCGCCCGCATGCAGTTCGCGGCCAATATCTCGTTCCATATCCTTTTCCCAACCGTGACCATCGCGCTCGGCTGGGTGCTGCTCTTCTTCAAGCTGCGCTTCGACCGGACCAAGGACGCGGCCTGGATGGACGCCTACAAGTTCTGGGTGAAGGTCTTCGCCCTGTCCTTCGCCCTGGGCGTGGTCTCGGGCGTCACCATGAGCTTCCAGTTCGGCACCAACTGGCCCGGCTACATGGAGCGCGTGGGTAATATCGCGGGGCCGCTGCTGGCCTATGAGGTCCTCACCGCCTTCTTCCTCGAGGCGTCCTTCCTCGCCGTCATGCTCTTCGGCTACGGGCGCGTGCCGAACTGGGCGCATACCCTGGCGACGGTGATGGTGGCGGGCGCCACCACCCTGTCCGCCTTCTGGATCCTGGCGCTGAACTCCTGGATGCAGACCCCCGCCGGCTTCGAGCTCCGCGACGGCGTCGCGCATGCGACGGATTGGGTGGCCATCGTCTTCAACCCCTCCATGCCCTATCGCCTGTCGCACATGCTGCTGGCCTCCGGCCTCACCGTCGCCTTCCTGGTGGCGGGGCTTTCCGCCTGGCGCTGGCTGCGCGGCGACCGCGCCGCCGGCGTGGAGCGCGCGCTGAAGACCGGCGTGATCCTGGCGGCGATCCTCATCCCCATCCAGATCTTCGCCGGCGACCAGCACGGGTTGAACACGCTGCACCACCAGCCGCAGAAGGTCGCGGCGATGGAGGGCGTCTGGGAGACCGAGCGCGGCGCCGGGCTGCGTCTCTTCGCCATCCCCGACGAGGCGACGCGCAGCAACCGCTTCGAGATCGTGATCCCCTATCTGGCGAGCTGGATCCTGACCCATTCCTCCGATGGGGAGATCCGCGGGCTCAACGAGTTCATCGGCAACCATCCGCCCGTCGCGCCCGTCTTCTTCGCCTTCCGCATCATGGTCGGCGTGGGCGTGCTGATGCTGTTGGTCTCCTGGTGGGGCGCCTGGGTGCTGCGCCGGCGGGGCGTCACGACCTGGCTGGCGCGGGCGCTGATCCCCATGACCTTCTCGGGCTGGGTGGCGACGCTGGCCGGCTGGTACACGACCGAGATCGGCCGCCAGCCCTGGCTCGTCACCGGCATCCTGCGCACGGGCGAGGCGGCCGGCCCCCTCCCCGCGACCACGATCGGAACCTCGCTGGTGCTGTATGTCCTGCTCTATGCGGGGCTGCTGCTCGCCTATGTCCTGACCCTCATGTACCTCGCCCGGCGCCCTGACGCGCCGGAACCCGAGGAGACGGGCAACCGGGATCCCCTCAACCCCGCGCCGGCGGAGTGACGATCATGGACACCCTTCCCGATGGCGCCTGGCTGCCCATCACCTTCGCGGCGCTGATGGCCATCTCCATGCTGGCCTATGCCATCCTCGACGGCGCCGACCTCGGCGTCGGCATCTGGCTGCGCAGCACCTCCGACGAGGCCACCCGCGATCGCATGATCGCCAGCATCGGCCCCTTCTGGGACGCCAACGAGACCTGGCTGGTGCTGGGCGTGGGCATCCTGCTGACGGCCTTCCCCAAGGCGCACGGGCTGGTGCTGACCGCGCTCTACATCCCCGTGATGCTGATGCTGTTCGGCCTGATCATCCGCGGCGTCGCCTTCGAGTTCCGCGCCAAGGCCCCCCCGGCGCAGAAGCCGCGCTGGGACTTCGCCTTCCAGGCGGGCTCGATCGTCGCGGCCTTCTGCCAGGGCTGGATGCTCGGCTCCTACATCCTGGGCTTCGCCGAGGGCTGGGGCCCCTTCCTCTTCGCCATGCTGACCGGCGCCTTCGTCGTGGCCGGATATGCGCTCGTCGGCGCCTGCTGGCTCGTCTGGCGCTGCGAGCACGACCTGCAGGACATGGCGGCGCGGCTGGCGCGGCGTGCCCTCTACGCCACCTGGATCGGCGTGATCGTGGTGAGCGCCGCCACCCCCCTGGTGAGCCAGCGCATCTTCGAGCGCTGGTTCGGCCTGCCGCAGATCATGGGGCTGGCGCCCATCCCGCTGGCGAGCGGCGCGCTCTTCCTGCTGCTGCACATCTTCCTGCGCCGCTTCCCGCGCAGCGACACCTCGCTCGACTGGGTGCCCTTCGTGGCGACCGCGACGATCTTCGTGCTCTGCTTCCAGGGGCTGGCCTACAGCTTCTGGCCCTATGTGGTGCCGGATCGCCTCACCATCTTCGAGGCGGCGAGCGCCCCGGAATCGCTGATCGTCATCCTCATCGGCGCGGCGGCGGTGCTGCCGATGATCGGCATCTACACCTTCATCATCTGGCGCATCTTCGGCGGAAAGGCGCAGGAGCTGAAATACTATTGAGCCAGCTTCCCCGCCGCGCCCTCCTCGCGGGCGCGGCCGGCCTCGCCGGCTGCGCCACCCTGCCTCCCCCGCACGGATGCCCCACGGGTGAGAACCGCATCCGGGTCGTCTCGCGCTCCTGGCACACCGAGATCGCGGTGCCGGCGGAAGCCATGGGCAGCTTTGCCGCCACCTATCGCGGCGCGACCACGCTGATGTTCGGCTTCGGCAAGCGCAACTTCATGATCACGCCCGCGCGCGGGCTGGCGGAATGGCTGGCGGGCCCCTTCGCCGGGCCCGGCATCATGCAGGTCACCGCGCTGTCCGTGCCGCCGGAGGAAGCGATGGCGGCCACGGTGCTCACGCTGCCGCTCGACGACGAAGGCCTGCGCCGGCTGACGGAGTCGCTATGGGACAGCTTCCGGCTCGATGCCGGCGGGCATCCCGTCCATGTCAGCCAGATCCGCGGAAGCGATTTCTACGAGGCCGCCCGGGGCTACAGCCTGGACCATACCTGCAATGCCTGGACGGCGGAGAAGCTCGCCGTGGCGGGCTTCCCCGTCGTCTCCGAGGGCGTTCTGCTCTCGGGCGACGTCATGCGGCAGGTGGCGCGCCTGCAGGGCGCCTGCCGACCCATTCTCGCCCGGGTTTGATCAGTGGCCCCGATCAGCGCGTCGGCGCGGGACCGGAGGCCGCGACGACACGATCCTGCGAGGGGGCCGAGCCGAGGCTCAGGCTCGGGCTGCAGGCGGAAACGAGGAGTAGGGCGGCGAGGAGCGACAGGCTCGTCGAGACGCGGAAACGGATCATCACTTATCTCCCAAGAGGCGTTCGGTCAGGGAATTCCCGCTGGGCGAAAAGGTTGCGCCCGATCGGGACGCCACGCCCATCGATTCGATTGCCAAGCGGCGTCGAGGGGGCTAAGCGGCCGGCATGAAGCCCGCTGAAATCCAGGCCGTCCAGGCGCACCTCCGCAAGCTGCTCGGCAGCCCCAGCCTCATGATCCGCGCGGCGCAGACCCGCAACGGCCCGATCGAGCTCCTCGCGGGGGCCGAGACGATCGGCACGGTCGATCGTGACGCCGAGGATGGCGAGGTCGCCTACCACGTCACCATCACCGTGCTCGCCGAGGACCTGCCGAACATCCAGTAGGTCCGGCGACCCGCGGCGGAGCCGCCCAGTCGGCGAAATCCCACCCATGGAAAACGGCCCGCCCCTCAAAAGGCCGGGCCGTTTTTCATTCCGGTCCCCGGACGGCGCCTCAGCTGCCCAATGCGGCCTTCACGGCCGGGCCCGCCTTGGCCATGTCGAGGCTGGCGGCGTGCTTCGCCTTCAGCGCGGCCATCACCTTGCCCATCTCCTTGATGGAGGTGGCGCCCGTCTCGGCCACGGCCTCGGCCACGGCCGCCTGAAGCGCGCCTTCGTCCATCTGGGCCGGCAGGAAGCCCTCGATCACGACGATCTCGGCCTCCTCCTTGGCCGCGAGTTCCTCGCGGCCGCCCTGGCGGTACATCTCCACCGACTCCCGGCGCGACTTCGCCATGCCGCGCAGCATGGCGATGATGGCGGGATCCTCGATCGGCGGGCCCGGACGGGCCGCGATGTCGGTGTCCTTCAGCTTGGCGGTGATCATGCGCAGCGTGCCGGTGGTCGCGGCGTCACGGGCCAGCATGGCGGTCTTGAGCTCGGCGGTGAAACGGCTCCGGAGGTCCATCGTCGAATTCCCTATATAAATCATGATTCTGTAGCGAAATTCCCAGCAGGCGGACTCTTCGCTTGAACTGGGAAAAGATTTCCCACATAGTCTAGCCCATGCGCAGCGTGGAAGACATCCTCGCCCTCCTGGGTGGGGCCGAGGCCGCGGCCGGCCAGCTCAAGGTCGGCACCGAGGCCATTCGCAAGTGGCGTCAGTCCCGGACCATTCCGGCCAAGCACTGGCCCATTATCCTGGCCGCCACCGGCCTCTCCCTCTCAGACCTCACCGGGCAGCCCGCCAGCGCGCCCGCCCCTTCGCAGGATCCGACCATGCCGAACCTCCCGCCCGAAGGCGCCACCGCCTGCCTCGTGCTCGACGACGGCGCCGTCTTCTGGGGCCTCGGCTTCGGCGCGCACGGCACCAACGTCGCCGAGATCTGCTTCAACACGGGACTGACCGGCTATCAGGAGACGCTGACCGATCCGTCCTATGCCGGGCAGATCATCAACTTCACCTTCCCCCATATCGGCAACGTCGGCACCAATGTCGAGGACATGGAGGCGACGACCCCCGTCGCCCGCGGCCTCATCGTGAAGCAGGACGTCACCGAGCCGGCCAGCTACCGCAACACCCTGCATTTCCAGGAATGGCTGAAGCGCCACAACATCCCCGGCATCTCGGGCGTGGACACCCGCGCGCTCACCGCCCGCATCCGTGACGGCGGCGCGCCCAACGGCGTGCTGAGCTTCCCCGCCGATGGCCGCTTCGACATCGCGGCGCTGGTCGCCCAGGCCAAGGCCTGGCCGGGCCTCAAGGGCATGGACCTCGCCCGGGAAGTCACCACGCGCCAGGCCTATAAGTGGGACGAGACCCTCTGGTCCTGGGGCAAGGGCTTCGGCAAGCAGACCGCGCCGACGCATCGCGTGGTGGCGATCGACTACGGCGCCAAGCGCAACATCCTCCGCTGCCTCGCCGATGCCGGCTGCGCCGTGACGGTGCTGCCCGCGACCGCGACCGCCGAGGACATCCTGCGCGAGAAGCCGGACGGCGTCTTCCTCTCCAACGGCCCCGGCGACCCGGCGGCGACCGGCGTCTATGCCGTGACCGCCATCCAGGGCGTGCTGGAGGCGAAGATCCCGGTCTTCGGCATCTGCCTCGGCCATCAGCTCCTGGCGCTGGCGCTGGGTGCCAAGACCTACAAGCTCGACCGCGGCCATCGCGGCGCGAACCAGCCGGTGCAGGATCTGACCACCGGCAAGGTCGAGATCACCAGCCAGAACCACGGCTTCGCGGTGGATTCCACCTCCCTGCCCGAGGGCGTGAGCGTCACCCACGTCAGCCTCTTCGACGGCTCCAACGAGGGCATCGCCGCCCCCGCGCGGCAGGCCTTCTCGGTGCAGTACCACCCCGAGGCCAGCCCGGGACCGAGCGATTCCCACTACCTCTTCCACCGTTTCGTGGGGATGATGGACAAGGCCAAAGCGGCCTGAACCAACAGGGAGAAATGCGGATGTTCGATCTCAGCGGGCGCGTCGCGCTCGTCACCGGCGGCAATGGCGGCATCGGACTTGGGCTCGCCAAGGGCCTCGCGGCCAGTGGCGCGCGCGTCGTGATCACCGGACGCGACACCGAGAAGAACTCCGCCGCCCTGAAGGAGCTGGGCGGCGACGCCCATGCCATCGCGGCCGACCTCGCCCAGCCTGGCGAGACCGATCGCGTGCTGGCCGAGACGCTGGCGCTCGGCGGCGGCCTCGCCATCCTGGTGAACAATGCCGGCACCAACCTGCGCGCCCCGCCCCATGAGGTGACGGACGAGCAGTGGCAGACCGTGCTCGAGATCAATCTCAACAGCATGATGCGCCTGACGCGCGCGGCCTATCCGGCGCTGAAGGCGAGCGGGCATGGCCGCATCGTCAACACCGGCTCGATGCTCTCCATCTTCGGCGTGCTCTTCTCGCCGGCCTATGGCGCGAGCAAGGGCGCGGTGGTGCAGTACACCAAGTCGCTCGCGGTCGCCTGGGCCAAGGACGGCATCACCGCCAATTCCATCCTGCCCGGCTGGATCGACACCGACCTCACGCGCCGCGCGCGGCAGTATTCCGGCACCCTGCACGACAGCGTGCTGAACCGCACGCCCATGGGCCGCTGGGGCGATCCTTCCGACTTCATCGGCATCGCGGCCTTCCTGGCCAGCGACGAGGCTGCCTTCATCACCGGAACCGCCATCCCGATCGATGGCGGCTTCTCCACGCAAGGCTGAGCATGCCCTCGCTCGAAACCCTGCTGCTCTTCGCGGCCGTCTCGCTCGGCATGGTGCTCACGCCCGGGCCGAACATGGTCTATCTGGTGAGCCGCTCCATCTCGCAGGGGCGGCTCGCGGGAATGATGTCGCTCGCCGGCGTGGCGCTGGGTTTCGTCTTCTACATGCTCTGCGCGGCGCTCGGCCTCACGGCCTTCCTGGCCAGCGTGCCGCTCGCCTATGACGCGGTGCGCTTCGCCGGGGCGGCCTATCTCGCCTACCTCGCCTGGCAGGCCTTCACCGGCCGTTCCTCGCCCTTCGCGCCGCGCGACCTGCCGCGCGACGACGCGCGGCGCCTCGTGGCGATGGGCTTCCTGACCAACCTGCTCAATCCCAAGATCGCGGTGATGTACCTCTCGCTGCTGCCGCAGTTCATCGATCCCGCGCGCGGCGGCATCTTCGGGCAGGTCGTGGCTCTGGGCTTCCTGCAGATCTGCGTGAGCGTGGCGGTCAACACCGCGATCGTGCTGGCGGCCGCGCGCGTGGCCTCCTTCCTCGCGGGGCGCCCGCTCTTCGCGCGTATCCAGCGCTGGATCATGGGCACGGTGCTGGCCGGGCTCGCCGCGCGCATGGCGGTGGAGGCGCGGCCCTGATGCCCCCGATCGAATCCCTGCTGGTCTTCGCCGCCCTGTCGATCGGCCTCGCGGTCACGCCGGGGCCGAACATGCTCTACCTCGTCAGCCGCGCGCTGGCGCAGGGGACGCGGGCGGGGATGATCTCGCTGGCCGGCTGCGCCTTCGGCTCGGCGGCCATCATGATCTGCGCGGCGGCGGGAATCACCGCGGCGCTGGTGGCCATCCCCTATGCCTGGGATGCGATGCGCCTCGGCGGCGCGGCGTATCTGGCCTGGATGGCGTGGCAATGCCTGAAGCCCGGCGCCGAGCCGCTCTTCGCGCCCCGTGAACTGCCGCGCGAGCCGGACGGGAAGCTCTTCGTGGTCGGCTTCGCGACGGCGGCGCTGAACCCCAAGGTCGCGCTCTTCTACATGGCGGTGCTTCCGCCCTTCATCGATGCCTCTGCCGGCAATGTGCTGGTGCAGGGAGCGATCCTGGGCGCGCTGCAGGTCGGGATCGGCGCGATCTTCGACGCGCTGCTGATCTATGGCGCGGCCGGCGCGGCGCGCTTCCTCGCGACGCGCCCGGTCTGGCTCGCCGCCCAGCGCTACGTGCTTGGCGTGGCCCTCGCGCTCATCGCCGCCAAGCTGGCCTTCGGCGACGGCTTCCGCGGGGTGCGCGGCTGATGCCCTCCGCCTTCGCCTGGATGGGCGGGACCTTCGTCGCGATCTTCGTGGCGATCGTGCTCACCACCGCCATCCGCCGCCTGCTGCCCATGCTGGAGGCCGCGCTCGGCCTGTCCATGTTCGCCATGGGCTGCGCGCTGCACCTGTCGGGCTTCTTCGCCGGCGCCGGTCCCTGGCCGGTCTTCCTCATCGTCGCCGTGAGCCATGCCGTCGCCGGCCTCGCCATCCGGCAGCGCGAGAGGATCCGCGGGATATGAGCCCGCCCATCGCGCCCTTCGACTTCGCCTTGCCCGCTTTCCTTTTCTTTTCGCCTCAGAGGCCCTGACCCATGCCCAAGCGCACAGATATCAAGTCCATCCTCATCATCGGCGCCGGCCCCATCGTGATCGGCCAGGCCTGCGAGTTCGACTATTCGGGCGCCCAGGCCTGCAAGGCGCTCCGCGCCGAGGGCTATCGCGTCATCCTGGTCAATTCGAACCCGGCCACGATCATGACCGATCCGGGCCTGGCGGACGCGACCTATATCGAGCCGATCACGCCCGAGATCGTCGAGAAGATCATCGCCAAGGAGCGCCCCGACGCGCTGCTCCCCACGATGGGCGGCCAGACCGCGCTGAACACCTCGCTGAAGCTCGCCGAGACCGGCGTGCTGGAGAAGTACGGCTGCGAGCTGATCGGCGCGAAGGCCGAGGTGATCGACAAGGCCGAGGATCGCCAGAAGTTCCGCAACGCGATGACCAAGATCGGCATCGAGAGCCCCAAGAGCGAGATCGCACACACGATGGAGGAGGCCTGGGCCGGCCTCGCCATCGTCGGCCTGCCCTGCGTCATCCGCCCCAGCTTCACCCTCGGCGGCACGGGCGGCGGCATCGCCTATAACCGCGAGGAATTCGAGCAGATCGTGGGCTCCGGCCTCGCCGCCTCGATCACCAGCGAGGTCCTCGTCGAGGAGAGCGTGCTGGGCTGGAAGGAATACGAGATGGAAGTCGTCCGCGACACCGCGGACAACTGCATCATCGTCTGCTCCATCGAGAACCTGGACGCGATGGGCGTGCACACCGGCGACAGCGTGACCATCGCCCCGGCGCTCACGCTGACCGACAAGGAGTATCAGCGCATGCGCGATGCCTCCATCGCCTGCCTGCGCGAGATCGGCGTGGACACCGGCGGCTCGAACGTGCAGTTCGGCATCAACCCCAAGGACGGCCGCATGGTCGTCATCGAGATGAATCCGCGCGTCTCGCGCTCCTCAGCCCTGGCCTCCAAGGCCACGGGTTTCCCCATCGCCAAGATCGCGGCCAAGCTCGCCGTCGGCTACACGCTGGACGAGCTCAAGAACGACATCACCATGGTGACGCCGGCATCGTTCGAGCCGACGATCGACTATGTGGTCGTGAAGATCCCCCGCTTCACCTTCGAGAAGTTCCCCGGCACGCCGGCCACGCTGACCACCTCCATGAAGTCGGTCGGCGAGGCGATGGCCATCGGCCGCTCCTTCGCCGAAGCCCTGCAGAAGGGCCTGCGCAGCCTGGAGACGGGCCTCTCGGGCCTCGATGAGGAACTGCCCCCCGGCGACGGCAGCAAGGAGGCCTTCCACGCCTCGCTCGCCATTCCGCGGCCGGACCGCATCCTCACTGTCGCCCAGGCGCTGCGCGCCGGCGTCTCGGTCGAGGACATCCACGCCGCCTGCAAGTTCGACCCCTGGTTCATCCGCGAGATCGAGCGGATCGTGATCGCGGAGAAGGACATCAAGGCCAAGGGCCTGCCCGCCACCGCGCAGTCCATGCGCGCGGCCAAGGCGCTGGGCTTCTCGGACAAGCAGCTCGGCAAGCTCACCGGCCAGGCCGAGACCGCCGTCTTCGCGGCGCGCGAGAAGCTGGGCGTGCGCCCGGTCTATAAGCGCATCGACACCTGCGCGGCCGAATTCGCCGCCGACACGCCCTATATGTACTCGACCTATGAGGGCGGCTTCGGCGAGCCGGTCTGCGAATCCCGCCCGACGGATCGCCAGAAGGTCGTCATCCTCGGCGGCGGTCCGAACCGCATCGGCCAGGGCATCGAGTTCGACTATTGCTGCGTCCATGCCTGCTACGCGCTCAAGGAAGCGGGCTTCGAGACCATCATGGTCAACTGCAATCCCGAGACGGTCTCGACCGACCCCGAGACGGCCGACCGCCTCTATTTCGAGCCGCTGACCAACGAAGACGTGATCGCCCTGATCCGCAAGGAACAGGAGAGCGGCACGCTGCTCGGCTGCATCGTGCAGTATGGCGGCCAGACGCCGCTCAAGCTGTCCCAGGCGCTGGACAAGGCGGGCATCCCCATCCTGGGCACCTCCGCCGAGGCCATCGACATCGCCGAGGACCGCGAGCGCTTCCAGGTGCTGCTGAAGGGCCTGGGGCTGCAGCAGCCGCGCAACGGCATCGCCCGCAACATCGAGGAGGCGATCGTCGAGGCCGCGCGCATCGGCTATCCGGTCGTGGTTCGCCCCAGCTACGTGCTGGGCGGCCGCGCCATGGAGATCGCCTATAACGCCGAGCAGCTGCGTCGCTTCGGCGCCGAGGCCGTGCGGGTCTCGGGCGAGAACCCCATCCTCATCGACCAGTATCTGCAGGACGCCATCGAGGTGGACGTGGACTGCGTCGCCGACTTCGACGGCGCGGTCTATGTGGCCGGCGTGATGGAGCACATCGAGGAAGCCGGCATCCATTCCGGCGACTCGGCCTGCTCGCTGCCGCCCTATTCGCTCCCCCCCGCCATCGTCACCGAGCTCAAGGCCCAGACCGAGGCGATGGCGCGCGCGCTGAAGGTGCGCGGCCTGATGAACACCCAGTTCGCGGTGAAGGACGGCGAGATCTTCGTGCTCGAGGTGAACCCGCGCGCCAGCCGCACGGTGCCCTTCGTCGCCAAGGCGACGGGCGTGCCGGTGGCCAAGATCGGCGCGCGCGTCATGGCGGGCACGAAGCTCTCCGAGTTCAACCTGGACGACGACGCCGTCGCCAAGCATGTCGCGGTGAAGGAAGCGGTCTTCCCCTTCAACCGCTTCCCCGGCGTCGACGTGCTGCTGGGTCCGGAGATGAAGTCCACCGGCGAGGTCATGGGCCTTGACACCAGCTTCGAGCGCGCCTTCCTCAAGTCGCAGCTCGGCGCCGGCGTGAAGCTGCCCGAGAGCGGCACGGCCTTCGTCTCCGTCCGCGAGAGCGACAAGGCCGCTGCCGTGACCATCGCGCGCCGGCTGGCGGGTCTCGGCTTCAAGATCATGGCAACCCGCGGCACGGCGGCGCGTTTGCGCGACGCCGGATTGGACGTCGTCGAGGTGAACAAGGTCCTGGAGGGCCGGCCGCACTGCGTCGACGCCATCAAGTCCGGCGAGATCCAGATCGTGATCAACACCTCGGGCGGCGGAAGGAGCGTGTCGGACAGCTTCGATATCCGCCGTTCGGCGCTCACCCAGGGGGTTCCGCACTACACGACCATCGCGGGCGCGAGGGCCGCGGCAGGGGCGATTGAGGCCCTTCGTGCGGGAACACTTGATGTGGCGCCGCTCCAATCCTACTCTACCGCGTCATTCTGACACCGGATGGGGGCGATCAGGCCCCCATCCACCTCCTCGCTCTCCGGCATTCTTTTTTGCAACGGAGTTGCCGGCGGGAGAGGTATCGCTGCGAAGGAAGACCCTGCCGTGCAGAAGTTCCCCATGACCGCCGAAGGACTGGCGAAGCTGGAAGAGGAACTGAAGCAACTGAAGTCCGTCGAGCGCCCCGCGATTATCGTGGCGATCGCGGAAGCGCGCGCGCATGGCGATCTCTCCGAGAACGCCGAATATCATGCCGCGCGTGAGCGTCAGTCCTTCATCGAGGGCCGCCTTGCGGAGCTCGAATCCATCATCCCTTCGGTCGAAGTCATCGACGTCTCCAAGATGAGCGGCAGCCAGGTGCGCTTCGGCGCCCGGGTCACCATCATCGACGAGGAGACAGAGAAGCAGACGACCTACCGCATCGTCGGCCAGTATGAGGCCGATATGAAGGCCGGCTCGATCTCGCTTTCCTCCCCTCTCGCCAAGGCGCTGATGGGCAAGAAGGTGGGCGACAGCGTGGAAGTGCCCGCACCCGGCGGCGCCCGCGCCATCGAGATCACCGCGGTCGCGTTCTAGGAGCATGCCTGTATCCCTGGCCGATGTGCGCGCCGCCGCGGCGCGCATCCACGGGCGCGTCCTGCGCACGCCGACCATCCAGAACCCGGCGGTGGACCGCGCCTGCGACGCCTCCGTCTTCCTGAAGCTCGACAACCTTCAGGCCAGCGGCGCCTTCAAGGAGCGCGGGGCGGCCAACCGTCTCGCGCTGCTGACGGAGCGCGAGCGGACGGCGGGCGTCATCGCCATGTCCGCCGGCAACCATGCCCAGGCCGTGGCGCGGCACTCCACCCTGCTCGGCATCGCCGCGACCATCGTGATGCCGAAGTTCACCCCCGCAACCAAGGTCATGCGGACCGAGGGCTTTGGCGCGCGGGTGGTCCTGCACGGGGAGACCCTGGCCGAGGCGGCGGCGCATGCCCACCACCTCGCGCTCGAGAACGGCCTCACCTTCGTCCATCCCTATGACGACGCGGCGGTGATCGCGGGCCAGGGCACCATGGCGCTCGAGATGCTTGAGGACACGCCGGAGCTCGACGCCATGATCCTGCCCATCGGCGGCGGCGGCATGGCCGCGGGCTGCGCCGTGGTGGCGGCCGGGCTGCGGCCAAGCATGAAGGTCTATGGCGTCGAGGTCGAGGGCTACCAGGCCATGCGCCAGCGCCTCGCCGGGCAGCCCGTGAGCGTGGGCGGGCCGACCATCGCCGAGGGCATCGCCGTCCGCGACGTGGGCGAGCAGCCGGTCGAGATCCTGAAGCGCCTCGGCGTCGAGGTGCTGGTGGTGACCGAGCGCGCCGTCGAGCAGGGCATCGCCTTGCTGGCCGAGGGTGCGAAGACCGTCGCCGAGGGCGCGGGCGCGGCTGGCGTGGCGGCGATCCTGAGCTATCCGGAGCTCTTCGCCGGCAAGCGGATCGCCACCTCCATCTGCGGCGGCAATATCGACCCGCGCATCCTCTCCAACGTGCTGCTGCGCAACCTGCTGCGCGATGGGCGGCTGCTGCGGCTGCATCTGGACATCCCCGACCGGCCGGGCGTGCTGGCGGATATCGCCACACGCGTGGCGGCGGCCGGCGGCAATGTCATCGAGGTCAGCCACCAGCGGCTCTTCGCCGCGCCGTCGGTGCAGACGGCGGAGCTCGAGCTCATGATCGAGGTGCGCGACCAGGCGCAGGCGGATGCGATCGTGGCGAAGCTGGAAGCGGGCGAATACGTGGTCCGGCGGGGGTAGAGCGCGATCCGTTTCGATGGACTCGCCTTCCCGGCCAAGGCTGAAGCGTGATCCGGGGTGCGCATCACGCTTCAGCCCACCGTCTCTCACCGCATGAAGTCAGGCTCGATCAGTCGCGGCAGAAGCAGGGCCATGTCGGGCCAGACGATCAGCAGGGCCAGCACCGCCAGCATGGGGATCAGCATGATGCCGGTGTCCTTCAGGGCGTCCACCACCCGCATCTTGGCCACCGCGCAGCTGATCAGCAGGCACAGCCCATAGGGCGGCGTCACCAGCCCGAAGGCGAGGCTGACGATCCCGATCATCGCGAAATGCACCGGGTGCAGCCCCGCCTGCATCGCGCTGGGCTGCAGGATGGCGCCCACGATGATGATCGCGGGGATCGCGTCCAGGAAGCAGCCCACCACCAGGAAGACGCCGGCGATGAAGAAGCCCGTCGCGATCGGGCCCATGCCCCAGGCCATCACCCCCGACATCAGCGCCTGGGGGATGTTGTAGAAGGCCAGCATCCAGCCGAAGGCGCTCGCCGTGCCCACGCAGAACAGGGTGATGGCGGAAAGCTTCCCCGTCTCGCTGAAGGCCTCGTAGAGCTGGCTGCGGCCCATCTCGCGATAGACGATCAGGGATAGCGTGCCCGCATAGAGCACCGCGATGCAGGCGCTCTCCGTCGCGGTGAACCAGCCGAAGATCTTGCCGCCGATGATGATGAAGGGCGTCATCAGCGCCGGGATCGAGACGAGGAGGGACGCCCCCACCTCGCGCAGGCTGGCGCGCGGATAGGTGGGATAGCCGCGCCGCACCGCATAGACATGCACCGTGCCCATCTGCGCGAGGCCGATCAGCAGGCCCGGCAGGATTCCCGCCAGGAAGAGCGCACCGATGGAGACGGTCAGCACGCCGCCCCAGACGATCATCAGGATCGAGGGCGGGATGATCACCGCCAGCACCGCCGAAACGGCCGTGATGGCGACGGAGAAGCTGTCGTCATAGCCCTCCCGGCGCTGCGCCTCGATGAAGAGCTTCGCCTGGCTCGCCGCGTCGGCCGTGGAACTGCCGGAAATGCCGGCGAAGAAGATCGACAGCACCACGTTCACCTGCGCGAGGCCGCCGGGGAAATGCCCGACCAGCGAGCGCGAGAAGCGCAGCAGGCGGTCGGTGATACCGCCGACATTCATCAGATTGGCCGTCAGCAGAAAGAACGGCACGGCCAGGAGGATGAAGCTGTTATAGGCGTTGAAGGTCTCCTGCAGCAGGACCATGGGCCACAGATGCGGCTCGATCAGCAGGATCGGCAGGCAGGCCAGCCCCAGCGCGACCGCGACCGGGACGCGCAAACCCAGAAGCGCGAAGAAGACGCCGAAGAGAATCCAGGCCGCCTGCCCGGCCGAGAGGACAGAAGCGCCCATCACGCATCTCCCCGTCCGCGGAGGATCTGCACGTCATCCCATATTCGCTCCCCGGCGAAGAGCAGCCAAGTGAAGCCCGCGAGGGGCCAGGCGACATGGATCATCCACAGCGGCCATTCGGCGAGTTCGCTGATGCGGTAGCGGGCGAATTCGGTGAACTCGATGCCCCACCAGAGGAAGACGGCCCCGAAGATCATCACGAAGACGCCGGAGAGGATGTCCAGCGCCGCCTTCCTGCGCCCCTCCAGCGAAGGGAAGAGGTCGACCACGAAATGCGTGCCCTCGCGGACGCCGATCATGGCGCCGATCATGATCATCCAGATCAGCAGGAAGCGCGCCGCCTCCTCGGTCCAGAGATAGCGCGGCAGCCATTCGGTGAAGCGCGAGAAGACCTGGAGCGTGACGGGGATGATGAGGATCCCCACGGACGCGACCATCACCAGGTCTAGGAAGCGGCTATAGGCGGAGGTCATGCGGCGGAAGGCGCCGCGGGCCGGGTGAGACATGTCGCTCCGATCGGGCAGGAGGGCGCAGGCGCGGGAGAACCCGCGCGGCTGGGCCGCGCGGGCCGGAAGGGCTCCGGTTAACCGGTGACCGCGTTGATGCGGTTGAGCATGTTTTCGGCCTCGATCTCGCGCGCATAGGCGGCCATGACGGGCGCCACCGCCGCCTGCATCTGGTCGCGCCCGCTGAAGGGAATGCGGCGCAGCTTGCCCTCGCCTTCCAACCTGGCGAGCGTCGCCTCGTCCTCGGTGCTCTCCGCCTGGCGGCCGAAGGCGCCGGCCTCCTTCCCCGCGCGGCGCACCGCCTCCTGCACCCCGCGCGGCAGCCGCGCGAAGGTCTGAGCCGAGAAGCAGATCGGCCGGATGGTGATGGCGTGCTGGGTCAGCGCCAGATGCGGCGCCACTTCGAAGAAGCGCATGTGCAGCACGCCGGCGGCCTCGTTCTCGCCGGCTTCCAGCACGTTGTTCTGGATGGCGTTGTAGATCTCGTTATAGGCGATCACCTGCGGCGCCATGCCGGCGGCCTGGAAGGTGCGGTTCCAGATCGCCGCGCCCTGCACCCGCACGCGCAGCCCCCGCAGCTCGGCCGTGTTCGAGACCGGCTTATTGGCGAAGATGTTGCGCACGCCGCCGCCCGCATAGCCGATCAGCATGACGCGGGCACGCCGCTCGATCTCGGTCGCGACGGGAGCCAGCAGGTCCTGGTCGATCACCTGGTTCCAGTGGTTCAGGCCGCGGAAGAGGAAGGGCGCGTCGATGAAGGGGGCGGCACGGCTGAAGGTGGACATATGCGCAGGTGACACGATTCCGTAATCCACCGCGCGGCCGGCCGACATGTATTCGAAATACTGCTTTTCCAGCCCGAGGCTGGAATTGCGGTGAAGGATGAAGTTGATTGGCTGGTTAGAATACTGCTTCACCAGCTCCTCGAAGCGGAGCAAAGCGCGGTTGAAGACGTGGTCGTCGTTGAACTGGACCGCGCCATTCAGGGTGATGGGCTGTTGGGCGCGCAGCACGTTGGGCGCAGCCAATAGGCCGGCAGCAGCGGTTGCCGCAAATACTCGGCGTTCCATGTTGTTCTCCCGGTCGTCCCCGAGCGCTGTTTCGCGCCTTAGGGAGCCGAGCCTATGACGTTCTCGTCATGAAATGGAAGGTTTCTGTTGTCCGTACCTTCAGAACGGCACGCCCGCCGCATTCTTCGCCGTCCGGATGGTCTGCAGCGTCTGCACCTTGAGCACATTCGCCGCGCCCGTGAGGCGGTTGGTCAGCTCGTTCTCATGCGGCGTGCCCCGCGCCACCAGTCGCAGCAGGAAATCGCCCCCGCCGCGGATCATGTGGCACTCGCGAACCTCCGGCCAGGCGATCACCTCGGCCTCGAAGGCGTCGAGGATGGCCTGCTTCTGGCTCTCCAATCCGACGATGGCGAAGAAGGTGACCTCGAATCCGAGCGCCCCCGGCTCCACATCGGCGTGGTAGCCTCGCAGAACGCCCGCCTCCTCCAGCCGCCTCACGCGGCGAAGACAGGGCGGGGCCGAAAGGCCCACCCGACTCGCGAGTTCCACGTTCGTGATCCGACCGTCCGCTTGGAGTTCCGCGAGAATCCGCAGATCGATCGCGTCTAGTTCTGCCATGTGTCCCCAGGTTGGTTTACGGCGCGTTGATTCGTTGCCTGATTTCCACCTGTCGCGCAATATCATTGCGGATGCGCGGATATGCAAGTCGCGGCCTTGTCCCGCAGGGCAAGATGGGCAGATATGCGCCCAACACACGCCAACTCTTGGATTTTGCCGTGCCCGCGAATGTCTCGACCCAACTTCTGATCATCGGCGCTGGTCCCGCCGGATATACTGCCGCGATCTACGCGGCCCGCGCAGGCCTGAAGCCCGTGCTGGTCGCCGGCATGCAGCCGGGCGGCCAGCTCACCATCACGACCGATGTGGAGAACTACCCCGGCTTCGCGCAGGGCATCCAGGGCCCCGAGCTCATGGAGCAGATGCGCGCGCAGGCCGAGCATGTCGGCACGGAACTGAAATACGACATCGTCACCAAGGTCGATCTCTCGCACCGCCCCTTCCGCGCCGAATGCGACAGCGGTGACGTGTACCTGGCCGAGACGATCATCGTCGCCACGGGCGCCCAGGCGCGCTGGCTCGGCATCCCGGGCGAGCAGGAGCTCTCGGGCTTCGGCGTCTCCGCCTGCGCGACCTGCGACGGTTTCTTCTTCCGCGGCAAGGACGTCGCGGTGATCGGCGGGGGCAATTCCGCGGTCGAGGAAGCGCTTTATCTCGCGAATCTCGCGAAACACGTCACCCTCGTGCATCGCCGCGACACGCTGCGGGCCGAGCGCATCCTGCAGCAGCGCCTCTTCGCCAAGGAGAACATCACGGTGCTCTGGGACATGGCCACGGAGGAGATGCTCGGCACGGATGCCGCGCGTCCCGTGGCCCGCGGACTGGGCCTGCGCCACATGAAGACGGGCGAGCGCCGCGAGCTTGCCGTCGACGGCATCTTCGTCGCGATCGGGCACGACCCCGCGACCAGCCTTTTCCGCGGCCAGCTCGACATGGATGAGGGCGGCTATCTCGTCGTCACGCCGGGCGGCACGCGCACGAACGTCACCGGCGTCTTTGCCGCCGGCGATGTCGCCGACAAGATTTATCGTCAGGCCGTAACGGCGGCCGGAACGGGCTGCATGGCGGCCCTCGATGCGGAAAAATTCCTGGCCGAACAGGATCATGCCCAAGAGAAGGCCGCCGCCTGATGCCATTGGACTGGGATAAGCTTCGCGTTTTCCACGCGGTCGCCGAAGCTGGCAGCTTCACCCATGCGGGTGAGACGCTGGCGCTCTCGCAATCCGCCGTCTCGCGGCAGATCCAGGCGCTGGAGGAGGCCCTGTCGGTGCCGCTCTTCCACCGCCATGCCCGCGGCCTGATCCTCACGGAAGCCGGCGAGACCCTCAACCGCACCGTGCGCGAGGTCTTCGCCAAGCTCGCCATGACCGAAGCGCTGCTGACCGAGGGGCGCGAGCGCCCGGCCGGCCGCCTGAAGGTGACCACGACCACCGGCTTCGGCGCGTCCTGGCTCTCGCCGCGGCTGCACCGCTTCCTGGAATCCTATCCGGAGATCAACGTCTCCGTGGTGCTGGACGATGCCGATCTCGATCTCGCCATGCGCGAGGCCGACGTCGCCATCCGCATGCACCCCCCCCGCCAGCCGGACCTGATCCAGCGGCACATCGCCACCTTCGGTTGGCGCATCGTGGGCAGTGCCGACTACCTCAAGAAGCACAGCACCCCGCAGCGCCCGGAAGAGCTGGACGCGCATCGCCTCATCATCTGGGGCGACTACCGCCCGCCGGTGGAGGAGATCAACTGGCTCGCCGAGGTGGGCCGCCGGCCCGGCCAGGCGCGGCGCGGCACGGTGGAGGTGAACAGCCTCACCGGCATGCTGCGCGCGGTTCAGTCGGGCCTCGGCCTCGCCGCCATGCCCGACTACATGGGCCATGAGCTGGACGGGCTGGTCGCGGTGCTTCCCGAGCTCAAGGCGCCGAAGATCAACGCCTATTTCGTCTATCCGGAGGAGATGCGTTCCTCGAAGCGGGTCTCGGTCTTCCGCGACTTCCTGGTGACGGAACTGGCCTCGAGCTCCCATTGAGTGTGTGCATGCGTTCGGTGCAATGCTGATGCAAGCAAAGCTATCTTACGCATCGCGGTAGATTGCCTAAATCTACGTTATCGGCGCTACGGCGCTGATAGGGTCTCCCGATCCTGCGTCTTTCAGACGTGAAGTCTCCCTGTATGACTGCCCCGCTTGGCGAAAGCCTCGCGGGGCTTCTTTTTGTCTGGGCCGGATCGTCGTGGCGATGCCGTGCTCCCTGGCCCTGGGGCCAGCCTGATCCCTTGTCATAATGAACAGTCGCGGCGGCCGAGGCGGCGCTCTACCGGGCCAGTCCCGGCGGGCGGAACCGCATGGAGAGCCTGAACCTCGACCGGCCGCGCGCCGGTCAGATCACCGGCGGCCGCGTCAGCTCCGGCAGCACCAGCTTACGCACGGCGACCTCGCCGGCGGCCGCCACGCGCTCGGGGCCGATGGCCGCCAGCGGGTCCTCGGCATTGCGCCAAGCCTTGTATTCGTCCTCGTAGGGGATCCCCATCGCCTCGGCGAGGAGATGCACCCAGTTCACCACGCGGATGCCGTGATCGCGCTCCAGCCCGATCATCTCGCGATGGCAGGAGTGGAAGATGGTGACGAGCGTGTCCGCCCCCGTCTCGCGCATCGCCGCCAGGGTGGCGCGCTGCACATCGGCCAGGGCGCCGGGGATCGGCGCCAGGCTGAAGCACATGTAGCTCGGCGCGCGATAGGCGTGGTCGACGAAGCTCGCGCCGGGGATCATCGACAGGAGTTCGGGGATGAGCTCGTTCACCGGCACCCGGCCGTTGAAGCCGACATGGCGGTCCACCAGGAAGCGCGCCTTCACCGGATGGGTCAGCAGCGGCGCCAGGGCGTCGCGCCGCTCGTGCAGCGCCTCGCAGAGATGCCGGCTGTCGAAGTTCCGGTCGTTGGTCTGGCCCATGAAGTCGTCGAGATTCATGTGGCAGGAAGGGCACCAGGTGATGACCCGGGGCGCGCCAGTCGCATTGAAGCCGGCCATGGTGCGGTCGCCCATCGCCTCCGAGACGCGCGGCGTGCTCTCCTTGGGATTGCCGCAGCAGGCGCCCGGCCCGCCGACCGGCGCGGCCTCCACGCCCACCGCACGCAGCATGCGCTCGCTGAGGCGGATGATCTCGGCATGGCGCGTCATGTTGCAGCCATACCAGAAGAGGCTCTTGGTCGCGGCCGGTTCGCTCATAGCCAATCCCTCTGCTCGTCCTCGGTGAAGCCCAGCCGCGCGAAGACCTTCACGCGGGACATGACGATCGAGGTGTCACGCTGAGGCAGCAGCCCCGTCTCGCTCGCGCGCCAGGTGGCGAGGCGGATCATAAGCTGCGGGTTCACCGCCTCGGGGCAGGCGGCATTGCAGCTGCCGGTGCGGGTGCAGGAAGCGATCCAGGCGCGCGAGGCGGCATCCCCCTCCCCGCCCGTCAGCACTTCCAGCACGCCGCGCACCACCGCCGGGCGGTCCGCGTCCTGCAGCGCGGGCACATAGGGAACCATGGGGCACGCCTCGACACAGGCCCCGCATTGCGAGCAGGCGGCGAGCATGCGCGCCGTCTCGCTCTCGCGCAGGGCCGCCAGATCGGCGTGCCGCGCCGTCACCAATGGTTCACCCGGTCCCATACGCCGATCACCTCCCGCGAGCCGTCGACCACATGATACTGCGTGTGGGCGGCGACGGTCATGCAGGTGTGGTTCGGCGCGACCCGCACCTTGTCGCCGATCCGGAAGGTCTCGCCGCCGGGCACCAGCACCTCGCCATGCTCCTGATAGGCCCGGCGCATGATGGCATCTCCGAAGGCCGGATTGCCATCGAGATCGAGCATCAGGCCGAAACCGTAATCCTTCGGCGCGGCCTCCGTGCTGCGGTCCTTGCTCATGGCGAGGCCACCGGCATCCAGCAGCACCGTGCCGCGATCGGGACGGCGGCCGATGACGCTGGAGAGCACCGTCACCGCGATGTCCCGCAGCGGGTGCGTGCCGATCTGGCCCTGGAACAGGTCGCCGAACATGTAGACGCCGGCGCGCACCTCGGTGACGCCCTCCAGGCTCCTGGCGTAGAGCGCCGTGGGCGAGGAGCCCATGGAGACGATCTTCACCTTGAGGCCCGCATCCCGCATCGCCTGGGCGGTGCTGACCACGGCGGCGCGCTCGGCCTCGGCCACCTCGGCCATCTGGGCCTCGGTGCGGCCGGCATAGGAGTGCCCGCCATGGGTGAAGGTGCCGAGCATCTTCTTGCCCAGGGCACGGGCCACGGCCATCGCGCCTTCCGGCACGGTGCCGCCGCGATGCTCGCCGCTGTCCACTTCCACCAGCGCCGCGATCTGGCCGGGATGGGCGGCAATCTTCTCCGCCATCTCCACGTCGTCGGTGATGATTTTTATCCGCGCGCCGTTCGCGTTCAGGGCCGCCACGCGCTCAAGCTTCTGCGGCGTGATGCCGACCGCGTAGATCTGGTCGATCCAGCCGGCCTTGGCGAGATACTCGGCCTCCGCCAGGGTCGAGACGGTGATCGGGCCGAAATCCGGCGCGGCGAGCTTCGCCACCTCGACGGACTTCGCCGTCTTCATATGCGGCCGCAGCGCCACGCCCGGATGGCGCGCCAGCGCATCGGTCATGAGCTTGAGGTTGCGGCGGAGCACGCCCAGGTCGAGGACCAGGGCCGGGGTCTGGATATCGTCGAGGTTCATCGGTCGGTGTCCTGATCGATCGGCAAAACGGGCCGAGGCAGCTTCTGCCAGTCGAAACGGGTGAGGATGGGTGAGGTCAGGCCGGGGGCATCCACCTCGACGATCTGCTCATGCTGGAAGAACTCGTCGAAGCCGCCACGGAAATGCCCGCGCGACTTCACGACCACGGCGCGGGCCTTGCCCACATCGATGCCGAGATGCTCCAGGAAGGCCGGATCGGCGCATTGCGTCCGCTGGCTGATGACGACGACGGAGATGCCGTCGATCTGAATCCAGGCCGTCTCGCCCAGCTGCATGGCCGTGCCAGCGAAGATGCCGCGCCGGCCGGTGACCTTGCCATCGGAGAGCGCCATGACCTTCGCCTCGGCGGCGAAGGGACGGCGGAAGGGATCTTGCTCGGCGGCGCGGTTGAAGCGGGCCTCGAAGGTCTTGCCCAAGCCGAGGCCGTGCGCCTCGGCCGCCAGCGCCGGATCGTGGATCACGCCGAAGACCGCGCCCTGGACGCCCGCGCGATGGAAGGATTCCAGCAGCCACATGGTGTTGCCACTTCCGCCGCCGCCGGGATTGTCGGCCACATCGGCGAAGGCGAGCGGCGTCTCGCTGGTCCGCGCGCGCTCGGTCGCCTCCTCCAGGCTGGTGAGCTTCGCCACGAAGCGGTCGCGCCGCGCCCAGGCCGCCTCGGCCAGCTCGTCGGCCAGGCGGTCCACCGCGCCCTGATGCGTGCCGGTGACGACGGCGGTCATGCCGTTGAAGGGCGTATCGCCATAGGCGAAGCCGGCCATGACGGAGACATTGGCGATGCGCGGATCGGCCGCCCGGCGCTCCTGGCCGAGGTTGATGACCTCGGCATAGGGCCCCTGAGCGGTGAGCAGGGATACCGTGGGCGCGACGATGGGCAGGCGCCGATGGGCGCGGCAAAAACGCTCGCCGGCCAGCAGGCGGCGCATGAGCTGCGCGCTCTCCGCCCCGCGCTCGCGCATGTCCATGTGCGGGTTGGTGAGGTAGCCGACATAGGCGTCGTTCAGCGCCACATTGGCGTCGGAGACATTGGCGTGCAGGTCGTAGCTGCAGATGAAAGGCAGCTCGCCCAGCTCGGCCCGGACCAGCGCCTGCACGGCGCCCTCCGGATCATCGAGCACCGTCGTCAGCCCCGCGCCGTGCATGACGCAGAAGACGCCATCCACCTGGCCGCGCAGCGCGCGCAGCCCGGCCTGCCATTCGGCCATCAGCGCCTCGAAGAAGGCGTGGTCCACCGGCCCGTTCGGCTCGGCCATGGCGAGCAGGATGGGGAGCGGCCGCCAGGGGCCGGCCGCGTCCATGTCGGTGACGAAGCCCGGCATCTCGCCCAGCGCCTGGGGCGAGGCGCTGCGGGAGTCGGTGACGATGGTCTCGCCGCGCAGCAGGCAGCGATAGGCGAAGTCGGCCTCCGTCGCGAGGGGCGCGAAGCGGTTGCACTCGATGGAGAAGCCCAGCAGCGCGATGCGCGGGTTCTTCATATGGCGACGCCCAGCATCTCGGCATAGCGCTGCGTGGCCTTGATGCCGGTGCCGGTCAGCACCGCCACCGTCGTCTCGCGCGCCGCAATTTTCCCCGAGGCGATGAGCTTGGGCACGGCCGCCGCCGCCTGGGCCGAGGTCGGCTCCACATAGACGCCTTTCTTCGCGAGGCTGAGCGCGGCCGCGGCGATTTCCTCCTCGCTCAGCATCACCGCGCCGCCGCCGCTCTCGCGCATCGCGCGCAGGCATTCGGCCGTGCGCAGCGGCTTGGAGATGGAGGTGCCCTCGGCGATGGTCGGAATGGCCTCCACGGGGTCGAGCCCGAGCGCGGCGCGCGCGATGGGGGCGCAATTGGCCGGCTGGGCCGCGAAGATACGCGGCAGCTTGCGGATCTGCCCGGCCCGCAGCAGCTCCGAGAAGCCGATATAGGCGCCGAGCACGTTGGAGCCCGCGCCGCAGGGCACGATCACATTGTCGGGCGCGGTGAAGTTGAGGTCCTCCCAGAGCTCATAGGCGAGCGTCTTGGTGCCCTGGAGGAAGAAGGGCTGCCAGTTGTGGCTGGCGTAGAAGATCTTTTCCGCCTCGCGCTCGGCCGCATCCGCGCAATCCTGGCGCGAACCGGGAACCATCGTGATCGAAGCGCCCACCGCGCGGCTCTGCACCGTCTTGGCGGGGCTGGTGCTGGCCGGGACGAAGATCGTCGCCGCCATGCCGCCCGCCGCCGCATAGGCCGAGACCGCCGCGCCGCCATTGCCCGAGCTGTCCTCCAGCACGGCCGTGATCCCCTGCTCGCGCAGCAGCGACAGCATCACCGAGGCGCCGCGGTCCTTGAAGCTGCCCGTCGGCATGAACCATTCGCATTTCAGCAATGCGGTCGCGCCGCCGCCGAGGTCCTGCTCGACCAGCGGCGAGCAACCTTCCCCCAGGGTGATGGGCCTGGCCGGCAGGAAGGGCAGCGCGGCGGCGTAGCGCCAGATGCTGCGGATGCCGCCGGCGATGTCGTCGCGTCCGATTCCGGGCAGGTCGCTCACCAGGAGCGGCGCGCCGTCGTCGCCGCACCAGCGAGGCGTTTCAAGGGGATAGCTGCGCCCGGAGCGCGGATCGAGATAAGAAGGCATGGCCGACAGGGTTGCGCGCAAGCCCGCTTCGGGCAAGCCTGGGACACCATGGAAAATGACCTCGTTCGCCTTGCCGTCGATCTGGTGCGGATCGACAGCCGTAGCCCTCTCTCCAATATCCCGGTCGCTGACCGCATCGAGGCGGAACTGGAAGGTTTCGAGATCGAGCGGGTGGATTACACCGACGCCGCCGGCACGCCGAAGCGCTGCCTGGTGGCCCATCGCGGCGGCCCCGGCGGCTTCGCCCTTTCCGGCCATATGGACACGGTGCCCAACACCGGCTGGACCGACGATCCCTGGAGCGGCCGCGTCGCCGACGGCATCCTGCACGGGCTCGGCTCGGTGGACATGAAGGCCAATGTCGCCGCCTGCATCATCGCGGCCAAGGCGAGTCCCCGCGCGACGCTGCTCATCACCACCGACGAGGAGACGACCAAGCAGGGCGCGCGCACCATCGCCGAGCATTCGAAGCTCGCGCAGCGCGCCGGCCTCAAGGGCATCATTGTCGCCGAGCCCACCGGCCTGATCCCCGTGCGCGGCCACCGCGCCCATATCGCCTTCACCGCGACGGCCGAGGGCGTGCAGGCGCATTCCTCCACCGGCAAGGGCACCAATGCCAATTGGGCGCTGATCCCCTTCCTGGTCGAGGTGAAGGCGATGTTCGAGCGGCTGCGCCACGACGTCTCGCTGCAGGATGCAGCCTATGATCCGCCCTTCAGCGACTTCAACCTCGTGATCGACAACCACGGCACGGCGGTGAACGTGACGGCGGCCAAGGCCACCGCGCGGATCAAGTTCCGCTACAGCCACCGCATCGACCCCACGCCGGTCGTCGCCGCCATGCGGGAATCCGCCCAGGCCAACGGCCTGACCCTGGAGGAGATGCGCGAGGGCCGCCCGCCAGAGCTGCCCGCCGATCACCCCCTGATCGCGCTCGCCGCCCAGATCACCGGCAAGGCGCCGCGCACCGCGCCCTACGGCACCGACGCCTCGGAGCTCCAGGCCATCGCGCCCTGCGTGATCCTGGGCCCGGGCAGCATCGAGACGGCCCATACGCCGCACGAGCAGGTGGCCGTGGCCGAGCTTGCGCAGGCGGTGTCGATCTACCAAAGAATGCTGGCGACCTGAGCCGACCGATAGGTCGGCGCCTCGGAGGAAACGTAATAAAAATGGACTTCTCTTCGCTCGACCCGGTCATCAGCCCGCGCTCGATCGCCATCATCGGCGCGTCCGACGAGCCGAGCCGCATCGGCGGCCGGCCCATCGCCTATATGAAGGCGCGCGGCTTCAAGGGCGCCATCTATCCGGTGAACCCCAAGCGCCCGACCGTGCAGGGCCTGACCGCCTATCCGGATGTCGCGAGCCTGCCTGCCGTGCCCGATGTCGGCATCATCGCCGTGCCCGGCGCCGCCGCGCTGGAGGCCATCGAGGCGCTGGGCGCCATGGGCTGCAAGGCCGCCATCGTCTTCACCGCCGGCTATGCCGAGGTGGATGAGGCCGGCGCCGCCGAGCAGGACCGCCTGGTCGCCGCCGCCAAGAAGCATGGCATGCGCCTGCTCGGGCCCAATTGCCTCGGCCTCTTCAACGACGCCATCGGCTTCTACGCCACCTTCACCGCCTCCTTCGACAGCGGCTGGCCGGTTGCCGGCGGACGCATCGGCATCGCCAGCCAGTCCGGCGCCTATGGCACGCATCTCTTTTCGCTGGCGCGCGACCGCAACATCGGCGCGGGCATCATCGTCACCACGGGCAACGAGGCCGAGGTCGCGCTCGGCGACGTGCTGGGCTGGATGGCGCAATCGCCCGATATCGACGTGATCTGCGCCTATGCGGAGGGCATCCGCGAGAGCGAGAAGTTCCTCGCCGCGCTGAAGCTGGCGCGCGCGAACGGAAAGCCCATCGTGATGATGAAGGTGGGCCGCAGCGAGCTCGGCGGGGCGGCCGCGCAGTCGCACACCGCCTCCATCGCCGGCGACGACGCCATCACCGACGCCGTGCTGCAGGAATTCGGCGTGATCCGCGCCCGCAACACCGAGGAGCTGCTGGACATCGCCTATGCGGCGACCAAGGGCATCTATCCCGCAAACAACACGCTGGGCGTGATGACCGTCTCGGGCGGCGCGGGCGTGCTCATCTCGGATGCGGCCGATGCCGTGGGCCTGCCCATGCCGCCGATGCCGCAGGACGCGCAGGACAAGCTGCGCAGCCTCATCTCCTTCTGCGCGCCGCGCAATCCGGTGGACTGCACCGCCCAGGCCATCAACCAGATCGAGATGGTGGGCGAGTTCACGCGCAGCATGGTGGTGGATGGCCAGTACAAGTCCTGCCTGATCTTCTTCTCGCAGGTCGGCGGCTCGCGCACCGTGGCGCCGAAGATCCGCGCACAGCTGAAGGCCGTGATGGAGGAGCACCCGGACCGCATCTGGGCGCTGTCCATCATCGCCCCGCCGGACATGGTGCGCGAATGGGAGGCGGACGGCTTCCTCGTCTTCGAGGATCCGACGCGCGCGGTCGTCGCGCTGCACGCCTTGGGCCGCTTCGGCGACGCCTTCGCCAAGGCCGAGACGGTGGCCGGGCTGCTGCCGAAGGTGACGCTGCCCACGCACACGCCCTCGGAGGCGGAAAGCAAGCGCATCCTGGCGGCCGCCGGCGTGCCCGCGGTGCCGGAGCGCGCCTGCCCCAGCGTCGAGGCCGCTTTGGCCGCTGCGAAGGAATTCGGCTTCCCGGTCGTGCTGAAGATCCTGAGCCCCGACATCCTGCACAAGAGCGAGATCGGCGGCGTGCTGCTCGACATCGACAGCGAGGCGGCCGTGCGCGAGGGCTATGCCACGCTGCTCGAACGGGCGGGCAAGCGGGCGCCGAGCGCGCGGCTCGAGGGCGTGCTGGTCGCCAAACAGATCAAGGGCGCGGTCGAGATGGCGCTCGGCATGGTGCGCGATCCGGTCTTCGGCCCGGTGGCCATGGTGGGCTTGGGCGGCATCTTCATCGAGGTGCTGAAGGACGTGACCTTCCGCCGCTGCCCCTTCAACGCGGCCGAGGCCGAGGCAATGATCCGCAGCCTCAAGGGTTTTCCCCTGCTGGACGGCGTCAGGGGCCGCAAGAAGGCCGACGTGGCCGCGCTGGCCCAGGCGCTGGCGAACCTCTCCACCTTCGCCGCGGCGGCGGGCCCCCAGCTCGCCTCCATCGACATCAACCCGCTGCTGGTGCTGCCCGAGGGTGAGGGCGCCTATGCGGCCGATGCCGTGCTGGAGATCACCCCATGATCGTCGAGGAAAAGCTTCTCGCCTTCCCGATCCCCGAGATCCGCAGCAGCGTCCGCTGGCAGGACACGGCGCTCTACAATCTCTCCATCGGCCTCGGCCAGGACCCGCTGGACCTGCGCCAGCTGCCCTTCACCTATGAGCCGCAGCTGCGCGCCATGCCCTCGATGGCGGTGGTGCTGGGCTATCCCGGCTTCTGGGTGAAGGACCCCGGCACGGGGGTCGACTGGGTGAAGGTGGTGCATGGCGAGCAGTCGCTCATCCTGCACAAGCCGTTGCCGGCCTCGGGCGAGGTCGTCGGCACGACGAAGGTGACCGGCATCGTCGATCGCGGCCCCGGCAAGGGCGCCATGATCTATTCGGAGCGAATCGTGGTCGACGCCGCGACGGGCGAGAAACTGGCCACGATCGAGCAGACCACCTTCGCCCGCGGCGATGGCGGCTTCGGCGGCAAGCCCGGCCCGGTGAAGGCCCCGCATCCGGAAGCGACAGGCACGCCCGACATCACGCTCGACCTGCCCACACGACCCGAGCAGGCGGCCTATTACCGCCTCAACGGCGACCACAATCCGCTGCACATCGACCCCGCCGTGGCGAGCGCCGCCGGCTTCAAGGCGCCGATCCTGCACGGGCTCTGCACCTTCGGCGTGGTGTGCCACGCGCTGATGCGCGAGCTCTGCGACTATGACCCGGCGAAGTTCGGCCGGATGGACCTGCGCTTCTCCTCGCCCGTCTATCCTGGCGAGACGATCCGCACGGAAATCTGGCGCGAGGCGGGCGGCGCGTCCTTCCGGGCGCGCGTCGTGGAGCGGGACGTCGTGGTCGTGAGCAACGGGCTCTTCCGATACGCCTGAGGCGGAAACGGATCCCGATCATGCCGCCCGGCATGATCGGGATCCGCCCCGAGTTCAGTTGCGCTTCGCCATCTGCCGGTTCTCCAGCCTCGACAGCAGCCGCACCACCGGCCAGAGCAGGATGAAGTAGGCCACCGCGGCGGCCATGATGGGCGTCGCGTTGAAGGTCACGCTCTGGGCCTGGCGGGCCTGGAAGAGCAACTCCGGCAGCGCCACCACCGCCGCGATGGAGGTGAGCTTCACCACCTCCAGCGTGTTCGAGATCAGGTCCGGCAGCACGTTGCGGAAGGCCTGGGGCAGCACCACCAGCCGCATGCCCTGGACGCGGGAGAGGCCGAGCGAACGCGCGGCCTCCATTTGGCCGGCCGGCACGCTCTGGATGCCCGCGCGCATGATCTCGCCGTAATAGGCGCCGGTGTTCAGGAAGAAACCGATGGCGACGGCCCCGAAGGCCGAGACCTCGAAGCCCCGCGAAGGGCAGGCCGGCATAGACGAAGATCAGCAGCACCAGCGGCGGCAGGGAACGGAACACGTCCACCCAGGCCATCAGGGGCCAGCGGATCCAGCGCGTCTTGGCCGTGGAGAGCAGCGCCAGGATCAGCCCGCCGATCACCCCGAGCGGGACGACGATCGCCGAGAGCAGCAGGGTCTGCAGCAGGCCCGACAGCAGGATCGGCCAGGCGGCGACGAGGATCTCGACGTTGAAGAAGGCGTCAATGAAGTCGTTCATGGCGCTACCGCTTCCACGCAAAGCGTGCCTCGACCCAGCGGCCGGCGATCACGACGGGAAGGAAGAGCACCAGATAGGCCAGGGCGCCGAGCGTCAGCGGCGTCGGGTTGAAGGAGAAGGACACGCCGGCCTGCGCCGCGCCCAGGATATCCGGCACGGCCACGACCGAGGCGAGCGCCGTGCCCTTGGTGATGGCGATGGTGCGGTTCACCAGAGGCGGAATCACCATGCGGATCGCCTGGGGCAGGATGACCAGGACGAAGGTGACAAGGAAGGGCAGGCCCAGGCTGCGAGAAGCCTCCCACTGCCCCGGCGGCACGGCGGTGATGCCGGCCCAGAAGACCTCCTCGGAGAAGGCCATCAGCACGAGGGAGAGCGCCAGCCAGGCGGCCGCGAAACCCGAGAGCGAGACCCCGATCGCCGGAAGCCCGAAGAAGAGCAGCACGATGATGACCAGCGGCGGCAGCGCGCGGAACAGGTCGACGGTGAAGATGATCAGCCAGTTGATCGGCCGGATGCCCATGGCGCGGATGACGGCCAGCGTCAGCCCCGCCAGGATTCCGGCCACGATGATGCAGGCCGCCAGGAGGATGGTCAGCCAGAGGCCGTCCAGGATCTTCGGCGCGTATTCCATGGCCACACGCGCGTTGAAGAAGCTGTCGGCGAACTTGTCCCAGTTGCTCATGATAATTCCGAGAAGGAGGGGCGCCGCCCCTCCGCTTCCATCAGCCGCAGGTCGGGTTCTGCGGGGTCGGGTCGTAGCCCGGCATGTCCGGCGGGCCGTAGCCCGGGAACTCGATCATCTCGGCCTGGTCGGGGCCCGGGCGGTTGCCGAACCAGCGCTCGCTGAGCCGCGCGACCGTCCCGTCGCGCTTCATGCAGACCAGCACGTCCTCGATCTGGTTGCGCAGCGCGCCCGAATCGAGGCGCAGCGGCGTGCCCCAATGGAAGCGCGTGCCCGGCAGCACGAAGTCGGCGACGAATTGCGGCGCGCGGCTCGCGCTGTAGCGGACGACCGTGTTGCCCGAGAGATTGGCATAGGCGCGGCCCTGGATCACGGCCTGCACGGCGTCGGGCTGGGTGTCGAAGGCCATGAGCGTCAGGTTCAGGCGCTCGGCATTGTTGCGCACCCACACCTCGTAGGGCGTGCCCTTGTTCACGCTGATGGTCTTGCCGCGCAGATCCTCTTCGGAACGGATCGGCGCCGTGCCGCGGCGGATGCCGAATTGCAGCTCGGTCCAGATATAGCCTTCGGTGAAGAGCAGGTTCTGGGCGCGCTCGGCCGTCACGGTGGTCGGCGCGCAGAGGAAGTCGTAGCGGCCGGCATTCAGCGCGGGGATGAGGCCGGAGAAGCTGGCGCTGTCGATCTGGAGCTCACGGCCCATGCGGCGCGCGACTTCGCGGAAGAGGTCGATCTGGAAGCCCTGGACGCCGCCCTGGAGCGAGGGGAAGGCATGGGGGGCGAAAGTGCCGTCGACGCCGCAGCGCAGCGGCGGCAGGGCCGGCGCCGGCGCCTGCGCCAAGGCAGGGGCGGAGACCGCGGCCGCGAGGGCAGCGGCGATGAGGAGACGTCGCATGAGGGAGCTTCCTGAACCTGACGTAACTACATTCCACGGCTTGGCGCCTCGACGCAACTTGCCTGCCGACTGGGCAGGCTTGCCTTGAAAATGCCCTGCTTCTTCCTCGAAGCCGCCTGGAGCCCGAGGCAAAAGGATCCTCAGGAGATCACCACCATGCAACGCTTCGGTTTCACCCTCGTCCTCTTCGGGCTCGCCCTGATTTTAGGCGTCGTGGGCATACTGCTCACGGACGGGATGGCGCCCGGCCGCATCGCGCCCGGATTCGCGGCCGTCGCCGCCGCCACCGGCGGCATCCTCATCGTGGGCGGGCTCCGCTTCCTGGAGCGCGGCCGGACGGACTTCCACCTCGGCTGAAGCCGTCAGGCCTTCTCGGGATAGAGCTCGAGAAGGCCCCGCTCGGTCGCGTCGCAGCGGCCACGCTCGGTGATGAGGCCGCTGACCAGCCGCGCCGGCGTCACGTCGAAGCCGGGATTGGCCGCGGCGCTGCCACCCGCCACCACCCGCACCGTCTCGATACGGCCATCCGCCGTGCGGCCCGTCATCTCCGTGACCTCGGCGGCGCTCCGCTCCTCGATGGGAATCTCGGAGACGCCGTCGCGCACGCGCATGTCGAGCGTGGAATGGGGCATCGCCACCCAGAAGGGCACGCCGTTGTCGCGCGCGGCCAGCGCCTTCAGATAGGTGCCGATCTTGTTGCACACGTCGCCCGTGCGCGTGACGCGATCCGTGCCGACGATGACGATATCCACCTCGCCATGCTGCATGAAATGCCCGCCGGCGTTATCGGCGATGACCGTGTGCGGCACGCCGTGCGCGCCGAGCTCGAAGGCCGTCAGCGCCGCGCCCTGGTTGCGCGGGCGGGTCTCGTCCACCCAGACCTTCACGTCGATGCCGGCGTCATGCGCCTGGTAGATGGGCGACAGCGCCGTGCCCCAATCCACCGTCGCCAGCCAGCCCGCGTTGCAATGGGTGAGGACGTTCACCCGCCCCTTCTTCTCCGCGATGGCGGAGAGCAGCGGCAGGCCGTGCTCGCCGATCCGGCGGCAGGTCTCGGCGTCGTCGTCGGCGACCTCGGCGGCCTCGGCATAGGCCTCGGCGGCGCGGGCCTCCAGCGGCAGGTTGTGCAGCTTGGCCCGCTGGCGATCCAGCGCCCAGCGCAGGTTGATCGCGGTGGGGCGGGTCTCGTTCAGCGCCTCCAGGATCTCCTCGAGGCGCGCGGGATCCTCGCGCATGGCCAGGGCCACGCCGTAGGCGGCCACCGCGCCGATCAACGGCGCGCCGCGCACCTGCATGGAGCGGATAGCGTGCGCCGCCTGCTCCCAGGTGGCGAGGCGGACGACCTCGACCTGCCAGGGCAGCTTCGCCTGGTCGAAGACGTTCACCGACCATCCATCGGAATCCAGCCACACGCTGCGGTAGGAAACGCCGTCGATCTTCATGAAGGAAAAAACCCTTGTCTGCGCCACCCGGTTGTGGCGGGAGAATTGGCCGCGTCAAGGCGCGGCCGCGTGACGGTCACATGCGCTGGTGCAGCGCCGCGATCAACGTGAAGAGCCGCCGCGCCGTCTCGAAATCCACCGCGACGCGGCCATCCAGGCGCATCGTCAGCAGCTCGGCGGCCTCGTTGTGCAGTCCGCGCCGGCCCATGTCGATGGCCTGCACCCGCGCATCCATCGCGCCGGAGGTCACGGCCTCCTCATGGTTCGCGACCAGCATCAGATAGTCCTTGATGAGCCGGCGGAACGGTCCGAGCACCAGCACGATCGCCCGCAGCGGGGCATCGGCCGCGTCGCGGATGTCGAGGATGAGGCGGCCCTCGCGCACCATCAGGTGCAGCACGAAGGGCCCCTCGCCCATGCCCTGCGGCCCGAAGCTGTTGCCGCCCAGCAGGTCGTCGATAGCCTGCCGCCGGTCCGCCTCCGCATAGGCGGAGGGCGGGGGTGGCGCATCGGGCAGCTCGATGCGGATCAGGCGATGGTCGGGCAAGGCCTCAGCCGCGCGACTTGTCACCGCCGAAGCCGAGCCGGCACATCAGGCCGACCGTGGCGCCCTTGATCGGGCGCAGCAGCAACGTGGTCGCGATGGCGAAGAGCGGAATCCATACCGCCATCTGGATCCACATCGGCGGCGCATAATGCCGCTCGATCCAAAGAACGGGCGGAATGAAAATATGGCCGGCGATGAAGATCGTGAAGTAAGGGGGCGCGTCATCGGCGCGCAGCGTGCCCAAAGGCGCGCCGCAGGAGGCGCATTCATCCACGACGCGCAGGAACCCCTTGAAGACTTTGCCCTCGTCGCAGATCGGGCAGCGGTTGCGCAGACCGCGCCAGAGGGCGGTCTTCAACGGCGGGATGATATAGGGGGATTCCGGCGCCAGGCGGCTCGGTTCCCAGGTCGTGGGGGCGATGTCCATGATGTCCGCAATATGGGGTTTGCGACAGCAACTTGGCAAGGAATCGCGGTTCCTGTCATGCTCCACGAATGCATGGCCGTATCCTGATCATCAATCCCAATTCCTCGCGCTCCTGCACCGACGGAATCGTCGAGGCCGTGGCCCCCTTCGGCGCGCCGGGGCTGCCGCGCATCGACGTGACGCGGCTGGCCGATGGGCCGCCCGCCATCATCACCTGGCGCGACTGGTTCGGCGTGGCCGAGCCGCTCTGCCGCGAGGTCGAGAGCGAGGAGGCCGATGCCTATGTCATCGGCTGCGTCAGCGATCCCGGACTGGAGGCGGTTCGCACCGTCACCGACAAGCCGGTGCTGGGCATGTTCCGCTGCGCAGTGACGGCAGCTCTTGCACGAGCGGAACGTTTCGGAGTCATTGGCTTCACCCACAAGTCGCTGCCGCGCCAGCGCCGCGCGCTTCAGAGTCTCGGCGTCGAGGGGCAGATGGCCGGCTGGGTGCCGCTCGACCTGCCGATGGAAGTGCTGACCGACCCCGTGGCGCCCCAGGCCCGCATCGCGGCCGCGGCGCGTGAGCTCAAGGCGCAGGGCGCCGAGGTGATCGTGCTCGGCTGCGCCGGCATGGCGCGGCATGTCGCCGTGACCGCCGAGGCGAGCGGATTGCCGGTGATCGAGCCCTGCCAGGCGGCGGCCGCGGCCGCGATCCTGGCCGTGATCGGCGCCCGTGCGACGGTGACGATCTCCGCGTGAGCGAGCTCGTCCGGCGCTACTACGCCGCCTTCAACGCGCAGGATTGGGAGGACATGCTGGATTGCCTGACCGAGGACGTCCTCCACGACATCAACCAAGGCGGCCGCGAGCGCGGAATCGAGGCCTTCCGCGCTTTCCTGGCCCGGATGGAGCGCAGCTATCGCGAGCGCGTCGAGGACCTCGTCGTGATGGCGAGCGCCGATGGCCACCGCGCCTCGGCCGAATTCACCATCCATGGCGCCTATCTGGCCTCGGATAGCGGCATGCCGCGGGCCGACGGCCAGAGCTACGTGCTGCCGGTCGGCGCCTTCTTCGCGATCCGCGAGGGGAAAATCTCGCGGGTCACGAACTACTACAACCTCGAGAACTGGCTGGCCCAGGTACGTACGCCCCTGCGCGAATAGTCAGAGGCCGAGCCTTCCCCAGGCCGAGCGCTCCTCGGCCACGCCCAGCGCGCCGGCGGCCAGCAACGCCCCGGCCCCGGGCAGGAGGCTCATCGGAAAGCGCCGCCTGCGCGCGCCGATCGCCACGATCCGGACCTTCTCGCCGAAGCGCCGTCGCGCTTCGCTGGTCACATCGCCCAGGCCGTCGCAAAGCCCGAGCTCCAAAGCGCGGCGGCCGATCCAGAAGCGGCCGGTGAAGAGTTCCTCCTCCGGCGCCTTCAGCCGTGCGCCACGCCGGGCGCGCACCCAGTTCTTGAACTCGGCATGGAGCTGCGTGAGCAGCTCCTCCATCCGCGCCTCGTCCTCCGGGCTTTGCGGCCGGAAGGGGTCGCCCGTCGATTTCTCGCTGCCCGCCGTCCGCACCCGGCGCTCGATGCCCAGCCGCCCGATCGCCTCCTGGAAACCGAAGCCCGAGGAGATGACCCCGATGGAGCCCAGGATGGAGGCGGGGTCGGCGATGATCTCGTCGGCCGCGCAGGCGATCCAGTAGCCGCCGGAGGCCGCCGCATCCTCGGCCACCGCGATCACCGGCACCTTCTTCTCCTCGGCCAGCTGCCGGATGCGCCGGGCGATCAGCGAGGATTGCACGGGCGATCCGCCGGGCGAGTTGATGGCCAGGAACACCGCCTGCAGCCGCTTCAGCCCGAAGGCGCGCTCCAGAATCGGGTTCGCGCCGGCGGCGTTCAGCCCGCCGAAGGGACCGGTCCGGGCGGCGATGAGCCCGTCCAGCCGGACGAGTGCGACGAGGGGTGGGCGAGGACGGAAGGGATACCACATGATGGAGACATGCGGGCCCGCCGCCGCGACACAAGCCCCTGGAGAAACGCGATGGACATCAAGGATCTGCTGCTGACCACGAAGCGCATCGCGCTGGTCGGCGCCTCCAACCGCCCGGACCGGGCCTCGCATGAGGTCATGAAGTTCCTGCTCGACCGGGGCTATGACGTCACCCCCGTGAACCCGGCGCTCGCGGGCCAGGAGATCCACGGCCGCAAGGTGGTGGGCCAGCTCGCCGAGGCCGGCCCGCTCGATCTCGTGGACGTGTTCCGCCGCAGCGAGGATGCCGGCGGCGTGATGGACGAGGCCGTCGCCCTCGGCGCGCGGGCCGTGTGGCTGCAACTCGGCGTGGTCAACGAGCCGGCCGCCGAGCACGCCCGCGCCCACGACGTCGAGGTGGTGATGGATCGCTGCCCGGTCATCGAATGGCGCCGTCTCGGCCTCCCCGCGCGCATCGGATGAGGTGGATCCGAAAGATTACAATCTGAACACTTCTTGATTTCGCCGGGCAATCGGGCCACGTCTCACCGCGAAGAAGGGCCGCCCGCATTGCCCTTTCGGAGGCAAGGTTTCCATGACTGACGAAGAACGCCGGATCATCTCGGAGTATGTGACCCGCGTCGCCGGCGCATCCCGCCCGGCGCCGGTGTCCGCCAGCCCCTGGGGCGGCCGCGTCCCGCAGACGGGCCCGCAGCAGGCGCCGCTGCCGCCCGTTGAGGCGGAGGCGGATGCGCTGATCGGCGACCTGTTCAGCCGCTACCCCGAGGCGCGGTTCCGCATCACCCAGACCGCCTTCGTGCAGGAGCACGCGTTGGTCGCGGCGCAGAACCGCATCCAGGAGCTGGAATGGGAACTGGAGAACCAGACCCGCCAGGCCCAGGCCTCGCAGAGCCGTGGGCTCTTCGGCCTCGGCGGTTCGCGCCCCGCGCCGATGCCGCCCCGGCCGCAGCCGCAATATCCCGACAACTATAATCCCCAGGCCATACAGGGCCGGCAGGGCTCGGGCTTCCTCGGCACGGCGCTGACCACGGCGGCGGGCGTCGCCGGCGGCATGGTCGTCGGCAATATGCTGATGAACGCCTTCAGCGGCAGCCATGGCGCGGCCTCGGCCGCGAGCGCGGCGACCGGCGCCTCGGGCAGCTTCGCCAATGAGGCGGTGCCGGCCTCCTCGGCCTGGACCGATCCGGGCCAGGCGGCCGCGTCCTCCGGCTGGGGCTCGCAGGATGCGAGCGGCGACGCCGCCAGCAACGCGGGCTACGACAACGATCCGGGTGGCAACGATGCCTCCGGCGGATATGACGACGGCGGCGGTTACGACGACGAGGTCTGAGGTCTGAGGTCTGGGAAAGGGCGGCTTCGGCCGCCCTTTTGTTTGTGCCCGCGCGGGACGATAACGAAGCGATGCGCGTCCCCGATCTCGACCTCGACCTCCTGCGTGGCTTCGTCACCGTCGCCGAGCGCGGCGGCTTCACCTCGGCCGGACAGGCGCTCGGGCTCACGCAATCGGCGATCAGCCTGAAGGTGAAGCGGCTCGAGGATCTGCTGGGCAAGCCGGTCTTCACCCGCGGCGCCAAGCAGGTGGCGCTGACGCGCGAGGGCGAATCCCTGCTCGCCTATGCCCGCCGCATGCTGGCCCTGAACGAGGAGGCGGTGCGCCAGTTCGTGGCCCCGCCCGCCTCGGGCCGCCTGCGGCTTGGCGTCGCCGACCATTTCGTGCCGCGCCATCTGGCCCCCACTTTGGCTCGCTTCGCGCGCACCTGGCCCGATGTCCGCATCGAGGTGGAGGTGGGCCGCAGCCACGAGCTACGCGCCTCCCTCGCCCGCGAGGAGCTGGACCTCGTGCTCGGCAAGCGCCGCGACGGCGAGACCGAGGGCCGCGTCATCTTCACCGAGGCCGTGGTCTGGGTCGCCGGTCCGGACTTCTTGGTCCCGCGCGACCGGCCCTTGCCGCTCGCGATGCTGCCCCAGGGCTGCATGTTCCGCGACCGCGCGATGACGGCCCTGGCCCGCGCCGGAATTGGCTTCGATGTGGTCTATACCTCGCCCAGCCTGATGGGCATCGCGGCCGCGGCCCAGGCGGGCTTCGCGATCAGCGTGCTGGGCCGGACCGGCCTGCCGGACGGGCTGGTGGAGCTGGAGGGCCTGCCGCCGCTCGGCACGGCGGAGATGTGCCTCTTCGGCGACGCCGCGGGGCAGTCGCCGCTGGTGGAATCGCTGCTGAACGATCTGCGGGCAGTGAGCTGAACTTTCTCCCGAGCCTCTTCACCCGATCCTGCGAAGCGCCAGGATCGGGATGTGCTCTATCGCCGATGCCCCGCGGCCGGATGCGGCGCTGCCAGGCGCGGCCCCGCGCCGAAGAGTTTTTCGCGATAGGTCCCTGAGGCGTAGGCCCGCTTATAGGCCCCGCGTTCCTGCAGTGCCGGGACGAGCTGCTCCACCACCTCCTCCAGTCCTTCGGGGAAGACGGTGCGCGAGAGGTTGTAACCATCCACGCCCGTGGCCTGCGCGTATTCGATCAGCCGATCGGCGATCTGCGCGACGCTGCCGACCATCGGCTTCTGCCGGCTGCCCAGAATGAACTGGTCGATGAGCGCGCGCTTGGTGAAGGCCGGCCCCGTCGCGCGCTTCATCGCGGCGACGTTGGACTGGATGGCATTGCCCGGGCCGGCCTCGATCGGCTCGTCCATGGCGTAGCGGCCGAAATCGATGCCGAGCGAGGCGCTCGCATGCGCCAGCGCGCCCTCGACACTGGAATGGCGGCGGTATTCGGCGAGCTTTTCTTCGGCCTCCGCCTCCGTCCGCCCCAGGACCAGCGTGGCGCCGACAAAGACGCGCAGTTCGCGCGGCGCGGCGAGCGCGCGCAGCTCGGCGACGCTCCGCGCCACATCCGCCGCCGGGCCGCCATTGAGAAAGACGCATTCCGCATGCCGCGCGGCGAAGCGCTGCCCACGCGCGGAGGCACCCGCCTGGTAGAGCACCGGGGTGCGTTGCGGCGAGGGCTCGCACAGGTGGTAGGCGTCCAGGCGGTACTGCGCGCCCTCGTGGCGGATGCGGCGGATGGCGGCGGGATCGGCGTAGCGCCCACCTTCGCGATCGCGCAGAATCGCGCCCTCGCCCCAGCTTTCCTCCCAGAGACGGTAGACGACCTCCATATATTCCTCAGCGAGGTCATAGCGGTCGTCGTGCCGCATCTGCCGCTCGAGCCCCATCGCGCGCGCCGCGCTGTCGAGATAGCCGGTGACGACATTCCAGCCGATCCGCCCGCCGGTCAGGTGATCCAGCGTGCTCATCCGGCGCGCGAAGAGATAGGGCGTTTCATAGGACAGGTTGGCCGTGACCCCGAAGCCGAGCTCGCGCGTCACCGCCGCCATGGCCGGCACGATCATCGCCGGATCGAGCAAGGGCACCTGGGCCGCGCTGCGGATCGCCGCATCGGCGGAGCCGTCGAGCACGTCATAGACGCCGAGGACGTCGGCCAGGAACAGCCCGTCGAAGAGCCCACGCTCCAGCAGCCGCGCGAGATCGAGCCAATGCTCCATCCGCATGTAGCCTGCGCTGCTGTCACGCGGATGCGTCCACATCCCCTGCTGGATATGACCCACGCAGGCCATGTCGAAGGCATTCAGGCGGATCTCCATGGCGCATCCTGCGGACCGATGCCCTGCGACTCAAGCCGAAAGACGTTGCGGCTCGACCAATCCATAGACGCCACGTTCCGCGCCGCGCGGCGCGAGGAGGTTGGTGATGCCGATCGCCGTCTCCGCCGCGCCGAGGAACAGCGCGCCGTCGGTTGCCATTTGCTGCGCCATCCCACGCAGTACGCGCGCCTTGGTCGGCACGTCGAAATAGATGAGCACGTTGCGGCAGAAGATCACGTCGAAGCGGCCGAGTCCGCGCAACTCGCCCATGAGATTGGCCTTCTCGAAGCGGCACGGCGCGGCGACCTCCAGCCTGACGCGCCAGCGCCCCTCCTCCTGAATGAACCGCTTCATCAGCGTGCGAATCGGCAGCCCGCGCTGGACCTCGAACTGGGTGAAGATCCCCGCTCGCGCCCGATCGAGCACGGCGGTGGTGATGTCGGTCCCCAAAATCTCCACGCGCCGCGACCGGAAGCCCGGATCGGCTTCGCCCAACTCGGCCAGGATGATCGCGATGGAATAGGCCTCCTGCCCCGTCGAACAGGCGGCCGACCAGATGCGCATCGGCTGCCCCGCGGGTCGCGCGGCATGCAGCGCGGGCAGCAGCGCGCGCAGATGCTCGAAGGGCTTTCCGTCCCGGAAGAAGCTGCTTTCATTGGTGGTCAGCAGCTCGGTCATCTCCTGGGCCAGGGCCTCGCCGCGCGGGGCCTTCAGCCGTGCCGCAAGGGCCTCGAGGTCGCGCAGAGCCTCGCGCTTCAGCAGGGGCGCGAGGCGCGTCTCCAGCATGTAGTGCTGATCGGGGCCGATGATGCCGCCGGATCGCGACTTCACGATGCCCGTGAGAAGTTCGAAGGTGGACTGGATCAATTGCGCCTCCCGCACAGGCTGGCCAAGGCGTCGCCCAGGGATTCCGGCGTGCCCTGCTCGTCCGCCAATCCCGCCCGCGCGACGGCGCCCGGCATGCCCCAGACCACCGAGGAAGCCTCGTCCTGCGCCCAGGTCACGCCACCGGCCTCGGCCAACACACGACAGCCCGCCAGTCCGTCATGGCCCATGCCGGTGAGGATCACTGCCTGCACTGCGCGGCCGTGGACCGCGACGAGGCTGCGCAAGGTGGGGTCCACCGAGGGCCGGCAAAAATTCTCCGGCGGAGCTTCCGACAATTGCAGCGAGACCTGTTCGCCCTCGGCCTTCGCCAACAGATGCCGGTCCCCCGGCGCGAGGAAGATGCGGCCGGCCTCCAGGACGTCGCCCTCCCGCGCCTCCGTCACGCGCGGCCCGCCCAAGGCGTCGAGGTGCTGGGCCAGCATGGCGGTGAAGCCAGCCGGCATATGCTGCACGATCACCATCGGCACGGCGATCTGGCGCGGCAGGCGCCGCAGCAGGGCCGCCAGCGCCTGCGGCCCCCCGGTCGAACTGCCGATACAAACCACCTTTGGCGCCGCGCCACGCGACGGGATGCGCGGTGCGAAGGGCCTCGCGGGGACCACGGCCGGCTTCTGCCTCAGTCGCGCCCATCCCTTTACCTTGGCCAGCAGATCGCTGCGGAAATGCGGATCGGCGAGGCCGCCGCCCGCCGCCCCAGGCTTCGGGATATAGTCCGACGCCCCGGCACGCAGCGCGGCCATGGTCGCGCCGGCGCCGCGCTGCGTCAGCGCGCTCGCCACGATGACGACCGGCCGCGGCTCTCGCTTCAGGATCAGCGGCAACGCCGTCATGCCATCCATCACCGGCATTTCGAGATCGAGCAGCACGACCTGCGCGCGCTCCAACGGCGAGGCCTGGTCCAGCGCGGCCAGCGCCTGCGCACCGTCACCGACGCGCGCCACGACGCGGATCCCGGGGTCGGTTTCCAGCAGCCGTACAAGCGCCGAACGTACGGTGGAGCTGTCATCGCACAGCATCACCCGCAGCCTCGAAGGCGGAATGATGCTCATGCGGCCAGCAGTCCGACCTGCACCAGCTTGCCGTGGAGAATCTCCTCGTCGAAGGGCTTCATCACGTATTCCTGCGCGCCGGCCTCAAGCCCTTCGAGGATGCGCTCGGTGCCGGCTTCCGTCGTGCACATCACCACAATCGGTTCATCCGGGCCGAACTCAACGCGGAGCGCCCGGAGGAAGCCGATACCGTCCATCACCGGCATGTTGCGATCGAGCAGGACGGCGCGCGGCATCTCGGTCCGGCAGGCCTCGAGCGCCTGCTGGCCGTCCTCGGCCTCGCGCACGGTGAAGCCGTGCCGCTCCAGGATACGGCGCGCGACCTTGCGCACGACGCTGCTGTCATCCACCACGAGGCAGGTGCCGTTGGACATGGGATCCTCCCTCACGCAGCGAATTCGAGCAGCCGCTCGACATCCAGAAGAACCAGCAGCCGGTCGCCTTGCCGATGCACGCCGAGGGAGAACTCCCGCCAGGACGGGTCGAGCGTGGGCGGGTTGGGCGAACGATCCCCCACGTTCAGCGAGAGCACCTCACCCACCTGATCCGCCAGCAGGCTGTAGAGCTCGCCGCCCATCTCGACCACGACGGACATCGCGCCCTTCCCGGCCTCGCGCGGCGGCAGGCCGAGGCGGCTGCGCAGTTCCACCGCCGTCACGATACGACCGCGCAGGTTCAGGCTCCCCGCCACCTCGCGCGGGGCCAGCGGGATGCGTGTGATTGCCTGCACGCCCAGCACGTCGCGCACGGAGAGCACCGGCACGCCGCAGAGCTGCCCCGCGACCGTCAAGGTGAGCATCATGCCGGCCGCGTCGCTGCCGACCGCGCCCGCAGGGCGCGCTTCGGGATGGGTGGATGGATTGGCTTGCATGGGTCTCTCCATCGATCAGCGCGCAAGCGCCGGCTGCAGGCATTGCTGCAGGCTCATGAGCAGGGCCTCGCGATCGAACTTGGCGATGTAGTCGCTGAAACCGGCGGCCCGGCCTCGCTCCACGTCGCGCGGTTCGGACCGGCCGGACAGCGCGATCATCGGCACATCCGCCCAGATCCCGCCCTCGCGCACGGCCTGAGCCAGTCCGAAGCCGTCGAGTTCCGGCATGTTGATGTCCGAGACGATGACGTCGAAGAGCTCACCGGCGTCGCGCAGGCGCAACGCTTCACGCCCGTGCTCGACGGTGGTGACGTCATAGCCCGCCGCCATCACCGCGGGGACGATCAGATTGCGGAAGAAGTCGCTGTCCTCCACGACCAGGACGCTCGGACGCCCGCCCGCGGCCAGAGCCGGCTCGAACCAGTCGGGCTGGCCCTGCTTGAGCCAGAAGGCGGTGTCGAGGATCTCGGTCACGCGCCCCGCGACGACGCAGCTGCCCAGGAAGCCCGGCCGCACGCCCGCCGTGTCCATGTCGAGCGCGGCATCCACCACGTCGAGGATCTCGTCGACCATCAGGCCCATGGACCTGATCCCGTCGCCGAAGACCAGCACCGCCTGATGGCCCGCCTCCGGAAGAGCCATGAAGCCGTGCAACGGCACCAGCGGCATTAGGCTGCCGCGATACTGCATCACGAGGCTGTCCCCGGCATGCTCGATGCGCCCAACCTCCAGATTCTCCAGCCGCGCGACGAGCGAGAGCGGCACCGCCTTGGGCGCCCCCTCCCCGGCGCGGAAAAGCAGCAGCGAGGTGGAGCGGTTGAGCCCGCCCCGGTTCTGGCCCTGCGTCTGAACCGAGGCATTCTCCATGGCCTGCTCGGTCCCGAGGCCGGTGGCCCGCGCGATCCCATTCGGGTCGAGGATCATGATCACGCTGCCATCGCCCAGGATCGTATTGCCCGAGAACATGGTGATGTGCCGCAGGATGGGCGCGACGGGCTTCACCACGATCTCCTCGGTATCGAAGACGCGGTCGACGACGATGCCGAAGAGCTGCGCGCCCACCTGCGTCACCACCACGAAGCCCTCGGTCGCCGGCGCGTCGGTCTCGACATCGAGGCGCAGCAGGCGCTTCAGCGGGATGAGCGGCAGCAGCTGATCACGCAGGCGCATCACCGGCGCCTCCTTGATCAGCTCCACCTTCGGTCCGTCGCCGCGTCCCACGCGCACCAGCTCCAGCACGCTTCCCTGCGGGATGGCGAAGCGCTCGCCGCCCGCCTCGACGATGAGCGCCGCCGCGATGGCCAAAGTGAGCGGGATCTTGATGGTGAAGGTCGTGCCGCGATGCTCGCGCGAGCGGAGGTCCACGATGCCGCCGATGCGCTCGATATTCGTCTTCACCACATCCATGCCCACGCCGCGGCCGGACACCGACGTGACTTCGGCCGCCGTCGAGAAGCCGGCGCGGAAGATGAAGCGATGGATATCGCGCTCGTTCATGGTGGCGAGATCGGCCTCCGTCGCGAGACCTTGCGACATTGCCTTGGCCTTGATCCGGTCCGTGTTCAGGCCGCGTCCGTCATCGCCGATCTCGAGGACAATATGCCCTCCCTCGTGGAAGGCATTGAGCAGGATGCGCCCGGTCTCGCTCTTGCCGGCCAAGCGGCGCTGCTCCGGCGTCTCGAGTCCGTGATCCGCGCTGTTGCGGACCATATGCGTCAGCGGATCCTTGATGAGCTCCATGACCTGTCGGTCGAGCTCGGTCTCGGCGCCGCGCATGTCGAGCTCGATGCGTTTGCCCAGATCCTTGGACAGGTCCCGCACCAGCCGCGGCAGCTTCGCCCAGGCATTGCCGATGGGCTGCATGCGCGTCTTCATCACGCCGTCCTGCAGGTCCGAGGTGATCTGCGACAGGCGCTGCAGCGGCACGGCGAAGGCCACGTTCTCCTCCGAGCGGGCGAGCTGCAGGAGCTGGTTGCGCGTCAGCACGAGCTCGCTGACGAGGACCATCAGGTCCTCCAGCACGTCCACGGCGACGCGGATGGTCTGCGGCGCATTGCCCCCGCCGGTCGCCATATCGGCCACCGCCTCGGGCACGGCCGCCTCGACCATCGCGGGCGCTGCCGCATCAGCGACCGGCACATCCACGACCACCGGGGCCGCCGTGGCATCGGGCGGAAGCTGGCCCGCGGCGGCGGCGTCCAGCGCGGCCTTCAGAGGCGCGTCGTCGCCGGCGGGCTCGCTGCCGGTGGCCTCCAGCCCGGCGACGATCTGCTTGATGCGGTCCGCCGCGGAAAGGATCAGCGTGATCCCACCTTGGGTTACCGCCAGCGTGCCGTCGCGCCACAGGCCCAGCACGTTTTCGGCCGCGTGCGCCATGCCTTCGAGACGCGGCAGGCCAAGAAAGCCGCAGGTGCCCTTGATCGTATGGATCGTCCGGAAGACTTCCGACAGGACGCCGCCATTCGCCGGATTGCGCTCCAGCTGCAGCAGGGCCGCGTCCAGGCTGGCGAGGCCCTCATTCGTCTCGGTCAGGAAGTCGGCGAGCAGATCGTCCATCGGCGGTTCCTTCGAATGCGGCGCCCGACCGGGGCTGGGCATCGAAGGATGGGCCGGGCTTTCCGAAGAAAGCGTAAAGGCGGCGCCGGATTTCGTGACGCATCCTGCAACCCGCCTCCGCGGCGATCAGGCGCCGAGCGTCAGCATGGGCACCGCCGTCCCGGCCGGAAGCACCAGGTTCAGTGCCGCCCCTTGGATCGCGGCCTGCGCCACGACCCAGGGCGCCAATACGCGGCGGGGACCTTCGGCAATGGCGCGCTCCATGCTGCCGCCCGACAGGAGCTGCACCAGCGTGGGCGACCACTCGGCATCGCGCCCCTCGGGCAGGAGCGTCACGGCGCCGTCCGTATTGCTGGAAATCCGCACGACGCCGCCGCGCGGCAGCGCCTCGGCCGCCAGCAGCGCCGCCGAAAGAACGAGGCGCGCCCGCCCGGGCGAAAGCTGCGCGGGGGACGCCGCCCATTCAAACCGCACGCGATGGGCCATCGGCGCCCCCTGCAGCAGCCGCGCCATTTCGCTCCAGCTCAGCTCGTCGCTGGAGCCGAAGGCAACGGAGAACAGCCGCAACCTGGCGCCCAGCTCCGCCGTGGTTTCCGTCAGGATCTCGTGCGCCGCGGGGTTGGAGGCCTGGGGCAGCAGGGCCGTGACGCTGGCGATCGGCGATCCGAGGTCGTGGCAGATCCGCGAGGCGAGCAATTCGGCGAGGCGCGGGTCGGTCGACATGAACAATTTCTCTCTCATCTTGGGCGGGCTGGGCTTCGCCCCTCGCCTGCCCCCGCCTGCCCTCGCCAGCGCAAGTTCCGGGCCAGCCCCTGGCGCCCTGTCCTAGTCCCGCGATGGTTGCCGGATTCTTTAGCTGTCCGGACCACTTATGCACGCAACGCGCTGCGCCGGCATCTTCCCAGCCCGCGCCGATTGCAGTTCAAAGGAGGCCGGAAACGAAGGAACAGCGCTTGAGCGAGATTGAGCCGGGGATGCGCGTGCGCCAGCCCGACCGTCCGGACTGGGGCCTCGGCCAGGTCCAGTCCGTCATCGGCAACCGCGTCACCGTGAATTTCGAGCATGCGGGAAAGCTGCTGCTGAACCTCGCCGTCGTCACGCTGGAGCTGGTGGAGGATTGAGCGACTTCCTCGCCGTCGTCCTCGCGCTGCCCTGGAGCTGGCAGCTCTGGGCCGCCCTCGTCGCCACGACCATCGCCGGGCTGATGCGCGGCTATGCCGGCTTCGGCACCGCAATCATCCTCGCGCCCGTCTATTCGGCGCTGTGGGAACCGCGCAACGGCGTGCCCGTGGTGCTGCTGATGGAGCTGGTCATTTCCCTGCAGCTCCTGCCCCGCGCCTTCAAGGACGCGGACCGCCGGGTGATCCTGCCGATCGGCGGCGCGGCCTGCCTGGCCACGCCCATCGGCACCTTCGTCCTGCTCTCCGCCGATCCCGACATGCTGCGCCGCTTCATCGGCGGCTTCGTCCTGGTCTTCGGCGCGCTGATGATGTCGGGCTGGCGCTATCATGGCAGCCGGCCGCTGCCGCTGAACCTCGCGGTCGGCACCTCTGCGGGGCTGCTGAAGGGGGCGACGGGGATGAGCGGGCCGCCGGTGATCCTCTATCTGCTCTCCGGCCCCGAGGAGGCACGGCAGCACCGCGCGAACCTGATCCTCTTCTTCGGGCTGATCGCGCTGGTCTCGGTGGTGGGGCCCTATCTCGGGGGGCTCTTCACCCTGGACGTGCTGGCCAAGCTCGTCTGGATCCTGCCGGTGCAGATCCTCTGCGTCCGGCTGGGGGCGCGGCTGTTCCACGTGGTCCCTATCCGGCTCTACAAGCCCTTCGCCTTGGCCGTGCTGCTGGCCAGCGGGAGCTTCGCGCTGCTCGTCTGATGCCCCCAGGACGCGGCTGGCTTGCCCACGATATTTCCGCATGACTATAACGGTTCGATGATGCATCTCAGCGCCGAGGAATGGCAGGCGGTCCGCCTCAGCCTGGATGTCGCCTCCCGCTCCGTGCTGGTCTCGCTGCTGCCGGCCATCGCCATCGCCTGGGTGCTGACGCGCGGGCGCTTTCCCGGACGCTTCCTGCTCGACGCCTTCGTGCACCTTCCGCTGGTCGTGCCGCCGGTCGTGGTGGGCTGGGGCCTGCTGATGCTCTTCGGCGTGCGCGGCCCGATCGGCGCGCCGCTGATGGAATGGTTCGGCATCCGCCTCGTCTTCTCGACCGACGGCGCGGCGCTGGCTACGGCGGTCATGTCCTTCCCGCTGATCGTGCGCGCCGTACGTCTGGGCCTTGAGCAGGTAGATCCCGGATTGGAAGCGGCGGCCGCCACGCTGGGCGCCGGGCCGGTGGACCGCTTCCTCACGGTCACGCTGCCGCTGATGTCGCCCGGCATCCTGGCCGGCACGGTCACGGCCTTCGCGGCAGGGCTTGGCGAGTTCGGCGCGGTCATCACCTTCGCGTCCAATATTCCCGGCGAGACGCAGACCCTGCCGCTCGCCATCTACGCCGCCACCCAGACACCCGGCGGCGAGGCGACGGCGGCGAGGCTCGCGCTCGTCTCCTTCGCCCTGGCCATGTGCGGGCTGATCCTGGCCGAGATGATCGGGCGGCACATGCACCGGCTGCTGGGGCGCTTCTGATGCTGGAGGTGATGCTGCGGCACCACTTCGGCGGCTTCACGCTCGACGCCGCCTTCCAGGCCGCGCCGGAGGGCGTGACCGCCCTCTTCGGTCCCTCGGGCTGCGGCAAGAGCACCGTGCTCAAGGCCGTCGCCGGGCTGCTGCGCCCCGATGAGGGCCGCATCGCCTTCGACGGCGTGCCTCTGCTCGATACCGCGCGCCGCGTCATGCTCCCGCCTGAGCGGCGGCGCTGCGGCCTCGTCTTCCAGGAGGCGCGGCTCTTCTCGCATATGAGCGTGGCGAGCAACCTGCGCTACGGCCTGCGCCGTGCCCCCCGCGATGCGACCGGCCCTGGCTTCGACGAGGTGCTGGCGCTGCTCGGCATCGAGCCCTTGCTGGACCGCCGCCCCGCACGCCTTTCGGGCGGCGAGCGCCAGCGCGTGGCGCTGGGCCGCGCGCTGCTCATGCGCCCGCGTTTGCTGCTGATGGACGAGCCTCTGGCGGCGCTGGACGCCGCGCGCCGCGCCGAGATCCTGCCCTTCCTCGCCCGCCTGCGCGAGGCGGCGCGCATGCCGATCCTCTACGTCACCCACGCGCTGGACGAGGTGGACGCGCTGGCCGACCGGCTCGTGCTGATGGAGGCCGGCAAGGTCGTCGCCGCCGGAACCGTCGAGGAGCTGACCGCGCGCACCGACCTGCCGCTGGCCGCGCGGCGCGATGCCGGCGTGGTGATCCCCTGCACCGTCCTCGACCACGATATCGCGCGTGGCCTGACGCGCTTTCGCTTCCCCGGCGGCGAGCTCGTCGCGCCGCTGCGCCCCGAGCCAGCGGGCACGCGCCTGCGCCTGCGCCTGCGTGCCCGCGACGTGTCGGTGGCCACCGCCCCGCCCGAGGGCATCTCGATGCAAAACGTCCTGCCCGCGACGCTGGCCGCCATCGCGCCCACCGCCTCGCCGCACGAGGTCTTCCTGCATCTCGCGCTGGGCGAGACCACGCTCCTCGCCCGCGTCACGCGCGACGCGCTGGAGCGGCTGGGATTGACCCCCGGCGCGCGGATCTGGGCGATGATCAAGTCGGTCACTTTTGACCAGGCCCGGGGCGACCAGGCCCGCGGCGGTTAGAGCATCATCCGATCAGACGGAATCGTCTGGTCGGGTAAAGATGTTCGAAAAAACAAAGAGCTAGAGACTTCGAAGTAATCCCTCGCGAACGAAGAAGGCTCTAGTCCAGCCGGATCCGCGCGCGCGGCAGGAAATCCTGGAAGCGCGCGAGGTCGACCGCGAGGCGCGTCGAAAACTCCTCCGGCGTGCCGAGGATCGGGACCGCGCCGGAGCCCAGCAGCCGGCTGATCACCTCGGCCTTGCCCAGGCTGTTGTTCAGCTCGCCGTTGAGGCGGGCGACATGGGCCCTGGGCGTGCCGGCGGGCGCCATCAGCCCGATCCAGGCCTCCATCACCACGCTGGGCAGGCCGAGCTCCTTGAAGGTCGGCACCTCGGAGAGCTGTGGAATGCGTTCCTCCGTCGCGCTCGCCAAAGCGAGAAGCCGGCCAGCCTGGATCAGCGCCATGGCGTTGGGGAGATTATCGATCATCAGGTCCAGATGGCCCGCGATCAGGTCGGTCTGAGCCGGGGTCGCACCGCGATAGGGCGCATGGACCAGACGCGTGCCGGTCGCCATCGCCAGCGCCTCGGTCACCATGTGGATGGAGGAGCCATTGCCGCTGGAGCCATAGGTCAGCCCGGCGGGACGGCTGCGCGCGAGCGCCAGGAGTTCCGCCAGATCGCGCACGCCAAGCTCGGGCCGCACGACGAGCACGTTGGGGAAGATCGCCATCGTGCCGACGGGAACGAAATCGCGCAGCGGATCATAGGGGAAGCTCGGCATCAGATGCGGCAGCACGGCATGCGAGGCCTGGGTGGCCATCACCAGCGTATAGCCGTCCGGCCGCGCCTTCGCGACGTGATCCGAGCCGAGGACGCCCGTGGCGCCGGAGCGGTTTTCATAGACCATCGGCTGGCCGAGCCGCTGCGCCATGTCGTCGCCGATGATGCGCGAGATATTGGTCGTGAAGCCCGGCGGGTAGGGCACCACCCAGCGGATCGGCTGGGTGGGATAGGCCTGTGCCCATGCCGGAACCGGCGCGGCCAGACAGGGCAGGAAAGCAAGCTCACGACGTCGCATGGCACGCGGTCCATCTACCGGGTCGCGCCAGCATGGCGCGGCCCGGGACGTTCCGGAAGGACGATTTCAGGCCAGGGCCGTCATGAGCTTCGTGACGTCCGCCGCGTCGTCCAGGCCCCAGAGCGCGGCGATGGCCGCATCCGCGCGATCGGAGAAACCACCGATCGCCGCGTTGTCGCGGAACTTCGCATCGAGCTCCGCATCGCTCATCGGCCGCTCGTAGCTGCCACGCGGGGTGATCACCAGGCGCTGGAACTCGCGTCCGTCCGCCAGGCGCAACGTGACCCGCGCGGCCCCGCGCGGCAGGGTATCGTCGAGCTGTGCGGCGACCTTGCCGCGGAAGGCGGCCAGCGCGGGATCGACCACCGCCGGCATCTCGAAATCGGCGACGCCGGCGCGGCCGCGCACCAGGCCGAGCGCGGCGCTGTGATGGATGCTCACGCGCGCATCGCGCTCGTTGTTCACCGCGCGGTCGCCGCGCGCGAGCAGCAGCGCATCGCCCGCGACCGTGACCGAGGCGATGGCCTCCGGCGCCGCGCCGACCTCCTCGCGCAGGGCGAGGCAGGCGTCGATGACGGCGTGGAAGACGATGCCGGCGGGATAGGGCTTGTAGGTGTTCTTCGCGATCTCCCAGCGCGTGCCGAGCTCTCCCGTGATCTGCGTGAGGTCCGCCGCGTCGCCCGTGGCCGTGGCGAAGCCGAGCGGCCCCTCGATCGCGGCGGGGGCGGCCTTGTAGCCCTGCTCGGCCAGCAGCGCGGCGAGCATGCCGTTGCGCGGTGCATTGCCGACGCCGACATTCTTCGCCGCCGTCGGAAGATTCTCCACGAGCCCCGCCGCCTGCGAGGCCGCGATGCCGATGGCGTGCCAGGTCTGCTCGGCCGAGAGCCCCAGCAGCTTCGCGCAGCCCGCCGCCGCCCCGAAGGTCCCGCAGGTGGAGGTGATGTGCCAGCCGCGCGCGTAATGCCCCGGCGAGACGGCATTGCCGATGCGGCACTCGACCTCGCCGCCTAGCAGGAAGGCATGCAGCACCGCCGCGCCCGACAGGCCGCGCTGCTCGGCCAGCGCCAGGAGCGCGGGCGCGACGGGCGCGGTCGGGTGAATGACGGTCTGCAGATGCGTGTCGTCGTAATCCAGCAGGTTGCAGGCGATGGCGTTCACGAAGGACGCCGCCATGGGATCGAGCTTCACGCCCTGGCCGATCACGGTCGCGACCGGCGCGCCGGAGAAGTTCCGCATCACGGCCAGCGCCGTGAGTACCGCCGGATCCTTCGCCACGCCTAGCCCGCAGCCCAGGTTGTTCAGGATGGAGCGCTTGGCCTCCTGCCGGAGCACGGGGGCCATGTCCTCCCAGCGGGATTCCGCGACGAAACGGCCGAGGATCTCTCCGGCATAGCTTGGGCTCATTCGTGGTGCTTCCTATTGCGCGCGGGCGATCAGACCCTCCCGCGCGGCGCGTGACCAGCGGGCGTCCTCCTCGACGAGGAAGGTGCGGAACTCATCCGGCCCGAGGGGCTGGAGATCGGCGCCGATGCCCAGCAGGCGCTGGCGGATGGCGGCATCGCGCAGCGCCTCCTGGATGGCCGCCCCCATGCGCGCGGCAATCGCGCCCGGCAGATTCGCCGGACCGAGCATGCCGTACCATCCGGCGAATTCGTATCCGGCGATACCGGCCTCGGCGAGCGTGGGCACGTCGGGCAGCAGCGCCGTGCGCTCCTTGGTCGAGACGCCCAGCGCGCGGATGCGGCCGGACTGGATATGCGGCAGGGCAGCGACGGTGCTGTTCCAGCTGGTCGGCAGGTGCCCCGCGATCAGGTCGTTCAGCATGGGCCCGGCGCCGCGATAGGAGACCTCTACCATCCGGATATCCGCCAGCCGCGCGAAGAGATTTCCGGCATAGGAGATCGCCGCGTCCGAAGTGCCGAAGCCGATGGTGCTGGGCGCGGCCTTCGCGGCCTCGACAAGCTGCATCGCGGTCGCGAAGGGCTGGCTCGCACCGGCCGCGAGCAGCATGGGAAAGCGTGACAGCAGCGCGACGGGCGTGAAGTCGCGCTGCGTGTTGTAGGGCAGGCTCGGCATCACATAGGGGTTGAGCGCGTGGCTGCCGGTGTCCACGAGGAAGACCTGGCCGTCGGGTTCGGCGCGCGACACCATCTCGGAGCCCACGATGCCGCTCGCGCCCGCGCGGTTCTCCACCAGCACGGGCTGGCCGAGGAGCGGCCGCAGCCCTTCGGCCAGGGCGCGCGCGAAAACGTCGGTGCCGCCGCCGGGTGCATAGGGCACGATGAGGCGGACCGGGCGCTGCGGCCAGGACTGGGCGAGTGCAGGCGCGGCAAGCACCGTGGCGCCCAGGACCAGCGATCGGCGTGATGCGAGCATGGATGATCCTCCCCAAAGCGCGGCCTTTGCCGCGTCGTCCGTGATATCGGTACCGGCAACCAGACGCCGCGTAAACCCGATGATGCTCGGCTTGCCCTGTGCCATGGGCGCGGATTAGCCTTAGCTTATGGTATCGATCACAGAAAATATATCGCCCGGGCTGCGCGGCCGCACCGCCCTCGTCACGGGTTCGGTCGGCGGCATCGGTCTCGCCGTCGCATCGGCCCTGGCCGCCGCGGGCTGCGACATCGTCCTGCATGGCCTCGCCACGGCGGCGCAGGCCGCGCCCGCTTTGGCCGCCATCGAGGCCCAGGGCGTGAAGGCGCGCTTCGACTCCACCGATCTCGCCGATCCCGCCGGGATCGCGGCGATGATGGCGCGCCTGGGCCCCATCGATATCCTGGTGAACAACGCCGCCATCCGGCATTTCGGCCTGGTCGAGGAGATCGCTCCGGCGGATTGGGACCAGGACCTCGCGGTCAACCTCTCTGCCCCCTTCCACCTCGCGCGCCTGGCCCTGCCGGGCATGAAGGCGCGCGACTGGGGACGCATCGTCAACATGTCCTCCATCTACGGGCTGATCGGCGCCACCGGCCGCGTCGGCTACGTCACGACCAAGACCGCGCTGATCGGCCTCACCCGCGCCGTCGCGCTCGAGACGGCGAAGACCGGCGTGACCTGCAACGCCATCTGCGCAGGGTCGACGCTCACGCCCAATATCCAGGGCCGCATCGCGGCGAGCATGGCCGCCTCCGGCATCGACGAGGCCGAGGCCGGCGCGCGCTTCCTCGCCGGCAAGCAGCCCTCCGGGCGCTTCGTCACGGCCGAAGCCATCGGCGCCATGGTGGCGCTTCTCTGCAGCGAAGCGGGGCGCGACATCACGGGTTCCGTGATCCCCATGGATGGCGGCTGGTCCGCCAGCTAAAAGGGCCGCAACAAGGAGGAACGGTATAATGAAAAGACGCATGCTTCTCGGCGCCGGCATGATGCTGGCGGCGCCTTCCCTGGCCTCAGCCCAGAGCTTTCCCTCACGCCCCATCCGCCTGATCGTGACCTTCCCACCCGGCGGCACCACCGACATCCTGGCGCGCCAGCTCCAGCCCAAGATGTCCGAGGTCTTCGGCCAGCCCGTGGTGGTCGAGAACCGCAGCGGCGCATCCGGCGCCATCGGCACGGTGGAGATCGCGCGCGCGCAGCCGGACGGCCACACCTTCGGCATGGTCATCAGCTCGGTCATCTCCTCCACCCTGATCTCGCGCCAGCCCTACGACCCCATCCGCGACCTCACGCCGATCCAGCTCCTCGCCCGCGTGGCCGACATCCTGGTGGTGCCGGTGTCCTCGCCGATCCGCACGGTCGCCGATCTCATCGCGCATTCGAAGGCCAATCCCGGCCTGACCTATGGCTCGCCCGGCATCGGCACCTCCGTGCATATCGCCGGCGAGATGTTCGCCCTCGCGGCCGGGCTGGACATGACCCATGTTCCCTATCGCGGAGGCGGACCGGCGCTGACGGACCTCATCAGCGGCCATCTGAAGCTGATGTTCGGCAATGCGAGCTCGACGCTGCCTTATGTCCGCGACGGCCAGCTCCGCGCCATCGCCGTCACTTCCGCGCAGCGCGCGCCCTATCTGCCGGATGTGCCGACCGTCGCGGAATCCGGCCTGCCCGGCTTCGAGATCGACGAGTGGTACGCCTTCGTCGGCCCTGCCGGCATCCCGCAGCCCATCATCCAGCGGCTGAACGCGGGGCTCAACGGCATCGTGACCCAGCCGGCCGAGCGCGCACGACTGCTCGACATGGGCGCCGAGGTGGTGGCAGGAAGTCCCGAGGAATTCTCGCGCTTCATGCGCAGCGAGGTCGACAAGATCGGCCGCGTTGTGCGCGAAGCCAATATCCGGATGGAATGAATGGCATTGACGGGAAAGGTCGCGCTGGTCAGCGGCGCGAGCCGCGGGATCGGCCTGGCGATCGCCAGGCGGCTAGCGGCCTCCGGCGCGCAGGTCGCGATGGTCGCGCGCTCGGCCGAGGCGCTGCGGGACGAGGCCGCGAAGCTGCGCGGCGCCATCGCCATCTCGGCCGACCTGCGGGATGCGAATTCCGCCGCGGCCGCCGTGGAGCAGACGGTCGCGCGGCTCGGCCGGCTCGACATCTTCGTGCACAGCGCCGGGGCGACGCAGCGCGGCGACTTCCTCGCGCTGGGCGACGACGCCTGGGAGGATGGCTATGCGCTGAAGCTCTTCGGCGCGGTGCGGTTGCTGCGCGCGGCCTGGCCGCATCTGGTGACCGCGCAAGGCAACGCCGTGCTGATCGCGGGCATCGGCGGACGCGTGACCAGCGCCGACTTCACCATCGGCGGCTCGGTCAACGCCGCGCTGATGAACTTCACCAAGGCGATGGCCGATCGCGGCGTGAAGGATGGGGTGCGCGTGAATTGCGTGAACCCCGGCAGCATCCGCACCGACCGCCTCACCGGGCGCATCGCCGCCGTGATGCAGGAGCGCGGGCTCGATGCTGAGCAGGCCGCCGCCGCGCTGGCCGCCGATACCGGCGTCTCGCGCTTCGGCGAGCCGGAGGAGATCGCCGAGATCGTGGCTTTCCTCGCCGGCCCCGGCGCCAGCTACGTCCAGGGCGCGATCATGGACGTCGACGGCGGATGGGTGCGCGCCGTCTGATGGCCGGCAGCGACGACACCCGCCCGGGTGCCGCCCGCATGCGCGACGTGGCCCGCGTCGCGCAGGTCTCGACGATGACGGTGTCGCGCGCGCTGATGGACCCGGCCAAGGTCTCGCCCGAAGTGCGCGCCCGCGTGGCCGAGGCGGTGAGCGCCGTCGGCTATGTGGCGAACAAGGTGGCGGGCAGCCTCTCCTCCAGCCGCTCCAAGGTGATCGGGCTGGTGGTGCCGAGCATCGAGAACTCGCTCTTCGCCAGCACGATCCAGGGCATTTCCGACGTGCTTCGGCGGCACGACCACCAGCTCATGATCGCCGATTCCGGCTACAGCGCCGAGGCGGAAGAAGCGGCGATCCGCGCCTTCCTGGAGCAGCGCGTCGCCGGCCTCATCCTGCACGACACGACGCATACGCCTGATGCGGTGACGATGATCCAGCGCTCCGGCGTGCCGGTGGTGGAGAACGGCACGCTGACGCCCGATCCGCTCGACATGGTGGTGAGCTATTCCAACCACGATGCGTCCAAGGCGATGACGCAGCATCTCGGGCGCCTGGGCTACCGGCGCATCGCCTTCGTCAGCCTCACCTCCGCCGCCAACGAGCGCAGCCGCGACCGCCAGCGCGGCTATCGCGCGGGGCTGGAAGAGATGGGCCAGGCCTTCGATGCGCGACGGATGCTGGAAATGCCGCCGGGCCTCGCTTCCGGCGCCGAGGCGCTGCTGCGACTGGTCGAGGGCGGCGGCGATCCCGACGCGATCTTCTTCGCCGGCGACGTGCTCGCCATGGGCGCCGCGCTGGAATGCACGCGGCGCGGCTGGCCGGTGCCCGGCAAGGTCGCCATCGCGGCTTTCGACAATTTCGACCTGCTGGGCCATCTCGTTCCCCCCGTCACCACGCTGAAGCTGCCGCGCCTGGAGATCGGCCGCCGCAGCGCGGAGGTGCTGCTGGACCGGATCCAGGGCCGCTCCTCCGGCGCCGTCGCCGTGGACCTGCGCTTCGAGATCATCCATCGCGGCAGCACCTGAGCCGGCTGGACAGGCGGCGCGTCGCGACTATGGTATCGATATCACACGGCGGCTGAACGGTCGCGACGTCCAAGGTTTATCAAGGGAGGACCGCGAATGGCGGACCAGGTTCTGGGTTTCATTGGCCTCGGCCAGATGGGTCGCCCCATGGCGATGCGTCTGCTCGAGGCGGGCCACAAGGTCGTGGTGCATGACCGCGTGGCGGCCGTCGTGGCCGAGCTGGTGGCCAAGGGCGCCACTGCCGCCGACAGCCCGCGCGAGGTCGCCGATCGCGCGGATCTCGTCTTCGCCAGCCTGCCCACCCCGGCCATCCTGCGCACGGTCGCCCTCGGTCCCGACGGCGTGATCGAGGGCCAGCGCGCGCGCACCTTCGTCGACCTTTCAACGACCGGCCCGCGCGTGGCCGTCGAGGTCGCGGCCGGCTTCGTCGAGGCCGGCCGCGCCGCCTTCGACTGCCCGGTGAGCGGCGGGAAGTCCGGTGCCACCGCCGGCACGCTGGCCCTGATGGTCTCCGGCCCCCGCGGCGATTACGACGCGCTGGAGCCGGTGCTGAAGGTCTTCGGCAAGCCCTTCTTCTGCGGCGAGAAGGCGGGCTCCGCGCAGGTGATGAAGCTCTGCAACAACATGCTCGCGGCGACCGCGCTCGTCGCCTCGTCCGAGGCGATCGCGATGGGCGTGAAGGCCGGGCTCGATCCGGCGATGATGTGCGAGATCATCAATGCCAGCAGCGGCCGCAACTCCGCGACCCAGGACAAGTTCCCGCGCGCCGTCATCCCCCGCACCTTCGACTTCGGCTTCACCACGGCGCTGTCGATGAAGGATGTCGGCCTCTGCGTGAGCGAGGCCGAGGGGATGGGCGTCCCCATGGTGGTCGGCAGCGCGGTGCTCCAGATGCTGGGCGTCACCGCCGCCACCTATGGCAAGGAGAGCGACTTCACGTCGGTCGCCAAGGTCGTCGAAAGCTGGGCCGGGGTGGAGATCAAGAAGCCATGAACACGAACATCAACCGCCGTTCGCTGCTCGCGCTGACCGGCACGACCGTGCTCGCCACGCCCGCGCTCGCGGCCTTTCCGGACCGGCCCGTGCGCATCATCGTGCCCTGGCCGCCGGGGGCGCTGGCCGATGTGGTGATGCGCTCCATCGCGCAGGCGATGCAGGGCCCGCTCGGCCAGCCCGTGGTGGTGGAGAACCGCCCCGGCGCGACCGGCGCGCTGGGAACGGAATTCGTCGCGCGCGCCACGCCGGATGGGCACACGCTCATCCTCGGCAATGCGGAGACGCATGCCATCAACCCGCTGGTCTATCGGCGGCTCGCCTATAATCCGGTGACGGATTTCCAGCCTGTCAGCCTCTTCGCCCGCGCGCCCTTCGCGCTGGCGGTGGGACAGGCGATGGGCGTGAACGACCTCGCCGGCTTCCTCGCCAAACTGCGCGAGGCGCCGGGGCGCGTCAGCTACGCCTCCTGGGGCGTGGGCAGCACCTCGCATCTCACGATGGAACTGCTGCTGAAGGCGGCGGGGCTGGAGGCGCTGCACGCGCCCTTCACCGGCCAGGCGCCGGGCATCACCGCCGTCATTGCGGGCCAGGTGGATGCCATGTTCCTCACGGCCGGCGGCGCCGAGGCCGCCTCGCGCGACGGGCGCGTGAAGCTGCTGGCCGTCTCGGCGGCGGAACGCGTGGCGCTGCTGCCCAATGTGCCGACGCTGCGCGAGGCCGGCGTGCCGGTCGAGGGCGGCAACTGGTTCGGTGTGCTCGCGCCCGCGCGCACGCCGATGGAGGCCGCCAACAAGCTCGCGCAAGCCATCGCCGAGGCCGCGCGCGTGCCGGCGGTGATGGAGGTCTTCCGCGGCCAGGCCGCGGTGCTCAGCACCAACGCACCCGACGCCTTCGGCCGCTTCATCGCCGAGGATCGCACGCGGTGGGAGGCCCCGGTGAAGGCGCTGGACATCAGGATCGACTGAGCGCCGAAACCTTGCGCGACGGGCCGGTCGGGGAGCCTTGAACCTGAGGAGGATTGGCCGGAAGCTTTCCGTCCCATCCGAGCGAGGTCCCATGCCCTACGAGGTCCAGCGCGATTTTATCGGCTACGGCGCGAACCCGCCCGATCCGCAATGGCCGGGCGGTGCGAAGATCGCCGTCAATTTCGTAATGAACTACGAGGAGGGTTCGGAACCCTCCTTCCAGCATGGCGACGGCTATACCGAGGTCGGGCTGACGGAAGCCATGGGCGGCAGCCAGGTGAAATCGGGCCGCGACCTCGCCGGCGAGGGCATGTTCGAATATGGCAGCCGCGTCGGCTTCTGGCGGCTGATGCGCCTCTTCCAGGAACGTAACCTGCCGATGACCGTCTTCGGCTGCGCCCTCGCTCTGGAGCAGAACCCGCAGGCCGCCGCCGCCATCCGCGCGAGCGGCTTTGACGTCTGCTCGCATGGCTGGCGCTGGGTGAAGCATTTCGAGCTCTCCGAGGACGAGGAGCGCGAGCACATCCGCCGCGCCATCGCGAGCCAGGAAAAGACGGTCGGCCATCGCCCGGAGGGCTGGTATTGCCGCTACGGACCCTCGGTGAACACGCGCCGCCTCGTCGCGGAGGAGGGCGGCTTTCTCTATGACAGCGATTATTACGGCGAGGAGCTGCCGCTCTGGCTCACCGTCGAGGGCAAGCCGCATCTCGTCGTGCCCTATTCGCTGACGAACAACGACGGAAAATATTCGGGCTGGATGGGAACCTCGGACGACTGGTTCTCCTACATCCGCGATGCCTTCGACATGCTCTACGACGAGGGCGCCAAGGGGCAGCCGAAGATGATGTCCGTCGGGCTGCACATGCGCCTCATCGGCCATCCGGCGCGGGCCATGGGGTTGAAGCGCCTGCTCGACTATATGGCCAGCAAGCCGGACGTCTGGATCACGCGGCGTGTGGACATCGCCAGGCACTGGATGGCCATTCATCCTTATAAGGAGATGTGACGGAACACCTCCCGGTCCGGGTCGGGGACGCGCTCCTGCATGTTGCGCAGACCGGGAAGGGTCCGCCGCCATCGCAATGGCCTCAAGGTTCTCGTCGCATCGCTGGAGACTTCGCTGGCCTGAGGATCTCCACGCCAGACATTGGTTTACATCGCATCGCCCGGGTGACAGGCTTCCCCGAAGCAGTGAACGGAGGGCCGGCGCCGGGATCGTGAAAGCGACGGCGCAAGAGCTCCTCCGAAGCGAGGGGGAAGCCGATGTTCCTGATCAACAGGCGACAGATGGCGGGGCTGGCCGTGTGGTCCGCAACGGCGAGCCGGGCCTGGGCGCAATCGCCCCTCACGCCGCGCGAGCAGGAGCTCCACGAGGCGGCGAAGCGCGAAGGCGAGATCACCTGGTATTCCGGGCAATACAGCGCGGATTCCTCCGAGGCCGTGGGGCGCGCCTTCAATGCGCGCTATCCGGGCGTCCGCTGCAACGTGGTGCGGACCACCTCGCAGGTCGCCTTCCAGCGGCTGTCGCAGGATGCGCGCGCGGGCGTGGCGCAATGCGACGTGCTCTCGTCCACGAATGGCGGGCACTACATCCAGCTCAAGCGGCAGAACCGGCTGATGCAGTACCGGCCCGCCAATGCGGAGGGCCTGCTGCCCGTGCTGCGCCAGCCGGACCCCGACAATTTTTTCCAGAGCACCTTTCTCGGCATCTATCTGCTGGGCCACAACACGAGTCTGGTCTCCGAGGCCGAGGCGCCGAAATCCTGGGCCGATATCCTCGACCCGAAGTGGAAGGATCGCCTCGCGGTCGGCCATCCCGGCTATAGCGGCGCGATCGGGCTCTGGGCGCTGCAGATGCGCAACATGTTCGGCAACGACTTCCTCCGTCGCTTCGAGGCGAACAAGCCGCAGGTCGGCCGCTCCTCCATCGATCCCGTGACGATGATGACGGCGGGCGAGCGCCCGGTGGGCGTCGCGGTGCCCTCGGCCTCGACCCTCTTCGCGGCGTCGCGCGGCAACCCACTGAAGGTGATCTACCCGACCGAGGGCGTGATCGCGGCGATGTCGCCCTCGGCCATCATCCGCAACGCGCCGCATCCCAACGCGGCGAAGCTGTTCATGGAATTCCAGACCGGCCCGGCGATGTCGGCGGCGGTGCGCCTGCTGTTCAACGAGAGCCTGCGCCCCGACGTGCCGGCACCCGAGGGCTCGCGGCCGCTCGACCAGGTGACGCTGCTGGCGCCGGGCATGGAGGAGGCCGAGCGCGGCGTGCCCGAGGTGCGCGAGCAGTGGCGCGAGATCTTCGGCGTCTGAGGATGACCCATCGCGCCTCGGCGCTCCCCAGCCGATGGCGTCGCTTCGAGCCGGTGACCCTGCTCTGGATCGCGCTGATCGCGGCGCTGCTGGTGCTGGTCGCGGCGCCGATCCTCAAGATGGTCGTCCTCTCCTTCGAGACGCAGGAGACGGGCGAGTTCACCTTCCAGAACTACCTCACCGCCTATGGGCGCGTGCGCTACCTGGAGGCGCTGCGCAACTCGCTGCTGCTCGGGCTGCTCTCGGCGGCGATCTCGGTGGTGATCGCGGTGCCGATGGCCTGGGCGGTCTCGCGCACCGACATGCCGGGCAAGGGCTTCACCTGGGCAGTGGTGCTCGCCGCCTTCGTGATGCCGCCCTATCTCGGCGCCATCGGCTGGATCCTGCTGGCGGGGCCGAATGCGGGCTGGATCAACGTGGCCTGGCGCGCCGTGACGGGCGCGCAGGCGCCGCTGGTGAACGTCTACACCTTCACCGGCATGGCCTTCGTCATCGCGCTGCATTCCTTCCCGCTCGTCTTCATCTTCGTGAAGTCGGCGCTCGACCTGATTTCCTCGGAGATGGAGGATGCGGCGAACATCCTGGGCGGCGGCACCTGGGCGACGATGCGCAAGGTGACGCTGCCGCTCGTCTGGCCCTCCATCCTCGGCGGCTTCATCCTCATCTTCCTGGAGACCATCGCGCTCTTCGGCACGCCCGCGATCATCGGCATCCCCGCGCGCATCAATGTGGTGACGACGCAGCTGTGGCAGTTCTTCGAGGACCCGGTGCGCGTCGAGGTCGCGGCCGCCTTCGCCATTCCGCTTCTGCTCGTCACGATGGGGCTCATCGCGGTGCAGAAGCTCCTGCTCTCGCGCAAGGGATTCGTTTCGCAGACCGGCAAGGGCGGCGAGCGGCGGCAGGTGAAGCTCGGCCCCTGGCGCTGGGTGCTCTTCGGCTGGTGCCTCGCGGTGGGGCTGCTCTCGGTCGGCAAGCCGCTGCTGGTGCTGATGCAGGCCAGCTTCGCCAAGGCCTGGGGGCGCGGCTTGTCCTTGGACAACCTCACCCTGCGCAACTACCAGTTCCTGCTCTTCGAGCACGACATGGCGCCCCAGGCGGTGTGGAACACGGTGTGGTTCTCCGCGACCTCGGCGACCATCGCCTGCGGGCTGGCGCTGCTCGTCGCCTATATCGTCGTGCGGCGGCTGATGCCCTTCGCGGAGGCGCTGGGCTTCCTGGCGATGGCGCCCTTCGTCATCCCCGGCATCGTGATGGCGATCGGCTTCTACGCCGCCTATGCGGGGCCGCCGCTGTCGCTCTACGGCTCGGCGCTGCTGGTCATCCTCGCCTTCGCGGCGCGCTTCCTGCCCATCGCCTATGTGTCCTCCCAGGCGGCGATCCGCGCGGTGCATCCGGAGATGGAGGAGGCGGCGCGCATCCTGGGATCCGGGCGGCTGCATGCGATCCGCCGGATCACGGCGCCGCTGCTCAAGACGCCGCTGCTGGGCGGCTGGCTGGTGGTGTTCATCGTCGCTTCGCGCGAGCTCTCGGCCGCCATCTTCCTGGTGGGGCCGCGGACGCGGACCATGTCCGTCCTGCTCTACGACCTGACGGAGCAGGGCAATTTCGAGGTGGTGTCGGCCTTCGGCGGCATCCTGCTCGTCATCACGATGGTCATCGTCGGCATCGGCATGAAACTGGTGGGGCGCGACTTCATGCTCCGGAGGGAATAGCTTGCTCCGCCTGACGCTGAACGGCCTGACCAAGGCCTATGGCCCCCTGACCGTCGTCGACCGCGTGGACCTCTCGCTGGAGGAGGGCGAGTTCGTCTCCCTGCTCGGCCCCTCCGGCTGCGGCAAGACGACGACGCTGCGCATGATCGCCGGCTTCGTCGACCCCACGGGCGGGTCCATCTCCGTGGACGGGCAGACGCTGTCCGCCCCGGGCGCAGTGGTGCCGCCGGAGCGGCGCGGCATGTCGATGATCTTCCAGTCCTACGCCATCTGGCCGCATATGACGGTGGCGGAGAATGTCGGCTTCGGGCTGAAGCTGCGAAGCCTGCCCGCGGCCGAGGTGAAGCGCCGCGTGGGCGAGATGCTGGAAGTGGTGCAGCTCAGCCATCTCGCGCATCGCTATCCGGCCGAGCTCTCGGGCGGGCAGCAGCAGCGCGTGGCCCTGGCCCGCGCCGTCGTGGTGAAGCCCTCGGTGCTCCTGCTGGACGAGCCGCTGTCCAATCTCGACGCCAATCTGCGCGAGGAGATGCGCTTCGAGATCCGCCGGCTGCATGACGAGTTCCGCATCACCACCGTCTACGTCACCCACGACCAGAGCGAGGCGATGGCGACCTCGGACCGGATCGCCGTGATGAATGCCGGCCGCATCGAGCAGGTGGATGCGCCGCATCTTCTCTACACCCGGCCGCGCACGCGCTTCGTGGCCGGCTTCGTGGGCCGGACCAATCTGCTGGAGGCGCGGATCGAGGGCGGCGACCTGCTGCTGGACGGCGTGAATCTCGGCCCGGCGGCACGGGCCGGCGTGGCCGCCGGCACGCGCGGGCAGGTGCTGGTCTCGCTGCGGCCGCAGGCGATGACGGTGCTGACCGCGCCGCCCGCCGACGACGCCCTGGTACTGGCCGCCGAGGTGCTGGAGCGGACCTATCTCGGCGAGGCCTGGGACTATGTGGTGCAGCCGGAGGGAACGGCGCTGCGGCTGCGCGCCGCCGCGCCGCCGCTGGAGGCGCATGAGGTGGGGATGCGCGTGTGGCTGCGACTGGATCCGCGGCAGGTCGCCGTCGTGGCCTGACGCCCTGGGCCTCTACAGCTTCACGTCGCGATTGACGTCCTTGTAGAGCAGGTAGGACGTCTCGCCCCAACCCGTCGCGTAGAATTGCTGCGGCACATAGGGGCCCATCCAGATGAAGTCGTCCTTCCAGCACTCGTGCCAGTCGCGCCCGAGCAGATAGAGCCCCTGCCCGTTCAGCATGAAGAGCCCGTGCTCCATGATGTGCGTCTCGACGAAGGGGAAATAGGTGCCCGGCGCGAAGGACAGGATGTTGATCTCCATGTCCATCTCCATCCGCGCCTCGCCCAGCAGATACTGCCAGGCGCGACCGTCGGTGTGCTTGATGACGCGGGGCGATTCCTGCCGGCTGCCGAAGAGATGGCCCGGCGTGCCCAGGCCCGGCGCCGGCTCGAAGCGGCGCTTGATCCAGATGACGCGCGCGGCCGTATCCGCGAGAACCGTATAGGCCGAGCCTGCCGGCACGAAGGCGTAGCCGCCGGCGGAGAGCGAGCGCGTCTCCTCCGGCACGCCGATCTCGACCTGGCCATCGAGCACGTAGAAGAAATGCTCCAGCCCATCCTCGCGCGGCTGCGTGGTCCCGCCGCCCGGCTCCATCGCCAGCAGGGCCTGGGCGAAGCGCGCGCCCATCTGCGGGCTGGTTTGGAAATGCACCTTCGTCTTCGCGAAGCCCGGCAGGCGGCTTTCGAGAATGCCCTCCGGAGGCATCACCGCGTAATGCGGCGTCACCATGGTGCGGTTGTTGCCGAAGATGCCGGGGGGGAGGATGCCTGGTTTCATGATCGGTCCTGCGTCTGATGACCGTCGCAGGGTCGCGCGTCGACGCCGTGTTGGACAGGGGATGCCGGCGCGAAATCCTCGCACCGCCGCGAATGCGCCCCGCGTCACGATCGGTCCTGCCCCGCGGGATCCGCGTCCGCCCCCGCCGCAAGGCTTGCCAAACCGGCGCGACCGGGCTTCAAGGCGCGCCCCTCTTCGTCTGGTTCACGACACATGTCCTCCGTCATCGGCATCGATTTCGGGACCACCAACAGCGTGGTCACCTCCCTGCGCGCCGATGGCGCCGTCTCCGTGCTGACGCACGACACAGCCGAGGTCTTCCGCTCCGTCCTCTCCTTCTGGATGGACACAGAGGGCCGCACGCGCCACGCCGCCGGCCCGCAGGCCATCGAGACCTATCTCGACGATCCCTTCGACACGCGGCTCATCATGTCGATGAAGAGCTATCTGGCGCAGCGCAGCTTCACCGAGACGCGCATCCTCGGCCGCTCCTGGAACCTCGAGAACCTGATCGCGGCCTTCCTCGGCCACCTTCTCGCGCCCTTCCGCGACGAGCTGGCCGGCGCGCAGGTCGTCGTCGGGCGTCCCGTCCGCTTCGTCGGCGAGACGGCGGACGACGCCTATGGCAATGAGCGCCTGATCGCCGCCTTCGCCGCGGCCGGCGTGCCCGAGGTGCAGGTCGCCTTCGAGCCCGCCGCCGCCGGCCATCGCTTCGCCCAGACGCTGGACCATCCGGCCAATGTCCTCGTCGCCGATTTCGGCGGCGGCACGAGCGATTTCTCGATCCTGCGCTTCGATCCCGGCCCGCCGCGCCGCGTTACGCCACTCGGCCATTCGGGCGTGGGCATCGCGGGCGACGCCTTCGACTTCCGCATCATGGACCACGTCGTCTCGCCGCTGCTGGGCAAGGGCGGCACCTACCGGCCCTGGGGCAACGACCTGCCCATCCCCCCCGGCTGGTACATCAATTTCGCGCGCTGGCACCTGCTCTCGCTGATGCGCGCGCCCAAGACCCTGCGCGACATCGCCGACGTCGCGCGCACCGCCGCCGAGCCCAAGCGCCTCGCCCATCTCGTCCAGCTCATCGAGGACGAGGTCGGCTATGCCCTGTACCGCGCCATCTCGGGCGTGAAGGCCGCGCTCTCGAGTGCCGATTCGGCCCGGCTCAGCTTCCGCCACGGCGATTTCGTCGTGGAGACCGACATCGCCCGCAGCGATTTCGAGGCCTGGATCTCGCCCGAGCTGACCGCCATCGGCGGCGCCGTGGATGCGGCCCTGCGCGATGCCGCCATGGCTCCCGCCCAGGTGGACCGCGTCTTCCTCACCGGCGGCTCCTCGCTCGTGCCCGCCGTGCGCCGGCTCTTCGAGGAGCGATTCGGGGCGGAGCGCGTGGTGGCCGGCGGTGAATTCGTTTCGGTGGCCGAAGGTCTCGCGCTGATGGGGCAAGACTGAGGGCATGTCCGGGCCGCTCCGGGCCATGGCGCGTGCACAACATCCCACCAATCCCTTCATCTCAATACTTGCAATCCGCCCGGCGCCCGTCATCCTGCGCGACATGCTTGCCAGCGGAGCCCCCCTGAATCCCGCACGGAGCGGCCGCGCATGAGCGGCCCGCTCCGTCTCGCGCTCGTCGAGGACGATCCGCTCCAGCGGCGTATCGTCTCGGAATACCTGGCCCAGCACGGCCTGCGTCCGCAGCCCTATGCCTCGGGCGCCGAATTCAAGCGCGCCCATGCGCAGTCCCTGCCCGACCTCGCGCTCTTCGACGTCCATCTGAACGAGGTGGAGGACGGCTTCGCACTCGCCCGCTGGGCCCGCTCGCGCTCCAGCCGCATCGGCATCATCATGCTGACCGCGGCCGGGGACACGGTGGACCGCGTGGTCGGTCTGGAATCGGGCGCCGACGACTACGTCACCAAGCCCTTCGAGCCACGCGAGCTGCTGGCCCGCATCAAGGCCCTGCTGCGCCGCGCCTCCGAGGTGCGACCGCCGCCGCCGCTGCTCACCGAGATCCGCGTCGGCATCGCGCGGCTGAACCTGGAGCGGCGCATCCTCATCCTGGCCGATGGCAGCGAGGACCAGCTCTCGGCCAGCGAGTTCGACCTGCTGCAGCTGCTGGTGAAGCACCCGAACCGCCCGCTGACCCGCGAATGGCTGCTGGAGACGGCGGCGCATCGCGAGGCCGAGGTCTTCGATCGCGCCATCGACAACCGCATCATGCGCCTGCGCCGCAAGGTGGAGGCCGATCCGTCCAAGCCCGAGGCCATCCGCTCGGTGCGCGGGGTCGGCTATATCTTCGTGCCGCCCGCCGATTAGAGCGCCGTAGGGAAGAGGCGTCTCAGCGCGCCTCCTTCTCCGGGGCGAGGGCCGGACGCGCCACCCGCATCGTCTCCTCCAGAAGCGACGGAAGCTGCGAGGCCGCCGCCTGCGCCGCGCCCATCCCGCCGGCGCGCGCCGCCTGCTCCACGCCCTGCGCCTGCTCGGCCAGCAGCCGCGCGCCCACCATGCGGGCCGCGCCCTTCAGACGATGCGCGATCTCCACGATGCTGTCGGGCGCCTGGGCGGCCTGCAGCGCCGCCAGGTCGCCCGCCGCCGTCAGGGAGAAATTCTCGAGGATGGAGGACAGCCGTTCCCGGTCCTGCCCGAACAGGCTGCGCAGGGCCTCGGGATCGAAGAGCGTGCCGCCCTGATGCGCGCCTGGCAGCCCCGGCAGCCAGCGCGCCAGCATGCGGGAGAGCCCGTCCAGCGTCACCGGCTTGGCAAGGAAGCCGTCCATCCCGGCCGCGTAGCAGCGCTCCGCCTCGCCCTTCAGCGCATTGGCGGTGACGGCGATCAGCGTGGTGCGCGGCAGGCCCTTGGCCTGCTCCTCCTGGCGGATCGCGCGCGTCAGCTCGAAACCGTCCATGCCGGGCATGTGGATGTCGAGCAGCAGGATGCCGTGGCCGCGCAGGCGCCAGAGCTCCATGGCCTGGGCGCCGCCCTCGGCCATGTCCGAGGGCAGGCCGAGCAGCTCCAGCTGCCGGCCGAGCACCTCGCGGTTCACCGGATGGTCGTCCACCACCAGCACGCCGTCGCGGCTGGCGGCCCCTTCGGCGCGAGGCTCCGGCTTCGCCCGTTCCGGCCTCGCGGTCTTGGCCGCCTGCGAGGCCAGGCCGAGCCGCAGGGTCACGGTGAAGCGGCTGCCGCGGGCGACCTCGCTCTCGGCCTCCACCTCGCCCTCCATCAATTCCGCGAGCCGGCGGACGATCGAAAGGCCGAGGCCCGTGCCGCCAAAGCGCCGCGTCGTGGAGCTGTCGGCCTGGGTGAAGGGCTGGAACAGCCGCGCCAGCGTGGCGGCGTCCATGCCGATCCCGCTGTCCTCGACCCGCAGCAGCAGAACCGCCGTCTCCGCCTCGGCCCGCGTCTCGGCCGAGATGCGCACATAGCCGCGCTCGGTGAATTTCAGTGCATTGCCGATCAGGTTGAACAGGATCTGCCGCACGCGCGTGGGATCGCCGGAGAGCCAGTCCGGCCCGGGCGCCAGCGGATCGGCGAAGAGCGTGAGGCCGCGTGCGGCCGCCGCCGGCGACAGGGTCTCGACCGTGCCCTCGATGAGGCCGCGCAGCGAGAAGGGCAGCGCCTCGACCTCCAGCCGCCCGGCCTCGATCTTCGAGAAATCCAGCACGTCGTCCACGATGCGCAACAGGCCCTCGGCGCTCTCGCGCATCACCTGGACACTGCGCGCCTGGTCGGGCTTGAGCTCGCTGTGCGACAGGATCTCCAGCATGCCCAGCACACCGTTCATGGGCGTGCGGATCTCATGGCTCATGGCCGCGAGGAAGCTCGCCTTGGCCTTCGCCCCGGCCTCGGCCGCATCGCGCGCGGCGAAGGCCGCCTGCTCGCTCTCCTTGAGCGAGGTGACGTCGCGCCCCACGGCCACCACGCGCTTGCCCGAGATCGGCGTGTAGGTGAACTCCAGCCACTTGCCCGAGACCGTGCGGCGCGTGACATGGAGCGGCCCGCCGAGCACGTCCCTCACCCGTCCACCGACGACCTCCTCCTCCGTCACGTCGAAGCCGAAATCCCCGCGGCGGTACATATGCGCCATCGCCCCGGCCATCATCGCGCCGGGCTGCACCAGCGCCTCGGGCAGTTCCAGGAGGTTCCTCCCCCAGCCGTTGGAGAAGATGATCCGCGTCTGCGGATCGAGCAGGACGACCATCTCCTGCATGCTGTTCAGCACCTCGCGCAGGAGCGAGCGCTCGGCCTCCGTCTGCTCCTCCTGCTGCTTCAGGCGCGTGACGTCGCGGTAGAAGCCGAGCATGTCGCCATTGGGCAGATGCTGGATGTTCACGTCGAGCCAATAGCCCGCTTGCGTCTTGCAGATGTACTGCGTGCCACCGGGCCGCGGAGGTTGTCGATGAGCGAATTCAGCGCATGCCCGAACTCCTCCGGATCCTCCGGCGGCGGTCCGAAATCGCCGCGCCTCATCTGCCAGCCGAGGACGTCGCGCATGCTGGTGCCGAGCATGTAGAATTCCTCGGGCAAGGCGAGGAACTTCATCAGCGGCCGGCTGAGCATCCGCCAATGCATCTCGGAATCGAAGAGCATCACGCCGTCGGACATGTTGTCGACGACGAGGCGCAGCTTCTCCTGCTCGCGCTCCAGAGCGAGCTGCGCCTCCTGCAGCTCCGTCACGTCGCGGACGCTGACGACGAACATCCCGTCCTCGCGCGTGACGAGGTTGAACTCGGCCCAGCGCCCATCCGGCATCTGGCGCGTGCGCTGGAAGGGCGTGAGCGAATTGAGCTGGTCGCGCACGTCCTGGATGAACTGCTCCTCGCTCATCTCGAAGCCGAAATCACCGCGGCGATAGAGCGCGCGCAGGATGTCGCGCCGATGGGCGCCGGGCGCGAAAAGCTCGGGCGGCAGGCCGAACAGGGTGTTGCTGCGGCTGGAGCTCTCGAGGATGCGGCCATCGCCGCCGGTCAGGATCACGATGTCGCGCGTGTTCTCCAGCAGGAGATCGGCGCGGCGACGATCCTCCTCGCGCTCGGCCCGCTCGGCCTCCAGGCGCGAGAGAGTCTCCCGCATCTCGGTGACGTCGCGCACCATGACGAGCAGCTCGCCATTGAGGAGTGGGCGGAAGTTGTATTCGGCCCAGCGCCCGTCGGGCATCCGCTCGGCGAAGGTGAGGCGGCCGGCGGCGAGGATGCCCGCGCGCCGCTCGGCGATGAAGACCTCTTCCTCCTGCGTGAATCCGAAATCGCCGCGGCGATAGAGGAAGCGCAGGATCTCCTGATGCGTGCTGCCCGCCCGCGCCAGTTCGTCGGGCATGCCCAGCAGCGAGCCGCTGTTGTTGGAGTTCTGCAGGATGCGGCCCTCGGCATCCATCAGCACGACGCTGTCGGTGATGTTCTCGAGCATATGCGCCATGCGGGCGCGCTCTTCCTCCAGGGCCTCGTCCGTCGTCGCCTCGGTCCAGAGACACAGGCGCGCGCCGCCGGGCAGCGGCTGCACCGACAGCTCCAGCGCGCGGCCGCCGAGGAGCTGCCACCGGGTCTTGCCTGGGGGGCCGTGGAAGGGCGCCCGCAGGGCCGCTCGGCCCTGCGGGCGTTGCAGCCGGCCGGACGCCTCCAGGCGATCGAGCCAGGCGGAGAACGGCGTGTCCTGGCCGGGCGGCGCGACGCCCAGGAGCTCGCCGAGACGCGGATTGGTCCGCAACGCCCTTCCATCGGCCGACAGGTGCAGCAGACCCGATGGCATGTGATCCAGGAGGCTGGCCAGGAGCGTGGCGTCTTCGTTCACGGAGTCTCGCGAGGGGGCAGGTTTGCGGGGAAGAATGCCACAGGAAAGCTAGGCCACACTGTCGCGTCTGTCGCGAGGCGCGCATTGACCCGCCCTCTCCCCGCCCATAGCGTCGGCCGGTCTGGCTGCCTGTCCCAGGCGTCTTCCCCCGGTCCCGCAAAGCGGCAGGATCGGGATCCACGGCAAGGGGTTTGTGACGATGACTGCGAAGCTGCGCCGGCGCCAATTCGACGCGCAGGCGAAGGGGCCGCTGGACGGCCTCCGCGTGGTGGATCTCTCGCGCCTCGTCGCCGGCAATGTCCTCACCAAGGTGCTCGGCGACCACGGCGCCGAGGTGATCAAGGTGGAGCCGCCCGCCGGCGATTCGCTGCGCGCCTGGAAGACCGGTGGCGTCGAGACCTCCTGGAAGACGCTCTGCCGCAACAAGCGCAGCCTCTGCCTGGACCTGCGCAACCCCGAGGCCATCGGCGTGGTGCGCAAGCTGGCCGAGACCGCCGACATCTTCGTCGAAAGCTTCCGCCCCGGCGTGCTGGAGGAGATGGGCCTTGCCCCGGACGTGCTGCTGGAACTGAACCCCGCACTGGTGATCGTGCGCGTCTCGGGCTGGGGGCAGACCGGGCCCTTCTCGCACAAGCCGGGCTTCGGCACGCTGGTCGAGGGCTATTCCGGCTTCGCCGCCATCAACGGCTTCGCCGATCGCGAGCCCGTGCTGCCGCCCATGTTCATGGCCGACGCCTATGCCGGGCTCTACGGCTCCTCGGCGGCGATGATCGCGCTGCACCACGCGAAGGCCACGGGCGAGGGCCAGGTGGTGGACCTTTCCCTCTTCGAGCCGATCTTCGCGATGCTCGAGCCGCAGATGGCCAACTACCGCATCTCGGGCAAGAAAAAGCCCCGCACCGGCAGCCGCAGCACCAGCACCGCGCCGCGCAACGCCTATCAGACGAAGGACGGCGGATGGGTCGGGCTGTCGAGCTCCACCCAGGGCGTCTTCGTGAAGCTGATGAAGAGCCTCGGGCGCACCGATCTGCTGGACGATCCGCGCTTCCGCACCAATTCCGACCGCATCCGGCATATCGAGGAGATCGATGGCGTGGTGCGTGACTACGTGGCCCAGATGACCATGGCCGAGGCCCTGGCGCAGTTCGACCGCGACGGCGTGACCATCGGCCCCATCCTCGACGTCGCCGGGCTGGACGAGGACCATTACATCGCCGAGCGCGAGGCCCTCATCGAGGTGCCCGATGCCGAGATGCCCGGCGGCTGGCTGCCCATGCATGGCGAGATTCCGCGCCTGTCCAAGACCCCCGGCATCCTGCGCAACGCCGCCCCGGCGCTCGGCCAGGACAATGACGCGCTGTTGCTGCCGATCCTCGGCGCGGAGGAGCTCGCCCGGCTGCGCGCGGGTGGCGTGGTGCTGCACGGCTAGAGCCCTCTTCGTTCGCAAGGGCTCACTTCGAAGTCTCTAGCTATTTGTTTTTTCGAGCATCTTTACCCGACCAGACGATTCCGTCTGATCGGGTGACGCTCTAACGAACTCTTCTGGACAGCCGCCGCCGGCCTCGCGGAGGATCGGCGGATGGAACAAGCCCCGCTCGTCGTCGTCCCGCCGGAAGGCGGACGCTCCTACTGGCAGCCCGTGCCCGCCAACGGCTTCGTGCGCTGTCTGCTCGCCTCGAACGAGATCGGGGCCGAGACCCCCTTCTCCATGGGCACGCAGACCGTCGATGCCGGCTGCTTCGTGCGCGAGCACATGCACCCCGACAACGAGGAGGTCATCTTCGTGCTGGAAGGGCGCGGCGAGGCGCTGCTCGACGGTGTCACGACGCAGCCGATGGAGAAGGGCGGATGCTTCTTCCTCGGCAAGGGACGGCTGCATCGCTTCGAGGCCTCGGCCGAGGCGCCGATGGTGTTCCTGTGGCTGATGATGCCCGGCGGGCTCGAGACCTTCTTCGAGCGCATCGGGCGCGAAAGGTCGGAAAGCGAGGCGAAGCCCGCCCCCTTCCCGCGCCCCGCCGACGTGCTGCAGATCGAGGCGCAGACGGTGTTCGGGGTGGTGCCCCCCAAGGGGTGAGATCAGCTCGGGCCGGCTTTGGGATTCCCGGCACGCACGCCATCATGCGGCGACAGACGAGCGCAGGAGCCGCACCATGGCGAACACCAAGGCCCATCTTGAATTCCACGCACTGGATCTCGGCGCCGGCTGGGAGACGCCCCCGGGCTATCCGGCCGGCATCCAGCAGAAGATCCTGGCCGGCACGCTGGACGAGGCGGGCAAGAAGGGCTGCCGCACGCGGCTGCTGCGCTTCCAGCCCGGCGCCTTCACGACCGCGCCCTTCGTGCACGACTATTGGGAGGAGGTCTTCCTCGTCAGCGGCGACCTCTGGGTCGGCAATGACGCGCAGGGCCAGGGCGGCGAGAAGTTCGGGCCCATGACCTATGCCTCACGCCCGCCCGGCGCGTGGCACGGTCCCTTTCGCAGCGAGCAGGGCTGCATCCTCTATGAGAGCCACACCTACGATCCGGCCTAGCCGCCCCGGGACCGCGGTGCATTGCCGCGGTCCCGGCACGGCCGGCGCGGAGCGCGCCCAAGGCCAGCCGCCGGATCCTCAGTCCATGTCCTCGAAGCCGACGGCCAGCGCCTCGGCCATCCGCAGCGCCCGCACCGTTTCCGCCACGTCGTGCACCCGCAGGATATGCGCGCCGTTCGCCGCCCCCGCGAGCGCGACCGCCAGGCTGCCCGTCACACGCTGACCGGCCTCGGCCACGCCGGTCACCCGCCCGATGAAGGTCTTGCGCGAGGCGCCCAGCAGGATGGTGCAGCCGATATTCGCCAGCAGCGCCAGCCGCGCCACCAGCGTCAGATTGTCCTCGATCCGCTTGCCGAAACCCAGGCCCGGATCCACCGCGATGCGGCTGCGCGGGACGCCGAGGCGCTCCAGCGTCTCGACCCGCGCTTCCAGGAAGCGGGCCACCTCCATCGCCGTATCCTGGTAGTGGATCTCGCGCTGCATGGTGCGGGGATCGGTGGTCAGCGCATGCATGATCACCACGGGACAGCGCGACTGCGCCACCACGCGCAGCGCATCCGGATCGTGCCGCAGCCCGCTCACGTCATTGACGATCTCCGCCCCCGCCTCCAGCGCGGCGATCATCGTGCGTGCATTGCGCGTGTCCACGCTGACCGGCGCCGAGGTCGCCAGCGCGCGGATCACCGGCAGCACGCGGGCGATCTCCTCCTCCACGCTCACGGGTTCGATGCCGGGCTTGGTGCTCTCGCCGCCGATATCGAGGATGTCGGCCCCGGCCTCGAGCATGGCGTGGCCCTGGGCGATGGCGGCCGCATGGCCCTCGCCCAGCCCGTCGCCGGAAAAGCTGTCGGGCGTGCAGTTCACGATGCCCATGACCAGCGGCCGCGCGCGATGCCGCGCGATGCCTGCGAATTCGGGCATGCCGCGCGTCAGGCGCTCCAGCGATGGATGCTCCTGCGGCGGCGGCAGGATCGAGCCCTCAGGTCCGCGCACCAGCGAAAACGCGATGGGCCCGCCCTGCAACGGCAGGGCGAGCCCATCTCTTATCGCGGCGAAAGCTGCCGGGCCATTCAACAGGCCCAGCGGCTCAAGCCATTCCTTGCCGCTCACCCCGCGGGCTGCGGGTTCAGCCCGCTGCCGGTATCCGGCCGGGGCGTGCGGCCCGAGCTCGGCACGCTGCCGCGCCCGCTCGAGGTCGGCTCATCGGGGCGAAGGCGCACCACCGGCTCGCCGCGCAGAACCGTGCGGATCTCGTCGCCGGAGAGCGTCTCGTATTCGAGCAGCCCCTTGGCCAGACGCTCCAGCTCCTCGCGGTTCTCGGTGAGGAGCTTCGTGGCTCGGGCATAGGCGCGGTCGATGATGCTGCGGATCTCGCTGTCGATGATCCGCGCCGTCTCCTCGGAGAGGTTCTTGGACTGCGTCACGCTATGGCCCAGGAAGACCTCCTGGCTGTTCTCGCCATAGGCGACCATGCCGATCTTGTCGCTCATGCCCCATTCGGTGACCATCATGCGGGCCATGTTCGTGGCCATCTTGATGTCGCCGGACGCGCCGTTGCTGACCTTGTCGGAGCCGAAGACGACTTCTTCCGCGACGCGGCCGCCCATCGCCATGGCGAGCTCGGCATTCATCTTGGACTTGTGCTTCGAGTAACGGTCGCCGGCGGGCAGGCTCATCACCAGGCCCAGCGCGCGGCCGCGCGGGATGATGGTGGCCTTGTGCACGGGGTCGCATTCCGGCTCGTGCATGGCGACCAGGGCATGGCCCGCCTCGTGATAGGCGGTCATCTTCTTTTCGTCCTCGGACATGACGAGGCTGCGGCGCTCGGCGCCCATCATCACCTTGTCCTTGGCATGCTCGAACTCGGCCATGCCCACGGTCCGGCGGCCCGTGCGCGCGGCCAGCAGCGCGGCCTCGTTCACGAGATTGGCCAGATCGGCGCCCGAGAAGCCCGGCGTGCCGCGCGCGATCGTCTTGGGATCGACGTCGGACGCCAGCGGCACCTTGCGCATGTGCACGCGCAGGATCTTCTCGCGGCCGTTCACGTCGGGGTTCGGCACCATCACCTGACGGTCGAAGCGGCCCGGACGCAGCAGCGCGGGGTCCAGCACGTCGGGGCGGTTGGTGGCCGCGATGATGATGACGCCCTCGTTGGACTCGAAGCCGTCCATCTCGACCAGCATCTGGTTCAGCGTCTGCTCGCGCTCGTCATTGCCGCCGCCCAGGCCCGCGCCACGATGGCGGCCCACGGCGTCGATCTCGTCGATGAAGATCAGGCAGGGCGCGTTCTTCTTGCCCTGCTCGAACATGTCACGGACGCGCGACGCGCCGACGCCCACGAACATCTCGACGAAGTCGGAGCCCGAGATGGTGAAGAAGGGCACGTTCGCCTCACCGGCGATGGAGCGCGCCAGGAGCGTCTTGCCGGTGCCGGGCGGGCCGACAAGCAGCACGCCCTTGGGGATCTTGCCACCCAGCTTCTGGAACTTGCCGGGGTCACGCAGGAAGTCGACGATTTCCTCGAGCTCGGCCTTGGCTTCGTCGATGCCGGCCACGTCCTCGAAGGTCACGCGGCCGTGCTTCTCGGTGAGCAGCTTGGCCTTGGACTTGCCGAAGCCCATGGCGCGCCCGCCGCCGCCCTGCATCTGGCGCATGAAGAAGATCCAGACACCGATGAGCAGCAGCATCGGGAACCAGGAGATCAGGATCTGGAAGAGGGGGTTCACCTCGCTCTCTTCCGGACGGGCCACGACCCGCACGCCCTTGTCGGTCAGGCGCGAGACGAGCTGCGGATCCTCGGGGGTATAGGTGCTGAAGGCCCGCCCGTCGCTCAGCGTGCCCGAGACCGTGCGGCCCTGGATCGTCACGTCCCGGACATGGCCGGAATTCACTTCATTGACGAAATCGCTGTAGGCGACCTGCGTCTGCGCCCGGGTGTTCGTCCCCGAAGGCTGGAACAGGTTGAAGAGCGCCACCAGCAGCAGCGCCACAATCACCCACAAGGCCAGGTTCCGGCCGAAATTGCTCACGTCGCGCGATCCCCTCTGCCGATCATTGTATCGGCACCTGGTGAACATAGTGCGTCCGCCGCTCCAAAAAATCCCGGAGCCCGAAGAGAATTCATCCCATGAGGTGACATTCGGTGACAGGACCGCCTGGAGGGGCGAAGACAGGCGGGAAGCTTACCGCCATTTCAGATTCAGGATAGGCCAAGTGCGGGGCCAGGACCAGCATTCCATCCGCCGCCCGCCGCAGGGCCGGCAGGCTGGCCAGGCCGACGGCCGGCAAATGCCGCGCGCGCCCCCGCACGGCGGAGGCATCCGGGCCGAGGGAGCCGGCGACGAGACCGGGCGGCACCGCGAGACGGAAGCGCGGGTCCGGCCCCTCGCCGCCCTCGCGGACCAGCCAGCCGCCCCGCCACAGCGTGCCTCCGAGCGAGCCTGAGCCGCGGGCCAGCAGTGCGGCGACGGCGGCCTCGGCCGGCGCGTGCTCCCGCCCGCCGATCGCGCGGATCAGCCCGGCCATCAGCTGCCGCGCCACGCGATCCTGCCCCAGCCGGTCCGTCGCGATGGCCGCGCAGCCCTCCGGCAACAGGCGGATGGAGGCGGCCAGCCGTTCGGCGATCCGGGTCGCGAGGCGGCCTCGGCGGCAGGCGAAGCCGTCGGCGGCGAGGGCGGCGGCCGCGATCTCGCCAGAGGCGCGCAGCCGGGCGCGGGCGAAGCGCGGGTCGGCATTGGAGGGATCCTGGACGGGCGCGAGGGGCCAGCCCTCCAGGCTCGCGGCCAGCCGCGCCTTGGGGATCGCCAGCAAGGGCCGCAGGATCAGCGCCTCGGCCGCCACGGTCAGTGAGGCCATGCCGGCGAGACCCTGGCCGCCGCTGCCGCGCAGGGCGCGGAACAGGACGGTCTCCGCCTGATCGTCGGCGTGATGCCCCAGCAGAAGATGCGGTGCGCCGGCCTCCAGGCAGGCCGCCAGCAGCGCCGCCCGGCGCGCGCGGCGGGCGCGGTCCTGCAATCCTGACCCTGCCGGCAGACCCAGCGGAAGGACGCGCACCGCGATGCCGACGCCGGTCAAAGCCTGGGCCAGCGCCGAAGCCTCGGCCGCGCTTTCCGCCCGCAGACCGTGTTCGACGACCAGGGCCAGCAACGAAACGCCGCGCGCGCGCGCCCAATCTCCCGCGAGCCGCGTCAGGGCCAGGGAATCGGGGCCGCCGGAGCAGCCCACGGCGATGCGGTCGGAAAAAGGCCCCAGCGGAGCCATCAGCGCGGCGAATTCCGCGCCCGTGACCGGCGCGGGGCCGGTCACATCAGGTCTCTAGCGGCACTGCGCGCGCTGACGCGCGGAAGCGGCCTCGGCGGCCAGAGGCGGGCGCAGATTGGGGAACTGGCTGCGCAGGTCGTTCAGCGTGTCGCAGGCCTCGCGCTTGTTGCCGAGGCCCTGGAAGGACGTGGCGAGGCCGATGAGCGCCTCGGGGGCGCGGGGGCCGGTCCGCGCGCGGGTATAGGCTTCGTTATAGGCGATCGCGGCATTGCCGAAGTCGCGCTTGCCGGCGAGGGAGTCCCCCAGCAGCATCTGTCCGGCAATGACATGCGCCCCGGATCGGCCGGCGAGCGCCTCGCGGGCGGCGGCCTCTGCGGCGGCATAGTCGCGGCGGCCGAGCGCGGCGTTGCCTTCGGCGATAGCGCGGTCGGGCGTGCGCGGCGCGGGCGCGCCGGTGCTCGTGGTCGGCGGCGCCAAAGGCGGCGCGACGGGCGCGGGGCGCCCCGGTGCGGGAGCGGAACCGCCGCCACCACCACCGCCGGCCTGGCCGAGCCGGAACTCCATGTCGCCCTGATATTTCTCGAAATCTTCGCGGAGGCGGCGGTTCTGGTTTTCCAGAACATCCACCCGGCCGCGCAGGCGGCTGGTCTCGTCCTGCAGCGTATTCACGCGATCCAGCAGCGGGCCAACCAGCTCGCTGCCGCCGCCCGAACCGCCCCGGGAGGGCGACGGCGGCGGGAGGCTACCGCCCCCGCCACGACGCATCTGCTCCATCTCCTGGCGCAATTGCAGGATCTGGTTTTGCAGCGCGATCCCCTCGCGACTGTCCATCTGGGCCACTGCCGGCGTTGCCAGCAGCGTCAGACCGAGGAAGAGGACCGCGCCACGCATCAGGCGAACCGCTTAGCGGACCACGGTGACGGCACGGCGGTTGCGCGCCCAGGCGTCCTCGTTGGAGCCGAGCGCGTCCGGACGGTCCTTGCCGTAGCTGATGGTCTGGATGCGCGAGCCGGCCACGCCGCTCGCCACGAGGACGTCGCGCGCGGAGTTGGAACGGCGCTGGCCGAGGGCGAGGTTGTACTCGCGCGTGCCGCGCTCATCCGCATGGCCTTCGACCATGACCTGGTTCTGCGGATACTGCGCGAGCCAGGCGGCCTGGCGCACCAGCACCGGGCGCTGGTCGGCGCGGACGCCGTTCAGGGCGGTGTCGAAGAACACGCGGTCGCCGACATTGGCGGCCAGATCTTCCTGGCTGCCGGGCCGGACCGCGCCGCTGCCGCTGCCGGCACCCGCGCCGCCGGCGTTCGCCGACGTCTCGGGGTCGGAAGAGCAAGCAACAAGCAGCCCCGCGGCCGCAACAGCGGCGAGGAAAGTCTTCGTGGCGGCCATAATGTTCTCCTACTGCCTAGGCATCTGTCTATCTGATGGCGAATGTACCGCTTTCTCAGGCGGAACCTCGCGCAAAGCACGACTAGACCCCCCGCATGGCGCAATCAAGGCGTAAGGCCGCGCGCCACGCGCGGAGCAAGTATTCAGGACATAAACAGCATCAAGGTCGCGTCGGTACTGGCCTCCGCGACCTTCGGCACAAGGGATCAGCTGATCAACGGCGACCAGCTGGGATCGGTTGCATCCGTCGGCGTCACGATCTGGCGCTCGTTGAAGCCCGCGATGTCGATCGACGACAGCCGCGCCGAGTAGCCCGAGCCGCGGTTGTCCCGCGCCGCGGACTCCCGATAGAACATCAGCACCCGGCCATTGGGCGCGAAGGTCGGCCCCTCCATGCCCCAGCCTTCGGAGAGAATGCGCTCGCCCGAGCCGTCGGGCCGCATCACGCCGATGGCGAACTGCCCGCGCGCGATGCGGGTGAAAGCGATCAGGTCGCCGCGCGGTGACCAGACCGGCGTCGCATAACGCCCATTGCCGAAGCTGATGCGCCGCGCGCCGCCGCCGCCCGCATCCATGACGTAGAGCTGCTGGTCGCCGCCCCGGTCCGAGTTGAAGACGATCTGGCTGCCATCCGGCGAGAAGCAGGGCGACACGTCGAGCCCGCCGCCGCTGGTGAGCTGCCGCTCGCGCCGCGAGGCCATGTCCACCACGAAGATATTCGCATCGCCGCCGCGCACGGAGGAGAGCACCACCGAGCGGCCGTCCGGCGAGAAGCGCGGCGAGAGCGTCATGCCGCTGAAATTGCCCAGCACCTCCTGCCGCCCGCTCTCCAGGTTGAAGAGGTAAACGCGCGGTTCGTTGCGCTGGTAGGACATGAAGGCGATGCGCGTCGCGTCCGGGTGGAAGCGCGGCGTCAGGGCCTGGAACTGGCCGTCGGTCAGGAAGCGGTTGTTCTCGCCGTCCTGGTCCATGATGGCGAGGCGGCGGACGCGCCGGTCGCGCGGGCCGGTCTCGGCGATATAGGCGATGCGGGTGTTGAAATAGCCCGTCTCACCCAGCATCCGCTTGTAGATATCGTCGGAGATGATGTGGGCGATCTGCCGCCAGTTGCTGCTGGTGGCGTTGTAGGCGGTGCCCAGGGCCTGCTGCTCGGGCAGGATGTCCCAGAGGCGGAACTCCACGCGCAGCCGGTCGCCGCTGCCATCCACCTTGCCGGTGACGAGCGCCGCGGCGCCGATGACGCGCCAGTCCTGGAAGCGCGGCGTCGCGGCCGCGGCCTCCGGCGTCTGGATGAAGGCCTGGCGGTCGACGGGCCGGAACAGGCCCGAGCTGCGCAGGTTGTTGGTGATGACGCGCGAGATCTGCGCGCCGAGCGGGGAGCCTGCCATGTCGGGGATGGCGATGGGGATCGGCTCGGTGCGGGCGCGGGTGATGTCGACGATGGTCGGCGGGCTGCCGGTCTGGGCCGCCGCCGGCAGGGGCGTGGTCCAGATGCCCGGAGCCACCATGGCGGCAGCGCCGCCGGTCAGCAGCGAGCGACGATTCAGAATGGGCGTCACGATTGCGTTTCTCCGGTGACTTGGAAGGGGGATGCCTGCGGCCCGAGCCGGACCGCAAGGTGAATCACCGCCTCCGCATAGTTTTCGATCCAGCTTGGCCTCTCGGCGGCCGGGTTCAAGGCATCGTCGCTCATCGTAGCCCGAGCTCCCTCGGGTTGAAGCGGAAGATGGTGTTCCGCAAAGCCTCCAGCCTATCGCGCGAGAGGGGCAGCGGGTTGCATCGCGGGTCGAGCAGGGCGCGGCGGGCGGCCTCGAAGACCATCCGCGCGCGCGGCTCGGTGGGCACGGCCCCGTTGGGCAGGACCTGACGCACCACGCCTCCGGCATCCACCTGCACGCGCAGCTCGACGACGATGGAGGAGATATTGGGCGCGCCCGCATCCACGGCCCAGCACTCGCCGATCTTGTCGGCCAGGCCGGCGCGCTCGGCGGCGGTCAGGTTGGCGACGCCGGCCGGCGTGCCGCCGGTGCGGTCGGGCGCGCT
>NZ_CBDDFJ010000021.1:0-296681 GCF_965227005.1 Roseococcus sp.
GCAAGCTCCTGGCTCTCCCCCTTCTTCTTGGTCAGGTGGTCGTAGAGCATCGCCTTGGCCAGGAAGTCGCCATAGTCCACGGCCTTCTGCAGGCCCTGGAAGAGTGCTGTGTCGCGGGTGATCATACCGTAGCGAGCCAGGGTCTCGAAGGGGCCCGGCAACTCGCTGACCTTCTTCTCGATGTACTCGCTGAGCTTGCCCGAGGTGAGCAGGATCTCGTCGCGGCTGATGCCGGCGTCTGAGATGGCCGTGAACTCGCCGGCCTCGATCAGCGGCCAGATGGACAGCCGCCGGTTGGCATCGGCGATCGAGCGCATCTCGGCCCGGATCTCGTTCGCGGCCGTCGAGCCCGGCGTGAGCTCCGCGACGCGCAGGTTCGCCTCAAGCTCGACCTCTCGCGCCCGGTTGGTGGTGTAGCTCTGCACCTCGACCAGCTTGCGAGGCATGCCGCGGACGATGTCCATCACCGGGACGCCCGTCATCAGCAGGTGATGCATGTTCGAGGCGAAGTTCATGGCCGGCACGACCACGCTCTTCACCACCACCAGCACCTTCAGATCCTTCACCACGCCCTGCACCCCGCGCTCGGCGTTCACCAACCAGCGGTAGGCGTTATTGCCCATCACGGACATCGTCAGCTTCCGAACCGCGTCCTGCGTCTTGGGCTCCCACCGGGTCACCCCAGTCCAGGCATCTCCTATCGAAGCGTTCCGGTAGCCGAGAACGTCGTTGAGCATGTCTCGGCGCACATAGAACGCCTCCTCCCCGAACTTCCCGACTGCGTAGTCCTTGGTATCCTTCGATAGAAGGGCCACAGCATCCGCCAATACCGGATCTTTACCCACTTCATATGGATCCAGGAGGTTGATGTAGTGCTTACGGCTCGTTGCCGGCGTCTTCATGTCCTCGACCCACTGCTCATGGATCTGGTTGATCGAGATGTGGTTCTGCTCCGTGGCGAAGCCCTCTTCCACCTGCCGGCCGCGCCACACACCGATCATGCGCGCCAGGTGGGTGTCCCGCTCCACCTTGGCCGCGATCTTGGGATCCACCGCCTTCTCGTAGGCGACCACCCGGCCCGCCTCGTTGAAGATGGGCATCATGTTCTCGTTGTTGGGCGAGCTCTCCCCGTAGGCGAAGAGATCCTTGGTGATCCGGAACACGCCCTTCTTGCTGAGCACCCGGCCGGCGACCAGCGTCCCCTCGGTGAAGCCCGTCTCGATCTCGACGCCGGAGGCCGTCTGCACGACGTTCTGCAGGATGCCCTGGTTGAAGGGCGAGCGTCCGGACACCGAGGCCATGTAATAGGCGCGCGGCACCGCGTTCGGCCCGGTGTAATCCAGGTCCGACCCAGCGTAGTCGGCCACCTTCACATAGCTCTTCGCCAGCAGCTCGGCGTGCTGCGTGACCGGCGCCACGATCAGGCTCGAGCCCGGCTTCTGCAGGCTCGGGATGCTCCCCTTGTAGTGGTTTACCTCGGCGCGGCCGGTGGCCTTGGCCATCTCGTCCTTCCGCTGGCCCACCAGGTAGGCGAGCGTGAACTCCATGCCCTTGGCCTGCCCCTGAGCCAGAGAGCTCACGCTGTCCCGCACGGACTGGTCCAGGCCCTGCACAGCGTAGAGCGAGATCAGCCGGTCCATGCCCTCGACGAAGGCCGGGTTCTTGGAGGCAGCGGGCCGGCGGCCACTGGCCAATCCCATGAGCTGCGACACGGCCGAGGCGTTGCGTAGCAGGAAGGTGCCCGTCACGCCGGTGTTCATGTGATGGGCGAGCTGCTTCGCCTTCTCGTTCATCTGTGTCCAGTCCTTGCCGGCCTGCGGCGCCAGCTCACGCTCCAGCTGTCCGATCGCCTGGCCCAACTCCTTGCCCTTGCCGAACAGCTTGAGAACCTCGCTCATCGGCATCTTGCCGACCAGCGCCGCCAGGTCCGTCTTGCCCAGGCCGTGGAAGAGGTCCGACCACTCGAGGTTCGTCAGCTTGCGGCTGAAGCTCTTCGCGATCGTGGACGGCACCTCCTCGCGATAGCGCTGGCGGGTCTGAGAGACCATCGAGCGCACCTTCTTGATCAGGTCATAGACGCCGGCGTTGCTCGACACCCGACCGACGAGATCGCCGATCAGCTCACGCACCGGCGTCCAGCCCTGCACGTCATTCATCAGCTGCAGGATGCCCACACCCACCTTGTCGGCGCGGTTCTCGTTCACGAGCGCCTCGGTCGTGTGCGCGAAAGCGGTCACGGCCTTGGTCCAGCGGGTGGAGTTCGCCCGCTCGGCCTTCTCCGCGGCGCGGCTCGCCTTGGCTGCCAGCCCCTGCAGGCCCGTGGTCACCTTCTCGTTGGTCTTGTCCACGAGCGAGCCCGCCGGCGTCATCACATGATCCAGGAGGGAGAGCTCTTCGAGGCTGGTCTTCTGGATCTGCTTGGACAGCGCATCCACCGCGGCCTGCACGTTGCGGCTCTTCGAGGTGCCGGACAGGCGCGCCGAGAGCTTCAGCAGCAGCTCACTGGCCTGGTTCTCGAGCGTCGCGTCGAGGCCGCGTTCCTTGTTCTTGGTGCCCTTGGGCAGACCCATCTTCGACAGCGCCGCGCGGAAGCCATCATCGACCGTGGCCAGAGCCAGGAAGACCGGCAGCCGCGACGACCGGCCGAAGCGATCATCGGTGGTGAGACCCCTGCCCTGCCCCATCACGAGATCCCACTGCGCCTCGGCCTTGGCCTCCTGGTTCGGGTCCGTGGACTTCGGATCGACCATCAGATCGCGGAAGGTGTGGTTGGTTAGGACGTGCGTGTAGAGGGCCTGGGCCACGGCCAGCGCCGGCCCGTCGATGGTCGCCTGGGTGGCAAGCGCCGTGACGATCGAGACGAAGGTGCTGCGAGCCTGCTGGCTCATATGCTGGAAGCCGTTGTCCATCGCCGACTGGGCATGGTCATGCGCCACCGTGATGGCCTTCTGCACGATACCCTCGTTCGCCGGCTTATTCGTCGGGTTGGCGTCGAGATGCGTGCCCACAACACGATCGAAGGCTTCCTTGATCTCGGTGAGACGCGAGTCCGCGACACCCGAGGATGTATGAGCCAGGGTCAGGCGCGCTCGGTTCTGCTGCAGCGTCGGGTTGCTGCGGACAATGACCGCCGTGTTGAACTGAATGTGGCTGAACATGTGCTGTCCCGGCTCAGAGACCTCCACACGGCCGAAGACCACCCGCTTAATCCAGGCGAGTGCCTCCTTCGTCAGCTTCACGAAGGGGTTCGCCGTGGTCTGGTTCAGCTGACGCGCGAGACTGCGGTTGGAGAGGGTCCAGGCCATGAACTCGTTGAGGGCCAGAGCCGTGCGCGTCGGGACATCCTGGCTCGTCTGCAGGTGCCCGCGGATCGCATCCACCGCATCCTGGTAGGGACGCTGCGCCGCGGCGGTCATTTCCTTCGGGTCCAGGTTCAGGAACTGGCTCATCAGCTCGCGCAGGCGCAGCACCGCCTTGCCCGCTTCCGTCGCCGGCGTCGTGCCGTCCTGCAGCTGCTGGGAGATCTCGAGCACCTTCTCGAAGGTGGCGGCGTGGATCACCTCATGGATGACCGTCTCCACCTCGGCGTCCGGGTTCCCCCGGTTGAGGATGTAGATGATGCTCTCGCTCGGCGAGGTCAGGCCGCGCGTGTTGGTGCCGAACTCAGGGAGCTCGTAGCCGTTCGCCTGGCTGTAGGCGTGCAGTTGCTCGAGCGTGCCGTGGACCACCGTGTAGCCCGAGATCGAGCGGCTGCGCCGGATCAGGTCGAGGATCTCGGGTCCGATGCCCTGCATGGCCTTGGTCAGGGCCAGGCCGGCGATCACTCGCGCGCCCGAGGCCTTGTCGATGCGGCCCAGCGCGGCCTTCTTCTTGGTGGCCGGAGTTGGTTCGGTCGTTGCCGCCGGGGTCGGCTTGGGCTCGAGAGCCAGGCGCTTCACTTCGAGGGCGGCCGCGATCGTGGCATGGTCACCGACCAGGCGCTCACCAACGAGCTGGAAGGGGGCGCCAGCGGCCGCCATCTGGTCCACGCTCTGTTGCACCGTGTCCATGGCCTTGTGCCGCGCCTCGACGCTGGCGGCGCTCTCGATCAGGGTCTGACCCAGGTTGGCCATGCGCTGCCGGATCGATGCCTCGTCGAGGATCAGATCCTTGGGCTCGAGCGTTCCGCGGAAAATCCGCGACAGGGTCACCCGCATTTTATCCGAGATCGACTCCTCAACCGAGGCTTCCAGGAAGCTGGCATAGGCCCTCTGGAGCGCGGCAAGGGGATTGCCCTGCCAGCTGGTGTGGACCGCCTGGTTCAGCGCCTGGCTGTCCTCGTCGATCGTGTCGAGAGGACCATGTACGCCGTCGAAGATGGCCAGGCTGCGTCCGAACTTGCCCGTCGTCAAAGCGGCCTGGATCGCGCGCCCGTCGCCGAAGCCGATATTCAGGCCCGGCATGGCCGCGACACCCACCGGGCCGGGGCCGTAGTGGAAGGCCGGCGTACTCTGGCGGCCCAGTAGATCGGTCGAGAACTGCCGCTTATCGTCGTCGGTCTTGATCTTGCCCGAGGGGTAGAAGGCCTGGTGCTCGGTCGTGATGAGCGGAGCCAGGCGAAGCACGTCCTTGTGCAGCTCCTCCTGCTCCTTTGCCGAGAGGTAGCTGTCCTCCGTGCGGGTCGGATCGGACTCCTTCAGCTGGTCGAGACGGTACTCGACGGCCTGGTCGTAGGCAGCCTCAGCGAAGGTCGCCATCGCCTGGGTGGACTTGATGATGAGCTGCCCAGCGTCGAAGACGGACTTGCCCAGGGCCTGCTGGATCGCCTGACCCATCGGACCCACGAAGAGCACGAGCATGTTCTGCTTGAGGTTGGCGAGCTGCCGCGGCGAGAGTGTGAACTTGGTCGGATCCAGATTGGCATCGAGCACCAGGCGGCCCGGCTTCTCCTGCTCCTTGGTGTACATGGACCCGTCCTTCGAGACGTGGACCGTGCGCGTCGTCAGCGTGTTGAAGGCGGTCACGAACCTGTCGAAGGTGGCCGCGGCCGCGTCGTCATCCTGGGAGAGATTGGCGAAGGTCGCGAAGCGAAGCGCGGAGTTCAGCCCCGCCCGCTCACGACCGGCGACGTTGGACATGCGCTCGTAGAGCGTCTCGGCGATCATGCCGACCAGCTTCTGCGCGATACCTGCGTTGCCCGAGCCGTAGATCGAGATCGTCATGGGGTTCTTCATGACGCCGCGGCCGAAGACTAGCTCACCCTTCTCCTCGTCGAAGGTGACGTAGCCCTCGGGGAACATGATCTCGGTGAGATCCTCGAGGGCGCCCAACAGGCCGAGCACCTGCTGCGCCTTGAAGGAGACCCGTTTGTCGGAGCCAGAGGCATCCTGCTCGAGCCCGCTGCGCAGCATCTTCATGAAGCTGGTGAAGCCGTCCGTGCCCACCCGGTACATATCGGCGCCGTCGCCCTGGAACTCACCGGGCCGGCCAGCACGCTGCTCATTCATGGTCTGGGGACCGTCGGCGTTCATCAGCCGGCCACCCTTGGCCATGTTGAGCACCTGCTGCTCGGTGAACTCGCCCACGGACATGAGGTTGATGGCGTTGATGACGCCGTTCGTCACGCCGTCGGCTTCCAGAGAGAGGCCGGTCCGGAAGTTGGTGAGGTCTTCCGCCCGCTCCATGCGCGCGAACTCCATGAGAGCATGGATTGCGATGGGGCTCAGCTCGATCTTGGCGTCGGCGAAGGTCTCCTTGATGACGCTCACCGCGTTCATCGGCAGCTTGCGCGAGTCCAGATAGGAGCCAAGGAGGTTGATGACCGGCCGCAGCGCGTCGATGCGTTCGTCCGCCTTCTCGGAGGCGACGGCATAGGGAAGCTCGTGGACCTTCACGCCCAGCGCCTGGCCCATGGCCAGCTGGAAAGCACGGGTGTGCTTGAGGTTCGCGCCGCTCAGATCGAGGTTCGCCCAGGTCGCGACCAGCAGCTCGCGCATCAGCTTGCTGGACTGCGGGGTGTAGCGGCCCAGCATCTGCAGACGACCCACCTTCGACACGTTGAAGGCGAAGTGGAAGGCGATGTCGGAGAGCTTGGTCTCCTCGCCCAACGACGCCGCAGCGGCCTTGGCCTCCTCGACGTAGGTCCGCATCTGGATGAAGGCCGACTGGATCGAGAGGTTCTTGCCCTTCATGGACTGCTGGTGGTTGGCGTTGAGACTCTTCCCCTCGAGATCCCCGAAGGCGAGCAGCTCCACCGCGCCCATCTCGTCCATCGCCGTGAAGAGATCGACCAGGGGCTCGTTGACCTTGAACTCGACCTTCGCATGCTCCTTCATCTGAGCCAGGTCGTCCTTGGTGTTATCCACCATGGGGTTGTTCATCTGGGTCGGAGCCAGAGGAGGCACCTCGCCGAGCTGCCCGATGTAGTTGACATCCTTCGGCTGCGTCAGGACCACACGCTCGATGAGGCTCAGATCCTGCGTCATCGCGCTGTCCGCCTGGCTCTCGTCCTGGGCCCGGAGATCGGGAAGCGTGAGGCGGGTGTAGCTCGTGACACCGGCGGACTTGTGCGCCTTGCGGTGCGCCTGCAGCAGCTCCCACTGGGCCACGGCCTTCGCCTCGTCGTCGCCGAGCAGCTTCATCTCCTTGGGATCGCTACCCTCCTCAATGACCGCGGCGACCAGCTCAGCCGTGTCCTGGTCCGTGGTCTTCGCCACCGTCACGACCGAGGGCACGAGCAGATCGTGCTCGACCATGGCGCGAATGACCTCCTTGGCCACCGCCTCGGGGATGCCACGCACCAGCGCATCGTCCACCGTGCGATCGCCGCGCAGGCCCCAGAAGCTGACGATCTTGTCGCGCAACGCGCCCGTGCCCTCGGACAGCGAGAGCGTGCTGTTGAGGTGGTTGAGCACGTCGCCCAGGCCCGTCATCTGGTCCTCGGGCAGGCCGACGATGTCCTTCAGATCCTCCTCGTCCAGAATGCGGCCGCCCATCTGCTGCCCGGTGAGCAGCCACTGCAGACCGGCGAGTACCGCGGACTCCGCGAGCTCCTGGTTCAGCACCAGCTTGCCGTCCACGATCTCGGTGATGTTGAGCAGCTTCATGTTCGGGAAGGAGGTGAAGCGAGCATCCTTCTCGAGGTTCGCCACATCACCCTTGAAGCGCTTCTCCGTCTGGAAGAAGGCATCGAGGTTGCTCTGCATCGTGGCGAGGATCTTCGGCGCGAGAGCCAGGTGGTCCTGATAGGCGGAAGCCATGTCCGGCGTGATCGTGCGGCGGTTGCCCTTGCCAGCGAGGAACTCAGCCAGCGCTTCGGGCGAGGTCAGCGCACCGCGAAGCAGGGTGAGAGGGGACTTCGCACCCATAAGCCGGCTCAGCTTCTCCTTCGGCAGCTTGAAGGCGCGCTTCAGCTGGTTGACGACGGTGGTCCCTTCCGCCGAGCCAAGGAGGTTCGGGAAGGCCTCGTCGATCGTCGTGGGCTCGGCCTTGGTCTCAGCCGCGTCGTCTTCTTCCTCGGTTGGCTCGGCCTTATTCGTGGCCTTAACGATCGCCTGAATGCGGCTCGCCATCTCCTGGTAATTGGCGCGAATATCCTTCGCAGCCTTTACCAGGACCGCATCTCCGCTCTCCATCTGGGCCTTGGAGGCCGTCTTGGCGGAGTCCTCCATGTGCGCGAGCACCGTCTCAACGATGTCGAGCCGCCCGTTGGAAGCCACATATTCGACACCGGCGATCAGGGCATCAGCTTCTTGCTGGTTCCCTGGATCCTGAAGAATATCCCGTAGAGCATCGAAGAGCTTCTTCTCATCGGGCTTCAGCTTAGAGAAACCACCTCGACGATCAGCGAGCTTGTATAGGTTCTCCTTCTCGACCTTCAGCTTATCGAGGCGAGCTTCCAGATCCGGGTCAGCCGCGTTCCCGGTTGGTTCTGGCGGCACACCCTGCGGAGGCACAGTCGGAGCAGCAGAAGATTCTGCCGGCTTCGCCGCAGGAGCAGAACCCTGCAGGGGACGCACGCGCTTGCCCGACTGGAACTCCGCGGCGACCGTCGCCGGCTTGCCCTCGAGCAGCGGGTTCAGCTTCACGTCGAGCGCCGGCGCTCCACCGAGATCGGGGAAGCCCTCGCGAAGGCCGTTGTAGATGTCCACCAGGCGCTGCGCCTCGATCGCCGTGCGCTGGGCCATCTCGATGGAGTTGGCGTTGGTCGGGTGGACGGCGTGGCCGCTGGCATTGGTGTACCAGTTGTTCTCCTGCACACCCTTGCGGAACAGGCTGAGCGCCTCGTAGGGGACATTACGCCCACCACCCTGCTCGAAGTGCTGGTTGAAGGCGCCCACCTTGTTCTTCATGTGCTTCACGAGCAGCTGCAGCATCCGCAGCTCACGCTTGGCCTGGGGCACATCACCCGCACGCATGGCCGCAGCAACCGCCTTGGCCTGGCTCAAGGCGGAGACAGGCGCACCGGAGTGGGTCTTCTCGTCGGTGAGGATGCCCTTCGACACGCGATCCAGCGGCTTGCTGTGACCGAGCGCGTCATGGCGGTCCACTGCGCGCTGGTTCCCCTCGAGGAGCGCCTTTACAGCCAGCAGAGAGTTGCGCTGAGCCGGCGTGATCTTCAGCCGAGGTGCTGCTCCGTCCGACGGAGTGACCGAATGGGCCAGCATCTGCACGACGGTCTTGATGTTCGCATGCTCGGGATCGACGATCGCCGCGGCCGCAGCCACCTGCGCCTGACGCTGACCCTCAGCCGTGTCCAGGTTCTCGGGCGTGATGTCCTGGGTGAGCTCGCCCTTCTCCTGGGCCTGGGTCAGCATCTGCTCACCGAGCTGCACCGCGCGCTGGAAGCCTGGGCTCGAGCGCGTCTGGGTGACCAGGCCGAGGAAGCGGTCCACCATCTCCTTGCCCGGCGTGCCCTTCTCGAGCTGCAGGTCGGCCGGATTGGTGAAGCTGAGCTGGGCGATCTCGTCCTGCACGCCCACCATGAGCTGCGCGGCGAAGAGCCGATCCTCCTGGGAGACCTGGTTCCCCTGCGCTGCCCCGCCCTCGAGCATGCCGTGCAGCCGCTCGATGAGGTCCAGTTTGTCGGTCGAGCCATCGCCCAGGGAGACCACCGAAGCCGGAGCGCCGGTGTCCACGAGCTCCTGGTGGTTGTAGAGCAGCGCACCCTGCAGCCGATCCACGAGGGTGTTGCCCTTCTCCACGCTCGCCGGCGTCGCGTTCGGCGCCTGCTCGATGGCCTGGCGGATCTCCGGGATCGTCTCGGGGGCCTGCAGCTGGGTGACCACCTGGTTCGTGGCTTCGCGCGTCGCAGCATCGGAGACCGGCGAGCTGTTCTCGTTACTAGCCAGCAGGGCATCCACCCGGCGGACAGCGGCGCGGCCGACAGCACGGGCACCCGAAGCCAGGCCTTCTCGCGCGATGCCCGGCGCCTGCATTGCCCCCGCGGCACCGAAGCCGCCGAGCGCACCCAAGGACACCTGCTCGCCGACACCCTGAGCCAGGGAGCGAGACTGGTCGGCGATCATCTGCGTCGCGAGGTTCTGGGAGATCTGGCCGGCACCGCCCTGCAGCGCCTCCTCGACCATCTCCTTGCCGATGTTCCCCAGGCCCGTCATCAGGTTGGGCACCCGCATCGGGTTCATCTGGAAGCGTTCCACCAGGCGACCGGCCGCCAGAGCCGCAGGCGCGGTGATCGCCGCTGCGGCCAGGCCCGTGTTGTTCGCGATCGCGTTGCGCGCCTCGGTGTGGCCCATGCCGCTATCCCGCAGCGCGCGGTAGGCCGGGGAGTTCGCCTGCAGCTGGGACTCCGTCATGTCGGAGATCTCGGCCGCGGTCTGCTGATGAGCGCCGGCGGCTTCCGTCAGGCCGATGCCAAGGGTTCCCGCGTTCCGAGCCAGAATAGGAGCTGCCCGGCCGAGCACCTGAAGACCCTTGCCCACCGCGCCAGCTGAACCAAAGGAGCCGACGGCATTCGCGATGACGCTCGAGGCAACGGTCGGATCGGACAGGGCGCTGAGGCCCACGTCCCGCGCGTCACGGAGAATGCGGCGACCGCCGGCGATGAGGCCGTCCGAGTTGTCGTTCGGGGCTTCACGGGACTCGAGGAGCGCATTGTCCCGCGTGGCAAGTTCATTGCGGCTCTCGAAGGCCCGGCGCCGCGCCTGAAGATCCTCGGACTGGTTCCCGGCCAGCCAGTTGGTCCCTTCGCGCACACCACGCGCCACGGCGACACCGGCCTCGTTGTTGAGGAGCCCCGCGCCAAGCGAGACGACACCGCCCAGGCCGCCCATGAGCCCCGAGCCGACGTCGATGGCGGTGTCACCCAGGGCCTGGCCCGTCGTGCGCGAGCCAGAGAGATCGCGGCGATAGGCGTTCTCCGCGGAGATCAGGTTCGCCCGCGCGTCCGGGTCGGTCACATCGTCGTAGGAGCTGGTCGCGAGATCCTGCTCAGCAGCCGGAGCAGAGGTGACACCCGCGCCCGTGATGCGCGACACCGCGGCATTGCGGAAGTTGATCCCTCCCAGCTCCTGGCGAATGGCGGCCGAGGCCGACTCTACCTCTGCTTGCTTCTCGACCGCGACCGAAACAGGTGCCGAAGCAGCATCACGGAGAATATCGCTGGCGCTGAACGACATATGTACCTCGGCAAACTGTGGGAGTTGCCGGGCAACTTACTGTTCGGGACCAGTAAACAGAAGGACCGTGCGACTGCACGGCCCTCCTATACGTCCTAGTATTGTCTCTATTCTCTCAAATATAAGAAGGAGGAAGCCTCAGAACCCCAGAGGCCGGTCCCGTGCTTCGCGAGCAGCACGTATCCGCGCAGCAACTGCGGCGCTCGCCGGCGGCACCGCTGCCGGGCTCGAGCGGCCGGGGATCGGAATGCCCGGCCCGTAGTCTCGCCCGTAGTCGAAACTATCGGGGATGTTCGGATCGCTGGGCGCACGCGGCACACCGACGGCGATCATATCCTCGAGCTTCGAGCCGATCTTGCTGCCCGTCTGGTTCCCACCCGCCGGCGGGGAGGGTGTGTAGTTCGGCCGGTTCGCGGGCCGCTCGGCTGCGGTGACCGCGCGCTGAAGGGCGGCCGCAGCTGCGTTGTAGCGGGCCTCCATCACCGGGACATACCGATCAGCGCCGGGGATAGCAGCTGCTCGAGCACGCGCCTGCTCGAGAGCCTGGCTCGCCGCTCCAACCGCTTCGTTGGCCGTGTTCAGGGTGTTGGCCACCGACGAGCGGTTGCTGTTGATCAGCGAACCATCGCGGCGCGTATTCGCCCGGATGGCCGCGATCTCCTGGTTCAGGCCGTCGCGGTTCATCGAGAACTCGGGACTGCCGAAGAAGCGACCGATCGGGCCAGAGGGACTTGCCGTCCCGTACTCACGAAGCAGTCGGCCGGCCAGCGCGTAGTTGCGCGTGGGCAGCTCTTGCACAATGCGCTGGAGCTCGGTGTTGATCTGCGCTTCCGGCGCCGAGGCGAAGCGCTGACCCTGAGCTCGCAGGCCGGTGAGGACCGCTTCCCGGCTCGACGGCGCCGCTGCCAGTTCCGCATAGTCCGCGGCGATGCCCGGCGTGATGTCCTCGGCCTGGCGCTCGGTCACCCGGTTAAGTATGGCGGACACCTCTGTCGTGCGTGCCCGCTCCGCGACGCGGAAGTCCGCCGGGGTCTGTAGGGCCGCCGCGATGAGATGACTCGGCATGGAACCAGGCTGACCAGGAGCTGCGGCTGCCGTGCCAGCCGGCGCCGGCCCATCGGTCTGGGCCGGGGGAGCTGCATCGGGGCGATAGTTCGGGTTCGCCGAAGTCGGCCGTCGATCTGCGCCAGCAGCTGCGGCAAGAGCCGGCCCAGCCCCAACAGGTGCGGGCGACGGGGGAGCACCAGGCCCGGCAAAGTCCGACCCACCCGTGCGAGCAGCGGCGCCACTCGGCTGAAAACTGCCGGCCCGATCGGACACGGAGCTGACGAAGGTCGGACTCGTTGCATACCCACCACTCTGCAGCCCAGCCGCGAAGCCCTGGGCGTCGGTTCCTCGAATGCGCGCAGCCACCTCCGGCCGGCGTTCGACCCAGGAGGCGTACCGATTGGCGAACTCCTCGGGCGAGCTGAAGTTCAGGAAGCGCTGCCGGATGGGAGTGCCGTTCGCATCCCGATCGCCGCCCTCCGTCGCATCCTGGCTCGCGAGCGCCGTCATGTTGCCGAGATTGTTGCGGCCGGCGAACTTCGACCCATTGTGCGTCTCGAGGGACCAATGCGCGAGCACCGCCTCGGGCGACGTGCCCAGGCGCCGCGCCACCATTTCTGCAGCCGGCCCGAACTCCTGCGAGAACTGGGCGTCCGTGCGCGTGCGACGCTGGATCTCCGTCGGCGCGTTGCCGTCGGCACCCCGAAGATGCTGATAGAAAGAACCAGGGGTGAAGGGTGTCGTCGAACGCACCGGCGTGGCGGAAGCAGCACCAGGCGGCGCAGCAGGGAGCGAGGACAGGATCTCGGCGTAGCCCGGCGCGGTGCGGACCTGCTGCGGCGACACACCCCAGCGCGCGGCAAGGCGAGCCTGGGCCGCCTCACGCGCACCGTCCGAGATATTCCGGTTCTGGTCGAGTAGGGCGAAGGCCGTCGTTGCGTCGGGCGCGCTCTCAAGGGACTGCGACAGGGCCCGGCCATTGCGGACATCCGCCTCGGTCTCGAGCCTGGTGTTGCGCGCCTCGACACCGTTCGTCAGGCTCAGGCGGCCCGCGGCATTTCCGAGGAGACGTCCCTCCTGTTCCACAGGGAACCGCGCCGCACTCTGATCAAAGTCCTGGGTCTGCCCACGGACCTGCCCCTCGCGGAACTGCTGATCCAGAGGCGCCATTGCCCGGCGCTGGTCGAGCTGCTGCTGACCCGTGGCCTGGTTGAGCAATGAGGTCGCGCGGTTGTCGAGCGCGGTCGCGGCCGCCGGATTGATGAGACCCCGGTTCACGCCATTGAAGAGCGCGCCGGAAGCTTGGGCTGCCCGCAACTCCTCGGGAGTACCATAATTCAGCGAGTTGTTGATGAGCGCCGAGGCGGCCTCGTCGTGGCGGCCGGTGTCGAACTTGGTGAGCGCGTCACCCATACCCGAGAAGGCACGGTCGAATGAATTGCCGGCGATACGTAGCCCTTCCAGCGAGCCGCGGAAGTCGGGGGCAGCGACGTTCTGCCAGGTGATCGGATTGGCCATGGTCGTGCTCCCTTATCGGCTCAGCCGGTTGCGGGCGATGTAGTCATCAATCTGCCCCTGGCTCTGACCCTCGGCGACACCGCGCGACTTGGCCCGATCCTCGAGGCGCGTGTTTAGCGTCTTGATCTGGTTGTTGAGGTTCGCATTGCCGATCGTCTTCATGAAACCTAGCTGGTCTCGCGCCAGGCTATTCGCCTGGAAGCCATTCCAGAGGTTGGAGAGCGTGCCAAGGCCACCGAGAGCCAGCTGCGCCGTGGGCACGTTGAGACCGAAGCCGCCTCCCGCCCCAGCCACTGCCCCTGCTGCGGTTCCATCACCGGGATTACCACCCAGGGAGAAGCTGCTTCCAGGCGGGGTTGCCCCATTGAAGCCGAGCGTGCGGCCAATGGATCCCAGGTTCATGCCGCCGGCATAACCGCTGTTCCCCATGACGGGGCCCAGTCCCTGGAAGCCGACCTGATCGGCCGTGTAGGGCGTGGGAGTAATGGTCTCACCCATGATGAAGATCCCTTGTTCTCAGGTAGGAGGTTCGGTCTGCAGGGTGATGTCCGTGAAACTGGAAACCATACCGAGAGAGAGGTCGGCAATGTCGTCCCCAGTCATCAGGGTTCGCCCCAGGAAGCTGTCCAAGGACTCTTGCACTCCAGGGTTCTGGGAGTTGAGGAGCACTTGCTGCATCGTTATCTCATGACCTGCCCCAAACTCTTGCTCAAACTTGGCCGAGAGTTCCTTGGATTGGTCGCTCAATGCGCGCAACTCCGCTTGACCAGCGGTGATCATCTCCTGCGTGTCGGCACGGAGGTATGCGCTATACCCGTTGCCTGCTGCGATGGAGAGTTTCATCAGGTTGTCTGCGCGCATCAGGTCGCCGAAACTGGCCGTGACGCTGCTGAGCCCTCCGGACATGATGGCCGTGCCGACCTGAATGGCGACGACGCTGGCGACCGCACCGATGATCGCCCCGATCTTGTCACCGAAGATGGCGGTCGAGACGCGCGTGATGATCTGGACGACCAACATAGCGGCCACTGCATTTGCGACCGCACCGACAACCGTGGCCACAATGCCGCTGAAGCCCAGGGAAGCACCCACTGCGCCGTTCGCGCCGAGCAGTCCGACCGACCCTGCACCCGCTCCACCCGTGACGACGGTGATCACGATGATGACGACGACCAGCAGGATCTTGAACCAGGCGGTCTGATACCACTTCTGCTTCACGATCTGGTAGCAGTTGAAGACCAGATAGCAGCAGCTCGTACTGAGCTGCGTGCTGTGGATGAGCGGCATCCGCTTGTAGATGCCCTCGTGCAGCGGGATCAGGAACCCCGACTCCTCGCTGTTCCCCAGAGCCTCGGCCGCGCTGATGTTCACGCTCTTGCCGGCGTAAACCATGTTGACGTGGTTGAGGCCGCGGATCTCCAGCCGGCGCCAGGTGTCGGCGTCCTCCTGCCACTGGATGCGCGTGATCCCCAGGTCGAGCTGATCGAAGATCGTGCCCCCGGTCCCGTTCCAGCTCCAGCCCGAGGCGTCGTCGCCGGCGGCCGTGGTGATCTGCAGCTCGCCTGCGCGAGCCCCGCCCCAGGCTTGGCCCGAGTGGATCGTCTCCTTGATCGAGCTCCAATTCACCGTCATGTCGTAGTTGACGCCGCCATTCGAGGCATGCCGGATCGAGCCAGAGGGAGGCTCGACGAAGGTCGGCAGCGGCGGCTCGGGCGTCCCGAAGAGCGGGTTGGCGCTATCGTCCTGCGCCGCGCGCCAGGCGTTCCAGGTGTCCACCTGCGGCCGGATGACGTTGTAGTTCGTCCACCAGGCGTCGTAGCCCGCGCCGGTGAGATCCTGGCCGACCATGATCTCCTGGAAGAACTCGTAGATGTAGCGCTTGCCGGCGTTTTCCTTGGTGTTCAAGGCGACGCCGAAGCTGACATAGACGTAGTCGAGGTCTCGGACGTTCGGGTTGTCCTTCACCTTCTGCACGAGCTCGGTGTAGCTCGCGCCCATGGCTCGCTTGACCGCCTTCACGTTGCTCTTCGCCGTGCCATCCCAGACCGTGCCGGGTTCGACCCAGACGGAGTTGAGGTAGATCGGGATACAGGGGAAGAACTCGCCGGTGTTGCTGGACGTCCGGAAGAGGCTGTCGAGCGCGCCGTTGCCCGAGCCCTGCCGGTAGATCAGCATCTGGCCGGGGCCCCAGGCCTTCACCGTGTCGATGCGGGAGTCGGTGTGGTAGCTGCGCGTGAAGGAGAGCGCCTCCGTCACGGTTGTGGTGACCGTCGTCTTGGTGACACCGGCGATCGTCGTCGTGACCGTGCTCGAGGTCGTGGTGCTGCCCACCACTCCGACCGTGTTCCGGTACTGGACATCGTAGCGCGATTGGGTCGAACCAGCCCCACCACCGCCCCCACCCGTTCCAAGGAAGGTGGTGCGCTCCCAGGAGCTGGCGATGTTGTTGTAGGGCGTCAGCGTGTTCGTCGGCGTCACCACTGTCTCGTCCGGACGCCCATCGGAATAGGTGCTCACCGCCGTCGAGGTGGTGTTCAACGTCGCTGATAGCGGCGTCGTCACCGAAGAGAGGTTGGACCAGCCCGCGGTACTGGGGAACGATCCGGTCGAGCCAAGGGAGATGAGCGGTCCGAAGGTGGTCGGGCCCAGCTCGCCGCCGGTGGTCTCGAAGTAGGAGGCGTAGAGGTACTGCGCCCCGGCGAGGAAGCCCACCGGAGAGAAGGTATGCACCGATCCGCCAAGCCGGTGGATGGTGATGATCGCGCTGCCCTCGTCGAAGTCCGTGGTGAAGGCCGTGTCGATCTCATCGGGGAAGTTGGCCAGCATGAACTGGTCGGCCCAGCGGCTGTAATCCGCGCTCCCTATCGTGGCAGCCAGCACCTGGATGGTCGCGCCGGGACTCACCGGCAGCTGCGACGTAAGGATCCCGACGTCCACATCCACCGAGAGGTTCAGCTGGCCCGCCGACAGTCCCAGGGAGGTGCTGTAGCCGGACGTGCGTGCCCACCGCGCGAAGGACCGCAGCTTCATACCCGGCCCGTTCAGGTAGTCGTAGGAGAGCTCCTCCGAGAAGCTGTTCCCCTTCGGCACGAGGATGTAGCCCTGCGCGACCGTCTTCAGGAAGTCAGGCCGCAGGTTGATGTCGCCTGCCAGGTTATAGACGACCGACGAGACCGTGATCGTCTTCTTGCTGCTGAAGAGGCCCACGGCGCATCAACCCAGCTCGTTGACGTTGCGCAGCACACCCATCACGGAGTTCACCTGGTCGTTGGTGAAGTTTGCCGGCGGATCGAGACCTTCGTCCACGGTCTTCTGGATCGTCCACGCATCGGCGAAGAGCTTGGCCACCTTGAGCTGGCCGTCCCGCTTGTAGGAGACAACCTGCTGAGCATAGAGCGCCTTTTGCGAGCCCATGACGCCGGCCACCATCGACCCGTCGCTGCGGTAGTCCGAAGTCTGGCCGCGCTGCGCTTCACCCTGCTCGAGGAGCAGCGTGCGCTGGGCCGGCAGGATGTAGCTGACGTTGTAGGTCTTGATCTGGTTGTCGAGCGTGGCGCCAGCGATTTGCGCCACCAGGAGATCCCGCTGCTTGGGGAGCAGCTGGCTCAGGGTGAACTGGGCAGCCATCGCATCGAGCTGGGCACGGTTGAGCTGCACGCGCTTGGTCTCGAGCTCCACTCGACCGGCGACGGCGTCGATCTGCGCGCGCTGAGCCTGCCAGAAGGCCTGCTCCTTGCCGAGGAGGAACTGGATGGCGCCGCTGAGGCCCATCTGCACGGTCTCAAGATATGCCTTGGTGTACTCGGCCCCGGTGATGCGGTTCTTCTCGAACTCCTCGCGCAGATGCGCCTTCAGGGCGACCATGATGCCGTCGAACGCGCCGGCGCCATTCACGACCTTCGTGGTGAGGTCGGGCAGCTCGGGGCCCTTGAGGTGGGCATACATCTCGTCGCTGACGATCGCCGGCACCTGCAGGAGCGGGTCGTTCAGCGGCAGCGTGGGCGTGACGAAGGGCGCGGTGGAGGTCGCCGCGGCGACGAGGGCCTGATCAATGGTTCCGCTCATCGGAAGAGTCCTTCGGCTGGTTCTACGCAAAAGGCCGCCAGGCCGGATGTCCGGAACCTGGCGGCTGCTTGGACGAGGCGATCAGGCCTCAGTCGTCGGCGAAGAGACCCGCGGCGGCCTGGGACGCGGCAAGAGACCGCAGCTCCTCCGGGGTCAGCGGCGGCAGCACCTCGAGGGAGAACTCACGCACCCAGCGCTGCGACACGATGGGCTGGCCGTTCGAGCCGCGGCGCGTGCGGATGTCGAGGAACTTGCGCTCTTCGAGCATGCGGTAGAGGCAGTAGGGGACGTGGTAGCCGTCGTCCGTCACCTCGCCGAAAGGGATGTACTTGCGCACGGTGCCGAGGTGCTCATTGGCGACCGTGATGATCTCGCCGGGGAGCTCCTTCTTCTTCGGATCCAGGTTGGTGATCCGCAGGCGAACCAGGCGCATCTCCTCCTTGATCAGGTGCTCGCGCAGCGTGGGCATGCGGACGGCCGGGGCAGCGGGAGCAACCGGCGCAGCGCCGATCAGGCCCTCCACCCAGGCCGCGCCCATCTCGGGCGTGACGGCGGGTTCCGGCTCGGGAGCGGCTTCCTCCTCGTTCTGCTTGGCGAGCACCTTCGCGCGCAGCGCCTCGAGGCCGATGTTGTTGGAGAAGGCGATGCCCATCATCTTGGCGCGGCCCTTGAGGACGGTCATCTCGTCGGCGGTCGGCTCCTCGGGGGAGGCAGCTCCGGCGTCGTTGGATTGGTCGGTCATGAGGTTCTCGATGTCAGGTGTGTGGGGGTGAAGAAGAGTTGGGGGAGAGGTTGCCCTCTCCCCCATTCGACCTGGCTAGGCTCAGATCGGAGCGACGGTCTTCACCACCGCGATGCGCTCGGGGCGCTTGATCAGGATACCGTAGTACCACTTGATCGAGCTGAACCCGGTCTCACCGAAGGGATCGGTGGCGGCATGCGCGGTCTCGCGACCGGGCATCTTCGTCATGACCGCGAACTTCAGCGTCTTGCCGTCGGTCTGGAAGCCGATCGTCGAGAAGCTGTCGTCGCCGATGACCAGCATCGGGAACACGTCGTAGCGCTCCGTGCCGCTGACCGTGGTCGTCCGGAAGCCGGGGTTGGCCGTCGCCGGCGCACCCGCACCCGCCCAGTTCAGCATCTCCGGCACCTGGACGATGCGGAAGGCGTCGATCGTGCCGATTTCCCCGTTGAGGATCGTGCCCGCGTCGGCGTAGTGCTGGACCGCGATGAAGGCCTTGTTGCCGAACAGGTCGGTCATGGCCTTCAGCAGCGGCACCAGCTCGGAGCCCACGAACATGACGCGCGCGGACGGAAGGGTCTTCGTGTCGATCAGGCGCGAGCCCGAGATCACCGTGGTCTGCTTGGGCGTGCGGTTGTCCGTCAGGATCTGGTCCAGACGCATCAGGTTCTTGTAGCTGACGATCGACGCCGGGATTTCCGGGGTCGGGCTGCCACCCGTGGTCGCCGGCACGATCTGACCGGAAACGGTTGACGGGCTCGTCGCGGCGCCGGCGTAGAGAACCGTGCCGGCCGCGGCCAGGATGTCCTTCTGCAGCACCGCCTCGGTCAGCTGGACGGCACCCGACATGAGCTCGCGGCTCAGGTGGTCCATCAGGCCTTCGTCGGAGTCGAAGTCCATGCTCTCCTGGTTGAACTCGTGGAAGAAGCCGAACTTGTGGATCGACCCCTCGCGCTGCAGGCGGGTGAAGCCCACGCGGTTCACGCGGCCGCCGTTCTCGCCCAGCACCGGCAGCTTGGAGGTGATCGTGCCGATGTCGCGGCTGGAGCCGTAGAGGTTGCCCGAGCCGGAGATCGTGGCGCCGGCGGCGTCGATGCCCTGCGAGTTGACGTTCCGCTGGTCGAGCAGCGGCACGTACTCGTACACCTTCACGGTCTTGCCGTAGTGCTTCGGCATGTTGATCGCCGAGGCGAGGGGCATGAAATACTGCTCCTTGCGCGCGGTGATGATCGCGTTCTTGAACCAGTGATAGGTGTTCATCTGGCTCGAGCTGGTGGCGTCGATGTCGGACCGGGTGCCGCTCGGCGTGCTACCCGGCGAGTTGTAGTTGAGCATGACTGCTGTTCCTTTCGGGGGAACCAAGAGGGATTGCTTAGACGCGGCCCTCGAACTGCTTCAGGAAGTCGTCGTCGCTCATGGCAAGCGGGTTGACGAAGGCCTTGGCCGTGGCCGGGGTGGTGCGGCTCGATGCGGCGGCCGCGGCCTTGTCGCTGTTGGCGACCTCGGGCTGCGGAGTGGCGACACGAACGGCAACGACCTTCGGCTCGGGAGCAGGAGGAGCTGCGGGGGCTGTGGGCGTGAGCAGGTCGTCGAAGGCCTTATCGTCGGCCATCTTCTCCCCGAGGGCCCGATAGGCCTGGAGGTAGGGCACGTCTGCGGCGATCGTGCCCAGGGTGCGCTGGCGCCCCACCTCCGCGTTGATCCGGTCGTACACGCCGGATGCGCGGTGCTGGTGGATGGTCGTCATCGCCTCGGGGTTCGCCCAGAGGTGGTTCTTGCTCGCCTCATCCCAGCCGGAGTCGATGACCTTGATCGTTTCCTGGCCTTCCGGGCTGGATTTGAGATCCTCCAGAACGGCCATGAACTTGACTTCGTCATCACCGACCTGGTGGGCGCCGGCGCGATACTTCGACTCCGCGGACACGTCGATGTCCATCGGGTCCAGGCCGGAGTCCTTCACGAGCTTCTGGATCGCCGCGGGGTCTCGCTTCTCGATGTCGATCAAGAAGCCGAGCTTGCCCTCGTCCAGGAGACCGTTCTTCTCCAGCATCATGAGCACCTTCCGATGCGGAGCCAGCTCCTGCATCTTCCGGGTGTAGTTGGCCCCCATCTGCATGAGCTGGATGGCCTCGTCGGCGTTCTTCACCTCGACGTCGCGGCCATTCGCGCGGAACGGCTTCAAGATCTTGGTGTAGAGCTCCTCGTAGTTCACCGGCTCAGCGGGGGCTTGCGCCTCCACTTTCGCGGCGGGCGCGGCCTCGGGTGTGTGAGCTGCCGGGTCCGCCAGCTTGCTCTCACCCTCGACGGTCTTCTCCTCGGGCTTAGCGGGCTCTTCGCCCTCCTTCGCCGCGGCGAGCTCTGCTTCCGTCAAGGCTTCGGTGCCTTCCGGCTCCTTCACCTCGGGGACGACGACCGCTTCGGGCTCCGGAGTGACCACTTCGGCGACTGCGGCCGGGGGCTCGATCGGCGCAGGTTCGACAACGACCGGCTCGACGAGCTTGAGGAAGTCGTCATCCGACATGGCGAGGGGGTTGGTGGTCTCGGACATCAGCCCACCTCCTCGTCACCCTCGGGGGCGGCGCGCTCATCGGCGACGGCCTCCTCGAGATGCGGCAGCTCGCGCTCGGCGTGCGCGCCCATCTGGATGGTGATGTTGATGAAGCGCTTCAGGTGGCCGGAGGCCTGGGCCATGCAGAGCGCATCGGCTCGCTGTTCGGGCGCCAGGATGGGGTCACCCGACTCCTGGGCATAGCGCGCGGCGTCCTCGAGACAGAAACCCTCGAGGATCAGCTTGCGGAAGTCGCGGTTATCGACGAGGCGCATGGCCGTCTGCCGACGATCGACGATGGCCTTGGCGGCCTCGAGCTGCTGCTCGAGCGGGGTCTTGGTGACGTCAGACATGCTGATTGGTCCTTGGCTTAGGCGGCGAGAGAAGAGGGAAAGCCGGTGAAGTCCGGACGCCCCATTGGAACTACTCCCGCTGATAGCGGATCATTCAGCTTGAGCTTGCTACTAATTGCGTTGAAACCAATTGCTCGCTGAACATCTCCCTTCTTCTCCTTTTCTTTGAGAGGCTTTACCATGGCCTTCGTCACTTCAAGGGCCTGGTTACCCTCTGCTTGGCCACGCTGCTTCTCCATATCTCGCTCGTGCGAGGTGCCAGTCTCCTGCTCCACGTAGTCGAGGTTGGTCTTGTCCTTGATGGCCTTGGACTCAGCAGCCCTCGCCATGTTCAGGGCGATCTCGCTGTCGAGCAGCTCGACTTCCTTGCGCGCCTTCTCGATCTCGAGACGCTGCATCTCGACTTGCTCGGGCGTGGGCTGGGGCTTGAAGGTGCGCAGTTCCTCGGCCAGGCCGGGCATGCGCTTCAGCTCGGCGATCTCCGCGAGGATCCGCATCACGATCTCAGGTGAGGCGTTGGGCCCGATCGTCTGCAGCATGAAGCCGAGATCCTGGGCCTTGGCGTTGTCCACCTCGGCCGTGGAGATGTCGGTGATGAGGTCGAAGTTGCCCTTCAGATCCTCTCGCCGAACCTTCACGAACTGCTCGTTGGTGACGCGGATGGTCTCTTCCTCGGTGAGGAAGACGGCGTTCATGGCGATGATCTTCTCGCCAACCTCGGACATGCCCTGAGCCAGGCGACGCAGGATGGCCGTCTCGCGCTTGGAAGAGGCATCGAGCACGCCGCGGATCGCCGTCGCCACCTGGCCATAGGCCTCGCCGGACAAGCCGCCGGAGAATGCCTTTACGCCCGAGAGAGCTTCGGCATCCTGGTTCTGCATGGCGACCATGGCCAGGCCGGACTGCGGGAGCTCGGGGTACTTGTGCTCCATCAGGCCCGCGCCGGGTGTGATGGAGGGGTTGTACTCGTAGTCCTTCCCCTCCTCGTACCGCTTCTTGTTGAGCGGATCGAGCATGCCCTTGGCAAAGCCCTGCTGACCGTTGGCCGAGCGACCCATGAGGTCGATCATGCCGCGCGTCACCGCGCCCAGGATCTTCTGGTTGTCCTCGAGCAGCTCGGCATCGGTCTCGCCGTAGAGGTCGCGCTTGACCGGCAGGTAGGGGACCATGACCAGCGGGATCTTGCCGTCCGGGAAGGGGTTCTCCTCGAGGCGAATGAGCACCGCGCCGATCCAGGTGGCGACGATCGGAACCAGCGTACCGGTGCCATGGATGTCGAAGAAGCCCCACCATTCGTAGGCGATGACCTTCTTGCGCAGCGGGTCGTTGTAGTTGAAGTCCTGCGGCGTCTTGGTCTCGTGGTCGGGATCGGTCAGCGGTGTATTGCCGGCCCAGTCCACGAGATGCAGGTTCTTGTACCGCTTGCCCTCCTTCTTGAGGGCCGCCTGGTTGGTCTCGAAGGAGATGACGCCGAAGAGCGCCTTATCGAGATCGCCTTGGCACGAGGGGTCGAGATAGACGTTGCGCGGGTTGAGCACTTCCACCGTGGGGTAGTTCTCGATCACCTTCTGGACGGTGACCTCCTGCTCGCCCGTCTGGACGGCCACGGTCGCCTGCTGCGTCTCCTCGTAGAGCTTCACCGCCTCGATCAGCTCGGGCGGGGCCTGCTCATTGAAGCCGCGGGGGTTCGACTGCTTCGCCTCGATCGCGGCCTGCAGCGCCTTGAGCTGGTCTTCGGACTGGATCTCGTAGTGGGTCCAGATCGGCACCTTCTGCTTCACCGGCGTCGTCGTGCGGCACCAGCCCACGCGCAGCACGGAGGTGCCCTCATCCACCGTCGAACGGACGTAGTTGTCGATCAGCTGGACGCGGTTGAGCTTGGTGCGGAACTGCCAGTTGAGCACCAGCGAGTTCTGCTTGGCGCCGAGCTCGTCCTCGAAGGTGACCGGGTCGATCTTGAAGAGCTTCTCGGAGCTGAGGAAGGGCTCGCTCAGCGCGGCATAGCGCCACTCGGCCTGCCGGCGGACCAGCTTCGGCTGCACGCTCGAGCGGCCCCGGACCTTGGGGATCTTCGCCTCGCCGGTGATGCTGAGCAGGTTCTGCCAGCGGTCCATGTTGCGGACACGGATCTGCTGGCTCGGCTTTGCGGCCTCGAGATCCTGCTTCAGCGTCGCGATCTTGGGCTCGTTCGCCCAGGTGGTCAGCTTCGCGCCGGCCTGGTCTGTCTTCAGCGTGAACTGGACCGTCTTGGACTCGCTCACGCGGAAGCCCTCCGAATGGTGGCTTCTCGCGCAAGCACGTCGTCGAGGCCGATATAGCCTCCGTTGCCGCGACGCCGCGCCTCACGGCTGTTGCCGGCGTCGGCCAGCGCGTTGCCGCCCATGGAGTCCCAGAAGATGACGGCCGACCGCACGGCGCCGGGGCGCTGCTCGAGCACCGAGGTGGCGTTCGTCATCGCCTCGATGGAGTCGCCGGTCTTCTTGCCCAGGGCCGTGTAGTTGTTGGAGCCAGTGGTCTGGTAGAGCGCGCGGCCGCGGAACTTCCACCCGTCTCCGGGGTTCACGTTGCCCATGCGCCCGAAATAGACCTTCTCGGCCAGAGCCTGCGGGTTGCGCAGGAACGGCTTCTCGCTGGCCAAGTCGGGGAAGCGGGACGGCCAGGTCTCCATCAGCTTGCCGGGCGTGGTGTAGGTCAGGTTCTCGACCAGGCGCGTCAGCCCGCCCGTCTCGTGGGTGACGTTCGAGAGGAAGACGGCGATGCGCGCGGCAGTGATGATCCCCATCCGCTGCATGTCGGGAGCGAGGATCGCTGCCCAGCCGGCCGGATCGAATGCCTTGACGGCACGTAGGGCGCGCTCGATGAGCGATACTAGGCCAGAGGTGGAGGTCGGCGGAATGAATACGGCGGGAGCCAGCGGAGCCCCTACCCCCAGCTTGCGCCACGTAGCCGGCCCGACAATGCCGTCACCGAGGATCCCCTGCTCAATCTGCCAGGCCACGACGGCCGAGGCCGTGAGCGGGCCGAACTTGCCGTCCGCCAGCGACACGCCGAGCTGCTCCTGCAGCCAGGCCACGTCGAGCCCGATCATAAGAGGCCGTGCAACGCGCAGGACGCGCCGCCCCAGGTTCGGGGGGGCGATGATCATCGACCAATCCCCTGAACCAGAGAGGAAGCGACCTTGCCGAGCTCGCCCGTGATCATGCTGGACATCTTGTCGGCATCGAGACCGACCTGGGCGCCGGTATGCTGGAACTCGTCCGAGACCGAGGATCCTTCCTCACGGATACGACGCTGCACGAAGTCGTGCAGGCTTTCACCCGAGGCCGCACTCAGAGCGAACTTGTTGGCCTCGAGGAGAATACGGCCGGCAGCCGTGCCAGCCGCGTCGCGCAGAGTGGCCAGCCGATCGCCGTGATTCAGCACTTGCAGGCGCTTGATCCAAGCGAAGCCTGCTGCGACCGCAGCACCAGCCGCAGCCACGGTGTCGAGGTTCTGGCCGACCCAGAGGATGCCAGGGATGACCTGCTCGAGTATCATGGAAACCATGGGTGGGGTGTCCTTTACCGGCGCTCGATGCGCTCGATGGCATGCTGAAGGTCAACGACGGCCGAGGTGACGCCGGCAACGGCGGTCAGAACCTCGCGCTGGAGCGCCTCAATGGTCGCATCCTTGGCCTCGAGCTTGCGCCAGAGGATGACACAGGCGCCGAAGAGGATACCGACTATCGCTGGAGAGCTGGCAATGATGCGCTCGAAGATGCTGAGGTCCATTACAGAGGCCCCTCACCCGAATAGAATTGGAGAGAGCCACCCAAGCAGGCATCCGTGAACACGGTCGCATTGGGACCAAAGGGGCCGCCGTGCATTGGAATACTCCTTGAGTGACGCTCAAGGAGACTAAAAGCAGGGTGGAGGATAACTCCTCCACCCTATTCGTCATGATCTCAGGGTTGTCGTCACATCCCGGAAGGAACAGTCACCTTGCACATGCGTGGACGCAGAATTGTGATGGTCCCTGCTGCCGCAAGAGCCTGACAGTCAAAGGAGAACTGCCAGCACATCTGGGCGTAGGAGGCCGTCTCGCCCGTGGCGGGAGACGGAGCACGGACGATCGGGCAGCGCACCGCGACATAGCGGTCCTCTGTGTGCTGCCGGCAATTGGCGATGTTCTTGAAGGGGAACCAGCTCTCCGAGTTCGCAATCGCCGAGATCACCGCCGGGTTGGTATTGCCGTTGTCGTAGTCGATGCAGAGGAAGTTCGCGACGACACGCGCCGCGGAAAGGTTCGGCGAGAGCCCGCTGAACTTGAGAATACAGTCCATCATCATCGCATCGCTGGGAGAGTAAGGCGGTGCAACCGGCGCAGGGCGCGGGTACTCCTCGTAGCCCCAGCTGTTCATGGGCCCGTATTGCCCCTCGCCAAGGATGTAGCGGACCTGGAACGCGGCATTGTTGACGACCGTGTCGGATCCGATCACGCCGGCGGGCCGGGTGAAGGTCAGGGCGAAGCCCGGCTCGTTGACGAAGGACTCCCCGTTGAGCTCGAAGGTCTCGTTGACCAGCGCCGTCTTCAGGCACCCATCCGCCCATGTGGCGTTCGCCTGGTAGCTCATCGGCGCCGGGTCAGGCTTCGAGTTGAGCGCGACATAGGTATAGCCGTTGAAGTTGGAGAAGGACTCGCTATCCGCGTTACTGGCGCGATAGACGAACCAGTAGTCAGGGACATGCCCGTGCGTGTAGCCCGCGCCCTGGTTGGTGAAGGCGTCGTTCGTGGGCGCCGAGAAGCCGGCCACCGGGATAGGCGAGCCCAAGCCGATCGCGCGTCCCGTGAAGACCTTGGTGCCTACGGCGCGCGAGCCGTTGGTGGAACGGGCCATGGTCTTGTTGGCCATGAGGTTGGGCCCGAAGGTCAGCGGCGCGGCACCGGCGACCGTGGAACCGCCCTCCTGGTCTTTCGAGACGGGTTTGGGCACACCCACCGCCTTCATGACGCGGACCAGCTCCTTGGCCTGCACGTAAGCGGCCGGCTGGGCCATGTGGAGCCCGTCGTACATGAAGCGCAGGTTGGGCGCGTCGGTGCGATAGTTGCCCGGCGTCGAGGGGATCAGCGCGCCCTTAACGATGCCCGAGCTCGGGGAGAGCAGGCCGGCGGGGTCCGTCGGGATGCCGGGGATGATCGAGGCCGTGGGCCCGACCAGCTTGTCCCATGCATCGACCAGGAAGATGTTGTTCGGGATCGTGCGCCCCTCGGCCGGCGTCAGCCAATCACGCAGCCCCTGGTTCACATCGAGCAGCGTCTGCATGATCTGCTGCACCTCGATCTGGTTGTAGCCGGCGCCGGTCGGCGAGAGCTGGAGCAGATCCGCGGTGCGCGGGGTGAGCGTGCTGAGGAATACCCACTTGCCGGCCTGAGCCAGCTGGACCGAGTAGGACATCAGATCCTGCAGAATGGCCCGCGCGCGCACCTTACCGGACGCATCATTCGTGCCGCCCAGGATCACCGCCATGTCGAACTTGTCGAGGTAGTTCAGGGCGTTGAGCATCGGGCCGATGTTGTGCGAGACCGTCGGCGGGATCGGGGCCGGGTCGAAGTCGGGCAGCATCCACTGCGACACGCGCGAGCTGTAGATCGCGAAGTTGTAGCCGACATGCGGCGCCGTGGAGTCCGCGCCGGGATTGGTGTTCGGCTGGAGCGCGGCCTGCAGGCTGAGAGCGTTGTTCAGCAGCTGGTTCGCGATAGCGATGTAGCCCGAGGCGCCAGTCGAGTAATACTCGTTGCGCATCTTCGGGGTCGGCCCCTGGTCAGAGCCCAGCGAGAGCGGGTTGTAGAGGTTGTTCGCATAGGTGATCGAGTCGCCCAGTGCCGCCAGGCGCCGGCCGGGGAAGGGGACCGAGGCATAGGAGGGCGGGCCAGAGATCGCACACTCGACGCTCGCGGGCACCCCGAGCACCGCGGCCTGGGGGTTGGAAAGCAGCAGCTTGAACTTCCGGGAGATCAGGCTCGAGGGACTGCCAATCACCTTGACCTCGACGGCGCGTGTCGTCTGGCCAGGTGGGAAGGTGAGCGTGCCCGAGTTGAAGATGTAGTCGCGATATGCGAGCGCGGTCATATCCACGGTCACATAATCCACGGTGACCGGAACATCGCTTGGGGTGCTGAGCGTGACGGTGAAGTTGGCGAGCTGAGACATGGCTTAGTCCCCCAGAAGAGGCAGGATGATGTCCATCTTGTCGCGCTGGACCGTGGCGTAGTCGGCATTGATGACCAACCCACCGAGAGGGTTTCCGCTCTCAGGGTTCAGTGCGAAGTAGGCGAAGGAGAGTGCAGCACCGCCGGAAGGAACCATGGAGGTGTTGTCGTTGCGCTGACCGTTGAGATAGCGCACCAGCGCGCGACCCCACTGCTTCTCAAGGGATGCGTTGTTCTGGTTCGCGTCAGGAAGTCCCGTATCAGCATCGAGACCGAAGCCACCGCCAAATTCATTGACCCATAGAGGGGCGATATTCTCCCGATAGATGAAGCCCCAGTTGGCATCCCATAGCGCTTCGAGGTTGCTCGGATACCCTGCGACTGTCAGGTTCGGCAGCGGCGGATAAGGGGCACCCACCGTGTTCGCCAGCGAGGACAGCCAGACCTGGTCCGACACGGAATGCGCGTAGTCGTGTGCGACGTAGGCGAGCTTGTTCTGCTTGGAGCCCAGGTCGATCGGGCGCGTGGCGGCGTCCTTCAGATAGCCGCCCCACCAATAGGTGTCAGTGCCGTCGGCCGAGGCACCCACGCCATCGACGAACATCATCCAGTCGGGTGCGATCGCGTTGACGATCGGGAAGAGCCGCTCGCACATGCCGGCCCAGGTCGCCCAGCTGACGTTATGCGGCTCATTGTGAGGCTCGAAGCCGGCGATGACGTTCTTCATCGCGGGGTTGCTGGCCCAGACGCCCGTGGTGCAGTGGGTGGCCAGGTCCGTCCAGAGCGTCTGCCAGGTCGTCTCGTTATAGGCCCGCGCCGTAGAGGAGCCGTGATAGAGCCACTCAGCGGTGGCGAGGTTCGGCTTCGGCCAACCGTCGGTCCCGAAAGAGGGGTCGCCGAGCCGCGCCGCGTCCTTGCTGATGCGGTGGTGGTCAAGGATGATCCGCAGGCCGATCTCCGCGCAGTAGGCGGCGATGACGTCCAGGCCCTGCAGCGGCGTCTTGCCGATCAACTCGGGGTTGGCCAGGCCGACGAACTGGGGCCCGGAGTCCGCGTTAAGAAGCGCGGTCGAATAGACCATATCGTCGGAGAAGGGCAGACGCAGGCAGTTGAAGCCGAGCGCCCTCACCTGGTCGAGGATCTCCTTGAAGGAGATGCTGTTGTAGAGGCCGTTCGGCACCATGGTGGAACCATCCTGGCCGTACCAGTTGATGCCCTGCAGCCGCACGACCGCGCCATCGGAGTCCTTGTACTGGTTCCCGTCCGCGGAGAGGGCCTTGAGCACCGGCGAAGCGGGTATGTCCGTCATCCCGTCGAAGCTCACCGTGAGCTCCCAGCCGATCGCCGGGCCCGTCGTGCCGGCGAGGATGGCTGTGCCCGTCGTGGTCCCGCTCGCCAGCGTCCCATTCACCGGGTTGGTGAGCACCATGATGAAGCGTTCCTGCGGGGCCGTCGGCGTATCCGCGCGCACGCGCACCTTCACCACCTTGCTGACCTCACCGGGCGCGAAGACCAGCGTGCCGCGGCTGTTGATGTAGTCGGCTGGACCCAGGATCGACCCGCCTGTCGCGGAGACGTCGTGAGTCGCATAGTCCACCGAGACGGGGATCGAGCTCGGGCCGGAGAGGGAGACTGTGAAATTAGCGGTGCGGGGCATGGTGGATCTCTTTCAGGGTGCGTCGAGCATGGGCTGCAGGATGGCCATCACTTCGGCGTTCACCGTGTTGTAGTCGCTGCCGATGATCCCCTCGGTCACATCGGTGTTCAGGCCGCCACCGTTGATCGCCCAGTACATCCAGGAGATGTCATTGGTCGCGGTGTAGGTGTTGAGCTTTGCGGCCCAGGCCAGGTTCTTCGTGGAGCTGGGGAGGAAGTTCCCGCCGATCTCGCCCAGGATGATCGGCGCAATACCGGTCTTGGGAATGAAGCCCCAGAGCGTATCCCAGACCTCAGTCAGGGTATCCGGGAAGGCGGGATCGTTGAACCACTCGAAGAGTGCGTTGGGATACTCGTGCGGCGAATAGACGAGCTTGTTCTGCACGGGGATTGCGATCGGCCGCGTGGCGACACCGTTAAGACCAGACGAGTAGCCAGACCAGCTCGTCCACCCCGAAGGGTAGGACGGGCTCTGGTCCTGGATGCCCTCGCAGATGATCAGAGCCTTGGTATTGATCGCCTGGATCCGCGTCGCGCAGCGCTCGAGGGCCGCGGGAAGACCCGTCAGCGCGTTGTTGTCCCATGTGCAGTTGAAGGGCTCGTTCAGAAGATCGAAGCCGCAGACCGCCGGCTCGTTCTTGTAGCGGTTGGCCAGGAACTCCCAGGCCCTGATCCACTGCTCCTCGTTGCGCGGCTCGCCCATGACGCCGGCGGTCGAACCAGCACCGCCGGGCGTGGCCGTGGTGTACCACTTGCCCCCGAAGCCGGCCTCGTTGTCGGTGTTCGGTGCGGCGCAGTGCATGTCCAGGATAACCCGCAGGCCGAGGCTCTTCGCGTAGGCGATGATCTTGTCGAGCACGACGAGCGAAGGCAGCACATCAGCCGAGCCGGCCGCGCCGCTCGACATCGAGCTCGAGATGAAATCCGGGTTCTTCGAGGCGTCGATCGTGTTGGTGCCGTAGATCTTCCGGCCTGGCCAGGTGATGTCCTGACAGACAGGTAGGCGGATGGTGTTGAAGCCGAGCTCGGCGATCTGATCCAGGATGCCCTTATGTGTGGCGCCGCCGATCACGATCGTCTTGTAGGCACGGGTCCACAGCCCGCCCGGCATGAGCACGCTGTCGAAGCCGTACCAATTGGTGCCCTTCACGCGGAATGGGGTGTTGTCCTCCGTGACAAGGTGACCGCCGTTGGCCTTCAGCCATTGCATGGTCTCGACGGAACCACCGCCACCGTCCCCTCCGGGCCCGCCCGTGCCTCCGGCGCCGACTACCGGCATCGGCTCGATGAGCGGCTGCTTGGGGTCCATGAAGCGCGTGAGGAAGCCCTCGAGCTTATCGGTGCGCAGGGTGGTGTAGTCCGTCTCGACCAAGCCGCCGATGAAGTCGGGCACGAAACCCCAGAAGGCCGTGCCAATGCGGAAGGTGTGGCAGTAGTCGGCGAGGCGCGCGAGCCAGGCAGCATCCTTGTCATGCTGGTCCTGGGTGTAGCCGTGATCGCCCACGCGCCAGGTGGAGCCGTACTCGCCGATCCAGACGGGTGCGATGTCTTCCTCGGCCAGGTAGCCCCACTGCTGACGCCAGACCTCCCGCAGGTTCTGCGGGAAGTTCTTGCCGAAGAGGGGCTTGGTGAACCAGGAGGGCCCAGTGGGTCCGGCTTCGGCGCCGTACTCGTGAGGCGAATAGACGGTCTTGTTGGGCATGACGCCGGCTTCACCGGAACCCACCAGCATGCCGCGCGCCTTGGACAGGTAGCCCGACCAGATCGAGCCCCACGTAGCCTCGCCAGTCGTCTCGGACGGGTCGAAGTTCCAGGCGTCCTCGGGAGGCGTGGAGCTGCCCTCGCAGATCAGGAGCACGTTGGGGTTGATCGCATGGATCTCCTTGCCCACGCGTTCGTAGATCCCAACCAGACCCGACGTCGCGTTGCGATCCCAGGTGGAGTTGTGCGGCTCGTTGATGAGGTCGAAGCCGCAGACGACAGGGCGGTTCTTGTAGCGGTCGGCGTAGAACTTCCAGGCCGCGATGTACTGGGGCTCGTTGCGTCGCGCGCCGTCGATCCAGCGATCCCAGCGCGCACCGGCGGGCGCACCACCGGGGCTGTCGGTCGTGTACCACTTGCCCTGAGTCGCGGCGATGTTGTCGTTGTCCGCAGCGAGGCAGTGCATGTCGAGGATCATACGGAGGCCGATCTTCTCGCAATGGTCCACGAGGCGATCGAGCATGGTGATCACGTCCACCGGAATGTTGTTGCCCGTCATCGAGTCCTGCGACGCGATCAGATCCGGATTGAGCGCGGCATTGACGAAGGTCGAGTTCCACGCACTGGGCTGGGGGAAGGTCCGGGCGGTGTAGAACTTGCCCTCGGCGTCCTTCATGGTCATGTCCACGCTGACCAGCTGGCGGATGGAGTTGAAGCCAGCCCGCTTGATCTTGTCGAGGATACCCTCAGTGGTCACTCCACCCACCGTGATGGTGCGGTAAGGCGCGGTCCACACGCCATAAGGGACGCCGGCCTGCTCCAGACCGTAATAATTGCAGCTCCGAAGCAGCACTTCGCGGCCCTGCTCGTCGAGCATCAGGCGACCCTGCGTGGTCAGCCAGCTCAGCTCGGGCATGAGGCCTGCGCTGGGCTTGCCCACCACAGAGCTCGATTGAATACCCTGGACCGACACGACGTTGCCGTCCGCTTCCTCGGACCCGTCATTGCTTCCCTCGAACGTCGCGTACTCACCGATCGACAGCAGGGTGAAGCCCGTACCGCGGCCGCGCAGGGGAATAGGTGAGCGAGCGCGATCGGTGGCCGCGATCATCAGCGAACCTGTCCGCTGACCCAAACCCGCCGGCTTGAAGGTCACCTTGATCACCCTGGTCTCACCGGGCTGGATCACCAGCGGGTAGGCAATGACGCCGCGGATCCTCGGGCGACCCAGGCGCGAGGACTTCGGCACGCCGGCTGCGGTGAAGTAATGAGGCCAGCTCGCCGCAGGCAGCCCCACCTTCGAGAGGTTCTCGATGGAAGTGACCGCGAACGTCTGGTTCACGTAGGCCACCGGCAGACCCACCTCGGAAACTGGTTCGGAGCCCAGGATGAGGAACTCCTGCGGCCAGGGTATGGACGCCAGGCCGACGCGCTCCTCCGAGGGGATACCCAGGATGCTGAGGGCGACGTTCGCCGTGATTACCGGATTGCCGAGTTGCGCCTGGGAGGCGATGCCCTTGACCTCGAAGCCCTGGTTCTGCAGCGCGCCGATGTAGGGGAGGCCCGCGGCGCTCGAGGAGGGGATCCCCTGAAGGGTCACCGAGATCCCGCCGATGCCGACACCGGGCAGACCCAGCGCGCTCGTCGAGCCAATCCCCTGAGCCGTGCGGCTGACATCACCGGGAACTATGGCGGGCAGCCCCAGGACCGCAGTCGAAGTGATGCCCAGCAGGGTGACCGACTGGCCAGAGCTGCCGCCGGTCGCCGGGATGATCTCGACCAGGCTGGTGCCCATGTGGCTGTACTGGTCGAGCTGCCAAGGCAGCGCGTAGGAGCCAGTGGCACCAGAGGGGTTCTTCGAGATGGCGGCGCACCAGCTATCGGCGAAAGTGGTTGTGGTGTGGTCCATGGTCCAGCCCGAAGGCGGTATCACGGTGGTCGTGCTGGTCGGGTAGTAGCCCGTCACGAAACCCAGCAGCAGCGAGCTCGCCGAGGTGATCGTCGCAGCCGGCAGGGTGTAGTTGACGCCCGACGTGCCGCCGCGCACCGAGGCGCCGATCGGCGTGGTCGCATCTTCGCCAGTGAGGCAGACGGCCTCACCAATGCAGTAGCCGGCCGAGCTGGTGACGGCACCGACGATGTCGTTGGTCCCTGTGGCGGGGTTCTTCAGGTAGAAGTTCTGGATATAGCCACCGAGGCCGGACTGCAGCACCGCCGACCCGATCTGGGTCATTGCCGCGCCGCCGTAGGTCATCGATGTGACGGACCCATCCGTCGTGAATATACCGATCACCAGCAGGGTGGCGCCATTGCAGTTCAGGGCAAAAGGGATAGTCGAGTTGGCATAGGCGTAATCGCCGTTAATGCTTACCCGGTTAACTACTGCAATGGCCATGGTCGTGATCCTTACGCTACTTCAAGAGAAGGCATCCGGGGAGCCGAAGATCCCCGGAGTCCTTGGATCAGAGCGCGAAGATCTTTGGTGCGCCGGTGTCCCAGTTGATCGTGACGTCGCCACCGTTGGTGACGATGCTCATCGCGGTCGAGCCGGTCAGCGTGTCGATGAAGGCCACCAGGCGCGACGTGCTGGGCGTGCCGGTGTCGAGGTAGAGCGCGATGCCCACGGCGGTGGAGCCGGTCGCGACCGTGGGGAAGACGATCGAGGCCGCATTCAGCACACCACCGGCAACGGTCTTGGAGGCGAGCGCCTGCGGCGTTCCCACTTGGCCTGCCAGCGAGGAGGCGAACTGGTGGGCCGCATTGTAGGTGTAGGCGCTGGTCACCAGGACGGCCTTCAGCACGACAGCGGAAGGCGCCGCGCCGGAGCCGGAACCAAGGTAGCCGTTCACCAGGTCGATGCCTGGGGAGAGCAGGGCTTCCTTGAACTTGGGGTAGATGGCGTTGGCCATGGGGATATTTCCTTCAGGAGGAGGAGGCGAAGTCGCCGGTCAGTTGGAGAGCGGTGATCTCGATCGGCTCCGTCCCCCCGTTGGTGAGGGTCAGCGTCCCTTCACTCGTGGATCCGACAACCGTGTCCGGGAAGCTGATCTGCAGGGGATCAACCTGCAGAGGGTCCACATCGAAGCCATAGACGCGGCTCGAGTGGTTCTTGACGGGGAGGCGTTCGTTGAACACCGTCCGCGGCAGATAGAAGACGTTGGTCACAGCTCAGGTGACCGTCGCGTCGTAGATGAGGCGCCAGCGGATCTCGGCCTGAACCAAGGTGATTGGAGCGGCCTGATTGAGCGTGAGCGACAGGTAACCGTCCTGGAGGCCGGCCACGAAATGCCCACTGTTCGCGCCATAGACGTCGCCCTCGGGCGTGATGAGCAGCACGTCGATCGCGCGAATGTTCGTCACCGTGACAGCGGCCGGCATCTCGAGCTCGACCATCTCCCCTAGGGAACCAGTGCGCCCGGTGATGGTGAGAGTCCGTTCGGGCATCGTCGTCTGCATGGTCTGGGCGACCGAGGAGACCAGGCCCATGTGGGCAGCGACGTACTTGATGGTGGCCAGCTCGCGCGCGACCTTGAGCACCGTGTCGAAGGCGCTCCCGATCATCTTGTCCACCAGGCCGGCGGGGCCGCCGGCGGGATCAAAAGCGGTTCGCATCAGACGAAGCCTCTCTGCTCGAAGCGTGTGTTCGTCGTCACGATGCTGGTGCTGACCAAGTCCTTCGAGACAACTCCCGCGCAGATGGCGGTGTATCGCTGGAAGTGCTCGATCCCCTTGGCGGTGGAGACGGCAGTGTTCATGCTGCTGAAGACCTTATAGGCGACGAACTCCAGCAACGCTTCCTCAAGGTTATCCGGAATTTCTACTTCTTCCTCCAAATCACCCACAATCTTCGGGTGCGCCGCCTGGTAGAGAACGCTCAGCGCTGCTCCATCCACAGGCCGCGGGACTTGAAGAGTTCGCAGCTGCGGCGTGAACAGGGAGTCCGGAAGCGCCTGGTCGTTGAGCGGTAGCTTCTCCCCGTAGGAGTCGAAGGCCGCGAGGATCCGCACAACGTCACCGAGGAACGGTTCGTCCGGGAGATCGAGGATGTAGCGGAATGGCTCGTTGTCCCTGGAACCAAGAGGCTCATACTGGACGGCGAAGCGCGGGAGCAGGTGGTAATTGGTGATGTCCTCGCGCATGAGGACCAGGAGATCCTTCTGGATCAGGAGGAAGTCCCCATAGATCGCCTTCAATCCCTCGTTGAGGAAGTGAACAATCGTCGGTTGACCGGCTTCCGTGATCGTTCCGTCGCCTTCATTGGCTAGAGCGAGGTTACGGAGTTCGCCGAAGCTGAGCTTGGCGAAGAAATCAACGAGCTTCATGGGAGCACCTCTCGGCGTTAGGTCAGACGGTGTAGGAGTCTAGGGCGTGTGAGCTGGACTCTTCCTCATCTTCATCCCAGTCCGGGCCGCCGTTGTGGCCCATGAGCGGCACCTTTGCCTGGGCTGGCTTCCAAGGGTTCAGGTATCCGAGCATGGAGATGGTATCGAGGCAGTCGTCCTTGCCTTTGAGTCCGACGATGGTGGCGAGCTGCATCTGCTGGACGAAGCGGCCCATGATCACCGAGGTCTTCAACTCCTCGGGGAAGTGCATCATCCCCGACTTGAACCAGGGGACCACCAGGTTGAGGCGGGCGAGTTTGTCCACCATCGGGCGGATACCGGGGTCGCCGGACTTCTCGGAGCTGGCGAAGTTGAACCAGATGTTCCGGGTGAGCATCTCGTTCTGGAGCAGCTTGATATACGCCTGCTGCTGGCCGGAGACCTCGATACCCACCTGCTGCGGCGCGTACTTCTGAACCAGGCGGAAGAGATCCTTGAAGGTGATGTCGATCGTCTGGCGCTCGCAGATCCCATCCACCCAGAACCACTGGCCGATATGGTTGTAGGCCCACACCGAGATCACGCTGAAGTCTGCGGTCTTCTTGTCCGAAGTCGCGAAGTCGGTCGTGATGTAGTAGTTGAAGGCGTGCTTGTTCTGGAGCAGACGCTGGCGAGAATACCAGTTCATCTCGGCATCCTGGATCAGGCGCTCGCCTTCCGAGGTCAGGCGCAGCATCAGCTCTTGATTGAAGCCGGCCAGCTTTCCCAGCTTCACGGCCATGTCGTACTGCTCTTTGACATAGTCGTAGTCGAACCGATCGGGCCAGGCGCCGACGAACTCCTCGCGCGTGCAGGGGAAGCGCTCGCAGACCGGCCAGACGTTGACGTCGTAGGCGCCGGACTCGATGACCTCGATGAGGATGTCATCCTTGTTGAAGGGCGTTCCGTTGAACAGCACCATCCGGTTGACCGGGTCGAGCGCGTGGTTCACGCCTTTATGCACGGTGTCCTTGATGGAGAGCATGGCCGCGCCGGAGCGCGCGTCGTCGTCGCTCACCAGGTCGTCGAGGACCGCGAGCTTCGGGCGCTTGCCGTCGATCTTGGTGCCGCGGAGCCCGGTCTTGGCACCGAACATCTTCACCGTCAGCCGGTGGCCATCCTTCGAGACGAAGCTGAGCTCCTTGTCGGTGAAGACGACGTTGTCCGGAGGGAGCCACTCCTGGAGGAACTCGCTGTTCTTCCATCGGAACTCGATGTTCTTGCGCGCCGACTTGACGCCGTTCTCCATGGAGTCCGACACGTAGATCATGCCGGTGACTTTCCCCAGGCCCGGCAGGTAGCCGAACACAGCGAGGAAGAGGCACAGATACTCCATGAAGAGGGTGGTCTTCGCCGAACCACGGAAGCAGAGATTGGCGATGTAGGCGCGCTTTCCCGCGCCGGCGATCTTGTCCAACATCTTCAGGTGGACAGGCGGCGTCTTATGGGACTCTCCCTCGGTTCCATTCACCAGCTTGATGAAGTTCATGAAGGTGAGCGCGAACTCGGATGGCATGTAGCTGGCTTCGGACAGGCCGGTGTAGTTCACCGTGTCGAGCCAGCGATCGAGATCCTGTTGCAGCCGCGCGGGCGCGTCCGGCTGGAGGAGATCCGGGATGGGTGCCGCGGCCGCGACTGCGGTAGCCAGGGCGATCTGCGGAGGAACGGGCAGCGGAGGGGGCACGACCCCGGCCATCGCCGGCCGGGTGAAGAGTCCCGAGCTCACGGCACTGGCTCCGGCGCGACGTCAATGATCCGCTGCGCTGCGATGACCGCCGGCGAGATCCCCGCGGCGATGGCTGCCTGCTGCTGCTGAGCCAGCTCCTTCAGCAAGCCCCGCAGCTCCGTGGTGCCCGAGGTCTCGCGCATGTCGATCGACACCAGGGGGCCGGCCTCCTTGGGCTTGGCCAGGTGGGTGAGGAGTCCGATCGCCGCCTCGGCCTGCACCTTCTCGCTCGAGGCCGAGGTCATCAGCGTGGCCAGGTGGTTGATGGCCTTCTGGTGGATGTCCTGGTTCAGCACCCAACTGGGCACCAGGCTCTGCTCCATGATGAGGTTGACCAGCTTGCCGCGGTGGTATGCGGCGACGTAGGCCGAGATGTCCTTGGAGCTGGTGCCCTTGGCGGCAAGAGCTGCGTGCCGCGCCGGGAAGGTGCGGCAGTAGGCCTCGAGGTTCGTCATCCCCATGAGCTTGAAGCTCACGTAGGTGACCGCGTGCAGGTAGTCCTCGGTCTTGAACTTCCCTTCGCTGAGCACGCGCGAGTAGGAGATGAAGTTCTCGCGCACCTGCTCAGCGATCAGAGGATCGGACACGATCCCATTCACCATGGCGGTGAAGCTGGGTGTCGCGGCCGACTTCAGGTTCGCAGGCAGAGCCTGGGCGATCTGATCCTGCGTGAGCATCGGGTTACGCCTTGAGGGAGAAGGTGGCGCCGAGACGCGCGATCCGCCGCTGCAGGATGTGCAGGTAGCTCTTCATGGCCTGCAGCTGCTCGAGGAGATCCCGATGCTCGATGTCGTTGAGCTTCAGGTGCGACGGGCCCGGCTCCGCGCGCAGAAAGCCCTTGAGCTTCGTGATCTTGTCGTTGAGCTGGGCCTCCTCCTCGACCAGGCGGTTGAACCAGGGGGGTGTGGAGATGTGGACCGAGGCGCTCATCGGCCGGCACCCCCGACGAGGTTGATCGGGAACGGCAAGCGCGTGTCTGGGCCGCCAATGGTCGTGCTCGAGCGCGCATCGGTGAAGCTGAGTCCGTGGATGCCGAGCGCCTGGTCGTGGCGATCGGAGGCGCGGCGGATCTCGGCCGAGGTGATGCACGAGGGCGGCAGAGCCGAGGAGAGCACGACCTCCATATCGGAAACCTGCAACTGCTTCGCTTCGCCTGAGAGTTTCGGCTCAGCCGCGTCACGCACCAGCAACTCGAGGCGGGCTAGGGCATTCCAGGCCGCGTGCGCCGCGTGCAGCAGGCCGGTGTCCTTGTCGCAGCGCTCGCCCGACATCTCGGAAAGCTGGTGGCGCAGCTGCGCGTCGCTGTACCGCGCGAGGCCGTTGGGCACCTCCATCCACCCATTGTCGCTGTACTTGTTCGCGCCGTAGGTGCCGACCTTGGTCACCTCGGCCAAGGCGCGGGAGAACCCACCCAGAACCAGGGAGGGACGCATCTTGCCGGCGTCGAGCTTCGCTCCGGGGGCGTGGGCGTCGCGGCCGGTGGGGTCACGCTCGGCGTTGTCGGGAACAGGGGTCCAGACGCCGTGGCGGTCAACTGTTGCGTGCATGGTTCAGACCTTCTCGTTGACGTTCACGCGCGACCGGGCGATCTCGCCGCGTTCGTGGTGGAGGGTGATGGCTTGGATGGATTGGCCTGACCGCCAGCCGCCGGCGGCCGCATAGGCGTCCCGGCTCGCGAGGGTCTGGAAGGACTCCACACGCACGCCAGCCTTCTCGACCGCGCGCTCGTGGTGGATGTGCGCCGTGAAGAACTGGCGGTGCTTGGTCTTGCCCCAGTCCACGGCACGATCGAACGCCATCATGCCGGGCAGATCCGCCTGCTTGATGGTGTGGCCGTGGGTCGCGCCGATGAGGTTGGTGCCGAAGCGCTTGTACCAGGCGATCGCCGGCGAGCCGTCCACGGTCACCCGGCCATGGCCGCGGTAGTAGAGGCGCATCGCCACGCGCAAGGCGTCGGCCACCGTGGGATCATGGTTCCCCGCGAGGCAGACGAACTCCACGTCGTAGTGGTGCTCGAGCAACATGCCGATCACCTCGAGCAGGAGATCAGCGCCGGCCTCGAGCACCCGCGCGTGCCGGCCGTCCACGTCGAGCTGGTGACCGTGGCCGGGCGTGACGTTCTTCTGGTCGTTCGCGTGGAAGAAGTCGCCGAGGTTGAGCAGGGTGCAGCTGCGGCTGCGCGGAGCCAGTGAGACCAGGGAGCGGTAGGCGTCCTTGGCTCGCTTGCTCGCGATCTCGACGTCGTAGTCGCCACCCGTCTCGGCCGCCCAGGAGTACATCCCCATGTGCAGGTCCGCGAGCGGGTAGAGGGTGTGGATGTCGTCACGGGCGTCGGCTGGCGGGGCGACGAGGGGCGCGGCCCCCGTGAACTTCTCCATGGCCGAGGTCATTGCCTCGACCAGCCCGGCGCCCAGCGCGTCCTCTCGGGTCTTGACCCACTTCAGGACCACGTTCCCCTTCGGGTCCAACAGGGCGGACTCGCCCTTGACGCTGTGACCTTCGGGGATCTCGTGCTTCGCGCCGGGCGCCGCCTTCGTCCGGATGCTCTGGCGGATCAGCTCGCCGTGCTTATCGAAGGTCTTGGTCTCGTTCGCGACCTCGAACCCCTGGGCGGGGAGCGACACGTTCGCCGCGGCCAGTCGGTCGCGTAGGGTGGAGCGAGCGACGTTCAACTCGCGCGCTGTGGCAGCGACCGAACCAAGGCGCTCATAGACCGCGACGATCTCCTCGATCGTGGGTCGGGTCACGACGGGTTCACCCGCGAGAAGCCGGTGCGCCGCTCCTTGTCGTCGAGGAAGATCCGCGTGAGCGAAACCTTCACGTTGCGCGCGCCGGTGCGGCAGGCGGCCATACGAATGCCGCTGACATCGACGAAGTCCACGACCGTGAGGATGCGGCCGGGCATTCGCGGGTCATTGTCTCGCAGCCGATCACCGATCTCGAGGGGCCGAACGTCATCCGGCTTGGCGGCGTTCACTGCAGCCGCTCCGAGGTCTCCCCCGAGAGGGCGGCCGCCTGCTCGAAGGCAGCCAGCTTGGTGCGCAGCTCGAAGCCGAGCAGCGGCCAGATCTTGTTGACCGCGTCCTTGCGCGCGAGGTCGCGGCCCATCTGCGCGTCGAAGTTCGCCGGATCGGCACAGACGCCCTGGCCCGTCACGGTGAAGCCGTTGGCCAGCACCAGCACGCAGAAGGTCAGCAGCTCGAGGGGCGCGGGGATGAACATCCCCATCTCGGTGCCGGGTTCGAGCGGTGTCTCGCCCTCCTTGGTGATCGCACCGGCCTCGATGAGGAACGCACCGAGCGCGCCGTCGCGGGCTGTGAAGTAGTGCTCCGAGGAGATGAAGTCATTCACCTGCTGCAAGGTCACGCGGGGCGCCTTGGCGCGTTCCTCTAACATAGCCTCAGTAACGTCCATGACTAACCACCTTCGCAACGGGATATGTGCTTTAGGTGGTGTATCGTGTGGCGCTACTTATCGTACCTACTAATCAGCATTACTTGAACAGGACTTGTTGGATGGCGTGCGAACAGGAGTCGTGGATGGCCTCGATCTACGCCCCGTTTTTTCTTCAACATATCCATAGGTTTAAGCTTGCAACCTTCCCTCTCCTGTGTAAGTTTGATGGAGCCAGATCGAGCTGCCCCTGGTTCCCCGCCGAGTACGGCCTGGGTGCGCGGGCAACGATCCAGCAGAGGAGTGCCCACTCCCCGATGGTGGTTGAGAGACCATCCGCCCGAAGAGAAAAGCAGAGCAAAAGCAAGCAGCAGCGCCGGACACGAACGAGCTCACCGACTTCGCCCAGCAGGGGAGGTTGGTGGGCTCTTTCTAATTTGAGCCAAGCGAACCAGCTTTTCCCCTTCCCGCCGGCGAAACCCTCCCCTAAGTCTCGACTCACCAGCGCAGGTACTCCAGCCTACCCTTCCAAGGGTCAGCCACTCCACTTTCAAACGAAGGATGGGATGGTCAGGGCGAAGCTATGCCTAGATCTCTTCTCTTTCTTACTTGTCTTCTTATTCTTAACTTTAACCCTATAGAGTTAGACTAAACGGCGAAGTTAGGTATTAAACTTAGGAAGAGCAGTAGTAGAGAAATTCTGCATATATTTTAGGAAGGGTTCTAGGATTTCTCGTACTGACGTCTGCGAGTAGTTTACACGCCCACTACACGCGTGAACAAAACCACCCCCCGGCCTCCGGCCTTTGTGGGGGTAATAGGGCCCCCACCTTGATCCAGGGGATCCACACCATGCAGGTCGCTTCCATCCGCACCACCACGGGCTCGCTGCTCGGCACCATTGCCACCGCTGCCAACACCGTCGGCTCTGTCTTCGGCGCAGCTACCAAGGGCATCTCCATGCTCGACAACTACGTCTCCAGCGCTCTCGAGCACCAGGCGGAACGCATCGACGCGGACAACTCCATCTTCACCCAGCGTCTCCTGGCCGAGACGGCACAGGATCTCACCGCGACCAAGATCGAGGTCGATCGGTTCTGCGCGCAGTCCGAGCAGCACCACACGCACTACAAGACCAGCTACGACGCCATCGCCAAGGCTGTCGAAGACGGCAAGGCACGGCGCCTCAAGACGGCCAACGCCTAACTACCAGCTCACTCAGTTCCGGCTGAGTGGGCACTCCCAACCATCAGACATCACACAAGGAGAACCTCACCATGGGTTACACGGAACTCGCCTGCCTCGCTGCCGGTCTCGCTCTCGCGAACCTGTTCCTCGTCTATATAATCCACGGCGCGAACAAGCGCTTCGGCTGAACTACGTGCTTCCCTTCCTGGACACCAGCTCCGGGCAGGGAAGTAGCTTGCTTCATGATGGGCAGAGTATGAGATGGGTATTACCCAAGCCGAACCGAAGGTGAGGCATTACGCTCATCAGTCCCATCATGAGCACCGTGTAGCCGTGTAGTTAAACTTATCCCGATGGGTAGCTCTACACGAGAGAGTGATGGTTGAGATGCACCAAACTAGTAGCTGTGTCTGATGGTCTGCCAACTCTGCATCCTATCTTGATGCTCACCCAAACGAAGCAGCACCTAAAGGATAGGTCCATTGCACCTGTCCCTTGGGCACGTCTCATAAAGTTCAACTTGCTGGCCTCCGGCCTTTGTGGATGAGGGCAATCAGGCCCTCTGAACCAAGGAGAGTCGGATGCCCCTCAAGTCATTGTGTGATGTCCAACCGGACGTAGAGAACCCGTTCACACTTGCTCAGTATGAGGACGATCGTGACGGTGGCTGGTTGCACCCATTCGAGGACAACCTGCTCGAGATCAAGCTCATCATCACCGACGAGTACATTCCCTACGGCGAAGAGGAGCCGTGGTTGGAGGAGTGCCATCTCAACCTCTGCCGCCAGCTCGCGGGAGGGAACTGACCATGAGCAGGATCCCTCATGCGCGGACTCCGATCATTCCCTGGGGCACAGGCGAGCGTAAGACACCTGACGGGCGCCTCAACTCCATAGTCCCAGGCACCGAGCATGCCGAAGAGCTGCGCTACTCCAACAACGCAGCGCTCGAGCTCGTAGATCCCATCAAGGAACCAGGAAGTAACCTTCCTGCCGAAGTACGTTCGCGCCTGCATAAGCGCGACTGCTTCATCGTCCACTCGGACTAGTTCCGAGAACCCTTCCCCAACAACCTGAACCATAGGAGCCGCACATGCTGCGCACGATCTTCTACGCCTGCTCTGTTCTCTTTCTGTTCTTAGGCCTCAACCTCGGGGTTCTGCTCGGCATCTTCTGGTCGGACATGGGCGGGATCACTCGCATCACGTTGTTCAGCGGTAGCTCGGTGAGCTTCACCATGTTCTGGCTGCTGCATGCCCTGGCCAAGTCCTACGAGCCCGGCCCCAAGCCCGAGCAGATCTCCACCTACGAGGGGTATATGGCGCGCTTGAGCACGGTGCCTGGCCTGTATCCGCAGGACGAGCAGCCTCTGCTACCGGGCCAGGAGCGTCTGCGCGGCTCGATCCCTGTCTCGGCCTACGGTGAGAGCGAGACAGTTCTCCCGTTCAAGGGCGTCCTATCTCGAAGACCGGATCGACGATGGTGGTCCCTACTACGGCCTGCCTGCCGGGCAGCCCATGAAGAAGGTGGGCTGAACCATGTCCCAGCACCTCTCCTATCTCGAGCCCACCGACGGGGATCTCGACGCGATCCTCGACCGTGCCTTCGCCCATCTCGACGAGGTCGTTGATCTCGAGGAGGGCCTGGCCGACTTCATCGCGGATGAGGCCACGCCTGTTCACTTCGAGCAGGGTGGCATCGTTCATCGGTTCTCCGGTGACCGGGCCGTGCAGAACTTCTGCGCGGAGAACTATCTGTCGCAGGCGCGTATCGGCGCGACGGGGAAGGTCACGGCCTACTGCAGCTACAGTGGCCAGCGCTACCACATCGGTTGGATACAGTAGCACTTCAACCGATCGCCCATCAGTTACACGTCGGGCGTCCTCTCCCTTTCTTTATTGCTCTTCTCTTTGCTGGAGGCTGTTCGGCCTCTGGCCTTTGAGGATGGGAGGAATGGTCCTCTTGTTCTTGCAAACCCGGTCTGATCATGCGCGCGGCGCATCAGCCCACCTTCGATGATTGGAACCACCATGTCGCGTTTCGAGCAGGACTACGGCGCCTCGCGTCCCACCTATCAGGGCCGCGGCGCTCAGCCGGGTGGCATCACCCAGAACCGTCGCGCGATGCCCTTCGGCAACCGCGGTCACAACGGTGGCCCGGCGATGGAGGACAACTTCGTCCCGGCCGACATCTGGATGAACGTGGGCATCCCCTTGCAGGTGCAGCGTCCCGGCCCGGATGGCCAGTCGGAAACGGTCGAGGACTTCCTCAGCCTGCCCGGTCGCGGCATCGCACTGGACCAGCTGAAGCTGCCCAGCGCCGCTTCCAACTCGCCCTACGTGCAGGCGCAGCTGGACCTCTGGCGCCAGCTCATGGAGCACGCGACCCAGATGGCGCCGGGCGAGACCGAGGTGGTGCTGAACCTGCGCGTGCAGCTGCGCAAGGTGGCCACCGAGACCTCCGTCGCGCCGGCCGACAATGCCTACCTGGTCAAGGCCTTCGCCTGATCGAGTAGGCCACCACCTGGGCAGTCATCATGATCCTTTCGAGGGCATGGAGGCTGCCCAGGGGCTTGTCTCACAAGATAGACCAAGTTGAGCAGCCGCCAACTTTCCCATCCAACCCTCTAAAACCTAAGCATCCATATTCATGCTTTATTGGAGGGACCGCACCTAAAACCAAGCGTTAGCTTAAGAACCTGGAACGAGGAGAGCATTTTCATGCCCAAGCGCCGCGCCAAGAAGATCAAGACCACCTTCTTCCTGTTCACCAGCAACCCTACGCCGCGCCACAGCCGAGCCGATCGCCGGGCCCACAATGCGCGCCTGAAGGCCCGAACCAAGCGGATCATGTCCATGGGCATGCGCAGTGAGTTCGTCGTCGAATACCTCAGCGACCTGCGCCGGGTGGGCAAGAACACCAGCACCCACAACCGGCCCTGCAGCTGCCCCATGTGCGTCGTGGGCTACCACCGAGCCACACCCAACCGCCTGAACCCGCCCATGCCCGACTACGAGACGCCCGAGGAGGCGCGGGCACTCGACCGCGAGCAGCAGGAGAGCCTGCCCAGCTACCTCGCCGAGGGTCTCTGGCACAAGCGCACGACCCGCTGGAGCCACATCGAGGATGGGTATCGCGAAGACGATGACCGCTGGGACCGAGCCAATGGGATGCTGCCCTGGCAGCGTGCCGTGGACGCCCTGATCTTCGATGAGCTGGACGAGCGCCGCGAGATCCACTTCGTCTCGCCACCCTACATGACCCGCCTGCTGGCCAACCTGGCCATGCTCGAGGACCAGGCGAGTGACAGCTGCGGCATCGCCGACGAGCAACTCGTGCCCACCGTCGGTTACGTGAACTTCGGCGGCAAGCGCGCCTACATCTCGACCGAAGACATCTTCTACGCCGCCTGAGCCGCACTCCACCCCGACAATTCACCCGAACCAAGGCGCTGAGGACCGACACCCTCAGCGCCATAGAAGGCTCACGTCCGATGCTCCTGAAGTATCCGCTCTGCGTGCAGAGCCCAGAGCTCACCGAGTTCTATTCCTCGGTCCACCGCTACCTCACCCAAGGGATAGAGCCCTCGAATGGGCGCTTCCTCCGCAACCAGACGTGCCTCTGCGGCATGCTCATGGCCTACATGGGCGGCAGCGCCGGACATCCCGAGAGCAGTAGCCTCTATTTCGAGATGAAGCGACAGTTCAAGGCCGCGGGGCTGTGCATTACCTTCCCCTTCAACGAGGGGAACCACCTGCACTTCTGGGATGAAAAGACCAGGCAGGCGACCTGGCAGAACCAGGCGCGCCTAGCCTGGATCCACGACCATCTTCAGGGGCTCTGAATACAAAGGCGGCCGAGGGCATCACACCCTCGGCCTCTCTACCTATCAACCTGTGAAGAAGACCTGGTTAGGGGTCACCGGGAAGACCTCCGCAGCCTTGAACTCGGGAGGCATATCCTCACCGTTCCAGGCGGCATTGACGTGCCATCCCGACCGTTCGATCCGCGAGTAAACAGGCTCTCCCGTCTCCGGATCAGAGCCAGTTGCCTCACCCTGTCTGAAGAGGGTGCCCAGCACATCAAGGGCTACCAGGTGCTCGGGCACGCCCTCAATCCATCCCTTGGTGGCCAGAGCCTTCTCGAAGACCGTGCGGTCCTCGAAACGGTGGAACGTATAGGTCCAGCTCATGGAGCACCTGCGGCGATGGAGGGAAGTTGCATAGCGGTCGCAGCGTAGGGCAGCGCCCAGATAGCCGAAGCGTTGAACCCAGGCGCGGCTGTGCTGGCGGAGTTCCCGATACGAAGATGAGTCATCGCAACGCCAGGACTGCCCTGTGTTCCGACAGCACCACCAGCAACGCAGGCGCTCATGACCATGTTGATCAGATCGAACGACGCGGCCCAGCGCAGCACAACCCCTGGCGTCATGGTGCCAATCGGGATTGCCGTATTGCCACCCCCGTCCTTGCGAATGCGGACGCCAGTTCCATCAGCATAGAGAGACCAACGAGCCGTCGTCGCACCCGCATCCACCGTGAAGATGGGTTGGTGGATTGAGGATTGTCCTGCGCCCACGAAGACCGTGGAGCCGTACAGCGTGAAGCCCATGGCTGGCAGCCCAAGACCAATGAGCGGACCCGCGCAAATGTCGCGCGAGCGGGTTGCCGCCCCACCCGTCGTGGGTATCAACGAGGACGGAAAGAGACCCGCCTCGAATTGGTCCCCACCGATGAACTGCTCGAGATCGTTGGCGCCGGCGAGATAGTTGCTGTTCTGCTGGATGCTGATGGCGTCGGGGACCGATGTCGTGACCCGTTGGATCACATACCGCCGGAGAGCTGTGTCGCTGTAGTCGAAGCTCGGCCCGGTGGGATTGGACAAGGCCCCGAGAGACCGCAGGATAGTGGTCACCCCTGTGGGTGTGCCGACGCCCGTCCATGCAGCATACCGAGAGATGGCGTACTCGGTGTCAGCTGCCATGGAGGCCGCAGCCATGGTGTAGGACATAGGGCGCGTGACGCCCGCCGCCGCCGGGGCACCGTTGAAGCGGATGGCCTTCCCCAGCACTCCGCGCCCTGCATAGTCAGTCTGAGCACCATAGGCATAGGTGAAAGCTGCCTCGACGGCGGCTGTGCTGTAACCAGTTCCGAGACCAGCTGCTGCGGGGAGCTGCTGCGAGTTGGTCCAGAGGTTCACCCGATCGCCCTCCATAAGAAGCCGGCCATCCTGGAAGCGCGGGACATTGGGGCCCACCAAGCTGACGACGCCCGACCTATCGACGAAGGTGGCCGCTGTGGCGCGGCTGAAGGTGAAGCCTGGCGAGAGATAGCCATCCGCACTCAGCGGGAACGCCTTACGCCGCAGGCTCAGTATCGGCGCGCAGAGGGAGGGGATCATCTCAGCCGCGCCACACTTCGAGGGTCAGCGTGAAGATGCTGGCCGAGGCCGGCGTGACAGCCGATCGCGTCTCCAGCAGGGCGAAGACGTTCACACCGCTCGCCACGGGGAGGGTCGTGATCTCGCCGCCGGCGCCAGGCGCACCAGCACCGAACACACCATCGCTGCGCGTCTGATCCAGCGTGATGTCCATGTAGCCGAGATACCCAGCCACGGGGGTCTGGAAGACGCCGTTATCACCCACGGCCGAGACCGGCGAAGACGAGTAGAAGTGCGCGCGCACCGTGGCACCAGCCCAGGGCGAAGCAGCACCCGACACCGTGAGGCGGGCCCGGCGCAGCTGGACAGGCAGATTGGAAGCGCGCGCCGCGCCAAGGGTGATGGGAGTCACGCTCCCAGCCGTCAGGTTGTTGGCGATGAGATCGCCTGCGAGATACGGGAGCACGTCCGCCACGCGCGTGATGGCGTTTCCCACCACCACAGCAGGTCCAGCCGCCAAGAGAGAGGCGAGAGAGGTGTTGCCCGTAGTCTGGAGAGCTGAGGTCGCGGAGCCCGTGAGCGACACAGCAACAGCCGCCGCGCGCAGCTGAGCATCCGTGAGGGGACCAGCAACAGGCACCGGCGTAGCCCGGAGCTGCTCATCGGTGACGGGCCCCACCACCGGGAAGCCACTGGCACCATCAGGCAGGTCCATCTTGATCCCGTTGGCGATGTCCTCAAGGACGTCAATTACCGAGCGGCGCGGAAAGGTTACAGACATATCTTGATTCCCTGTTCAGTCATGACGGGTAGTCAAGAGCTATACCGCGCGCAGTGTAGGGGGCTACATCAAACATACCCTCAGAACTGTAGATATCATTTACTCAGCACAACTTGAGCTCAGTCCTTTTCGTGGCTGATTGCTGAGCCACATCCCCAATCATTTTGAACCAAGGAAGCTGCACAATGCGCGACACCCAAACGGGCCGGCAGGCTCAGCCCATGACCACCACTCCAGCCAATCCCGCGCTGCGTGAGATCGGCGGCCGGATCAAGAAGCTCACCTTCCGCGACGTGCAGACCCTGAAGACCCTCCTCATGGAGTCCCTCTCGAACGAAGGCATCCACATCTCCGATGACGATGCCCTGATCGAAGGCATCCTCGCGACGGCCGATAAGCTCGAGACCGCCTAGCCCACCAGCCTACCCAACATCGAACCAGAAGCAGGAGATCACGGTCATGATTGACACGGATATGAAGACGCACGACCAGGCGCTCACCACCCGCCAGGTGGAGCTCGAGAAGCTCTACTCTAAGAACCAGCTGCTGAAGCGGCTGCGCGAGGAGTTCATCAGCGAGCCGAGCGTGGACTTCCTCAAGACCTTCGAGGAGCTCGGCATCCCTGGCCAGTTCGGCCTGGACCTGCTGGTCCAGATGGCTCTCCACAAGCAGGCCGACCTGCCCACCATCGTGGGCCTGCTTTACCACCACTTCAGCGACGCGCAGCTCACCGCGGACATGATCCTCAAGGCCGTCGATGCGGACCTGGTGGACTGGTCGCCGCGCCTGAAGATGCTCACCACCGTGTTCGGCGTCGCGCCGCATGTGCAGCTCGACCTCGATCGCTACCAGTACCCGCTGCCCATGGTGACGCAGCCGCAGGCCGTCCGGAACAACCGGACCTCCGGCTATCTCATCCACAACTCGTCGGTGATCCTGAAGGACAACCACCACGACGAGGACGTGTGCTTGGACCACCTCAACGTGGTGAACCAGGTGCCGTTGAGCATCAACACGGAATGCGCCCAGATGCTCCACAACAAGTGGAAGAACCTGGACAAGAGGAAGACCGACGAGACGCAGGAAAAGTTCATCCAGCGAAAGCGGGCCTTTCTCAAATACGATCGCGTGGCGCACGACGTTATGGATCTGCTCACCGAGCACGGCAACGTATTCTACCTCACCCACAAATACTGCAAGCGAGGACGCACCTATAGCCAGGGATATCACGTCAACTACCAAGGCAATCCCTGGAACAAGGCCGTCATCGAGTTCGCCGATAAGGAGGTCGTCGATGGGTAATCTCTACCAGCTGAAGACGAAAGCGAACCCAGGCGAGCACGTCATTATCGGAGGCCCTTTCGATACCTACGGTGTCGTCCTCAAGCATCAGGAGAGTGGCTTTCACCTGATCCGCGGACTGGGACATCAGAAGGTGGGCTCAGCCGCCATGTATCACACCACGGGGGTCGTCGAAGGATGAGTAGCGTCTGGATCACGATCGGCCGAGACTCCGACATCAGCATCAACGCCGATGGCGAGCTCGTCGTGCAGCGCGCCTTCGTCGGGAAGGTGCTGGAACGGGTGAGCCTCGGCAAGGCCACCAAGAAGCGCATCGAGGAGCTGCAGAGTTACCTCGAGCAGCTGAAGTGCCACTGCACCTGACCCTCATGTTCATCCGGCTCTTCATGGCCGGCGCCACCACCATCACCATCCTGAGCGCCCTCGGCCTCACACATCCCTGAACCAAGGAAAGCGATCACATGCAGCTCTTCACCGGCCTGGAATACCTCAAGATCGACGTCGCGAGCAGCTTCGGGCTGGACAAGAAGCCCTGGGCAGATCGCCTCGCCTGGTTCGACCAGAACGAGGACGCGCTCATGGCCCTGCAGACAAAGGCCAAAGACCCGGCGCTCTACTTCGCCGGCGTGCGCGCCTACGAGGCCACCAAGCGCGGTGAGGCCTCGGGCTACCCCATCTCCCTGGACGCCACCGCCTCGGGCATCCAGATCCTCTCGGCACTCACCGGCGATCGGCGAGCTGCACTACTCTGCAACGTCGTCAGCTCGGGCGACCGCGAGAACGCCTACACCGTCATCTACGAGAAGATGGTGGAGCGGGCCAAGGCCGCCGGCATCGACACCTCGGTGATCGACGCGGAGGAGCTGAAGCGTGCCGTGATGACCTCCTGCTACGGCTCCTCTGAGGTGCCCAAGGAAGTGTTCGGTGAGGGCGACCTCTACGAGATCTTCCTCGAGACCATGGAAGAGGAGGCGCCAGGCGTGTGGATCCTCAACAAGATGTTCCTCGAGCTCTGGGATCCGAAGGCCACCGAGCACAACTGGGTGCTGCCGGACAACTTCCACGTCCGCGTGAAGGTCATGAACACCGTCGAGATGGGCTTCAGCTTCCTCGAGGAGGGCTTCACCGCCTTCCGCAAGGTCAATGAGCCCAAGGAACGCGGCCGCAGCCTGGGCGCCAACGCCACGCACTCGGTCGATGGCATGCTGGTGCGTGAGATGGTGCGCCGCTGCGCCTACGATCCCCAGTGGATCCAGCTGCTGCGCGACATGCTCGCCGGCGACAGCGACCACTACCTGCAGGCCGAGGAGAAGAAGGAGGCGCTCCACCTGGTTCCCATCCTCTGGGCTCACTACCAGCGCACCGGCTTCCTCTCGGCGCGCATCCTCGCGCACATCGACAGCGACACCATCAAGCTCGTCGATCCGATCGCGATCGAGCGGCTGCTGGCCAGCCTGCCGGTGAAGCCCTTCAACGTGCTCACCACGCACGACTGCTTCAGGTGCCTGCCCAACTATGGCAACGACCTGCGGCGCCAGTACAACAACCTGCTGAGCGAGATCGCCTCGAGCTCCCTGCTCGCGGACCTCCTCAGCCAGATCACCGGCGACAGGTGGGATGACGCCAAGCTCGACGCGAACCTCGCGCCCGAGATCCTCGAGACCGAATACGCATTGAGCTGAACCAAAGGCCCAGATCACCGGCATCCAGCTGGTGATCTGGGCCTATTTTTTCCTGCAGTGACTCCAAGATGGCTCAGCCTTTTTGTGGTTGTTTTTGCAGGGGAATATGATGCCGAACAAAGCCCCATGATGGGCCTCTTATCGCTGCGCGAGCGCGCGGCGATGGCACTGGTCGCGGCCTCTCTCTTCCTTCCCTTTCCATCCCTTCTGATCGTCATGGCGATCAAGATCCTCGGGAGATAGACCATGCCGAAATTCAATGTGATCGTCTCCCGCCTGGCCTGGGAGCACACCGCGACCACCGTCGAGGCCGACACCGAAGAGCAGGCCATCAGCCAGGTTCAGGACATGCTCACCAGCAACAAGTTTGAGGCCTGCGATCCGATCCACGACTGGGAGTGCGGTGACCAACATGGTGAGATGGAGTTCGAGGCCGAGGCCCTGCCGGACGAGGAACCAGCAACATGAGCAGCGACGCTCTGACCATCACCACGATCGAGGTCACCCCGGATGGGGTCGAGGCCGAGGCGAAGCGGTTCGCTTTGCGGACGGGAGGCCTGCTCCTGCTCGCCATGGCCGAGCGCGGGATCTCCGAGGAACAGCTCGCCGACATGCTGCAGGTGCCGCGCACCCAGGTGCTCAACATGCTCCGGGGGAAAGGCTATCGCGCGTACCTGCCCTTGGCAGCTCTTTGTTTGGCGCTCGGCGTCCGGATGGATCTCCGAGCTGACGTGAGAGCCTCCCAAGGATAGCTCAACTTCCACAGACCGACCCATCAGAGGCCCGCTCCCGCAAGGGAGCGGGCCTTTTCTTTTCTCCAACCCAGGAAGAGTCCCCGCATGAGTGCAGCCGTAAGCGCCCAGAACGTCGGCGCCACCAATATGTACCGCTGCTCGCCGCGGCAGGTGCGCGAGTTCATGGTCGAGTGCCTCTACGAGGGGCTCATTCCGTGCGTGCTCGGCTCACCGGGCATCGGCAAGTCCGCGATCAACCATTCGATCTGCGACGAGCTGAACCTGCACCTGATCGACCACCGCGCCGCGGGCTCCGACCCGGCCGACTACAACGGCATCCCCGACGTGTCCGGCGGCGTGGCGACCTTCGCCCCGTTCCAGGACGTCTTCCCGATCGCCAGCACGCCCGTGCCCGACGGCAAGGACGGCTTCTACCTCTTCCTCGACGAGATCAACTCGACCGGCCGCGCCGTCCAGGCGGCTCTCTACAAGCTGCTGCTCGACAAGAAGACGGGCCAGCACCCGCTGCATCCGAACACCGTCCTCGCGGCCGCGGGCAACCTGGCCACCGATCGCGCGATCGTGAACTCGATCTCGACGGCGCTGCAGTCCCGCGTGATCTGGCTCGAGATGACCCTCGACGGCCACGAGGAAGAGTTCATCCAGGACATCGCCCTCAAGCAGGGCTGGGACCACCGGATCATCGGCTACCTCAGCCGCTATCCCGGCAAGCTCATGGACTTCAAGCCCGACCATCAGGACAAGACGTTCTGCTGCCCGCGCACCTGGGAGTTCATGAACCGCCTGGTCAAGGGCAAGGACATCCCCGAGAGCAAGGTGGCCCTCTACGCCGGCACGATCACCTCCGGCGTGGCCGTGGACTTCGTGCAGTTCGCCAAGGTCTATACCACCCTCATCGACGTGAAGGAGGTGGTCAAAGACCCCACCGGCACGGCGGTTCCGAACGACAACACCCTGATGTGGGCGACCGTCACCCACCTCATGGACAAGGTCGAGGCCTCGAACTTCGAGAAGATCTCGACCTACATGAGCCGCTTCCCGATGGACTTCACGGTCCTGTTCTTCCGCGCTGTCGGCAGCCGCCTTCCGCACCTGAAGACGCACCCGGCCATGCGCCAGGCGAAGCTGAAGCTCGCCAAATACCTGAACGACTGATGCTCATCGGGCATGTCGTCATCCAGTGCCGGGCTGTCTCAGGAGAGACCGGCACGTTCCTCGCGAAGTTCGGCGGACACCCGCGCTGGGAACCCATCTCCCCGATCTTCACCTCCCTTGCTGACCTCTATCCCTGGCTCGACGCCAATGGGTGGACGCTCAGGCCCTACGACCAGCAGGTGCCGACCGGCGCCTACGAAAAGGACACACCATGAAGCGTCTTCTCAGCGTGCTGGCTCTGTCCAGCACCGTGCTCCTGGCTGCCTGCGATGATCCCGCCCGCGTGGCGAGTGAGAACCTGTCTCGTGCGGCCGACAACTTCGAGATCAATCGGCGCATCACCTTCATCAACGGCATGACGAACCAGTCGATGCTGGTGATCGAGGGCTACTGCTCGCTCGAGATCCGCAGCACCGCCCTCGTCGTCATCTGCAAAACCGGCCGAAGCGAGTTCAAGCGCCATCATCTCGGCCTGGGCACGACCGTCTCCTACATCAGCGAGCAGATGGATCCGGCGCCGGCGAGCACCTACCGCTACCGGGTGACCTTCAACCCGACGGTGCTCATCCCCGACATCCGGTTGAACGCGCAATGAGCCACAGCATCTCGCTGGACTCGCTGCGCCGCGTGCGCTCCGAGCCGCACATCATCAACATCAGCCCCAAGCGGGGCCCGATCGACGGCGAGTACGAGATCGGGCTCAGCGCCAACAAGGTCCGCTGCTACGCCCCTTCGCTGGGCGCGGCGCGGCAGAAAGCCCTCGAGCACTTCCGGCCCAAGAAGAAGGACCGGACGCTCATCTGGGCGAAGGCGGTCGCATGAGCCGCTGGTGCATCACCATCGAGACCTGGCCCTTCTCCACCGGCGCCGGCCAGTCCGAGGACCAGAAGGCTGCCGGAGAGCGCGTCACCACGCACTTCGTCGAAGCCCTGGAAATCGCAGAGGCCTTGGACAAGGCCAAGCTCATCGCGGCCGGCATCAAGCACAACCCACGCGTCTGGGAAGCGCCAATCACAGGGATCACGAAGGATGGCTGACCTCATCGACGCCGGCTGGGAGGCCCTCGGGCTGCAGCACCAGACGGGCGAAATCATGCTGCTCTGCCACAAGGACGACCCCGAGGTGGTGTTCTCCGGCTGGTATGAAGCAGCGCCTGCCGATCGGCGCTGGTACTCCTGCCTCAACCAGGAGCCCTGCAACGTCACCCACGTCGCGACGATGGTGACTCCCCTGACGCCTTCGGAGTCGGTCATCAAGCGGCTCGGCAAGATGCACATCACCAGCGCGCTCTGGTGGTTCATCGAGAACATGCCGGACAACTCGCCTCATCGGAACGACGCCTTCTTCCATCTGCGGGAGCGCGTCCGGGCGCTGAAGCTCTAATGGCCAGCGTCGCTGACATCCGGGCCCGGATCACGGGCGACATCGACCCGCAGTTCCTGCAGCGCGAGCTCGACCGAACCAAGAGCGAGGTCTTCATCGGCAACAACGCGGCCTTCATGGCGCCGCTGATGTGCTCGATGGAGTTCCTCTGGGAAGAGGGGATGGGCACGGCCGCCACCGACGGCGTCAGGCTCTGGTGGGATCCGAGGTTCTTCCTGGGTCTCGAGAAGCCCGTGCGCAAGGCCGTCCTGGTTCACGAGCTCTGGCACCCGGCCCGCATCCACGGCCCGCGCCAGGGCAAGCGTGACCCGCGGCTCTGGAACGTCGCCTGCGACCACCGCATCAACACCGACCTGGTGGCCGATGGCTACGACTTCGGCGAGATCGCGAGCTGGATCTGCTGCGACATGAAGTATGCCGGCTGGGTCGAAGAGGACATCTACGACGACCTGGTCAAGAACGCCTGCAAGGTGCCGGCCAACTACGTGCCGGACATGCGGCCAGCGGACAAGGAGACGAACGCCCAGGTCGTCAACAACGCCGTGCGGGCTGTCCACCAGGCCAAGGCCGCCGGAGCCCCTGGCACCATCCCTGGCGACCTCGAGGACATCATCAACACGTTCCTCAAGCCCATCATCCCGTGGGAGCAGGAGCTCTCGGCCTTCATGAGCGACCTGGCCGAGGAAGACTACACCTGGTCGCGGCCGAACCGGCGCTTCCAGGACTTCTACCTCCCCTCCCGCGTCAGGGACGAAGGGCGCCTCGAGAAGCTCTTCTACTACGAGGACACGTCGGGCTCGATCTCCTACGAGGACTCCCAGCGCTTCAACTCCGAGGTCAAGTACGTGTGGGACGTGTTCCGGCCCATGCAGATGGACCTGATCCAGTTCGACACGAGGATCGTCAAGCACGACACCTACCGGGAAGGCGACGAGATGCTCGGCATCAAGGTCGTCGGCCGGGGAGGGACGAAGCTGAGCCCCGTGCGCGAGCACATCATCAAGCACCAGCCGACGGCGGCGATCATCTTCTCGGACCTCGAATGTGCGCCGATGGAGCCGCTGCCGTTCAACATCCCCGTCATCTGGGTCGCGATCCGCAACAGGGACATCCCCGTCAAGTTCGGGCGCGTCATCCACATCAGCTGAGAGGTTCACATGGTCAACAACGGCAGGCAGTTGTACAGGTCAGCGCCGATCCGCGGCATGCTGCTCGAGAAGCGGTACGCCCACGGCGTCTCGCACGGCTTGACCGAAGCCGGCTACGACATCCGGATCAAGCAGGACATCACCTTCGGCCGCGACCTCTACGGCAAACGCACCGTCACGCGCGTCGGCCGGGATCCCGAGGGCGAGGAGATGGCACTGATCCAGCCAGGCCGCTTCGTCATCGCCTCGGCGATCGAAGAGTTCGACATGCCGCCGAACTTGCTCGGCGTCGTACATGACAAGTCGAGCTGGGCCCGCAAGGGGCTATCCGTCCTGAACACCGTGATCGAGCCGGGCTGGCGGGGCTTCCTGACGCTCGAGCTGGTCTATCACGGCAACGACGTCCTCCACATATCGGCTGGCTCCGGCATCGCCCAGGTGCTCTTCCACAAGGTCCAGGAGCTGGCGGTCTATGCCGGTCGCTACCAGAACCAGGAAGATCGGCCCGTCGAGGCGATCGCAGCCAACGAGGCCAACGCAGGGAGCGCCGCGGCATGAAGCATCGCATTCGCGTGACCACCGTCTCGCGCGTGGTCTGCCAAGGCTACCTCGAGATCGAGGCGAACACGGCTGAAGAGGCCTTGGAGATCGCCGGCGAAGCGGACGATCCCGAGGATATGATGGAGATCGACCGCTCGATCGAGGACAGCGCCTGCAAGCTGATGGAGGAGCGACCCGTCAAGGACATCTGCTCTGCAGACGGCTGCCGGCGCACCGAGGACTGCGGCCCATTCTGTAGGAACAACTCATGAGCCGGCGCGCAACCAAGGTGGTGAGGCTCGAGGTGCATGTTCGTGTGCCGATGGGCTTCCCCACCCGCGCCGTCATCAAGGACGTGCGGTCCAGAGTCAGCAATGAGGTGGGGTTCTACGACACGTTCCCTGACTCGAACGGTGACATCATCGACCTCTACAAGGCCGTGAAGGCGGTGAAGGTCAAATCTCTGAAGGGGAGCAGCCCATGATCGACCAGATTATCTGGTGGGTTGGTGCCATCGCCATAGGGCTCTCGGCCTTTGTCGGGCTGCTTGAGGCTGCATTCTGGCTGGTTGATCGCGCAGTTCGGATGCTCGGGTTGCTGCCCAGCATGAGGCGCGCGCTGCAGATCATGTACCGCGAGGGGCGCGAAAAGCTCGACGCAGGTGGGAGGGTGAAATGAGCGAGAAAATCCACGTCTATGCGAAAGCAGACGATGGCACGGGGCCTTGCCCCTACTGCGACCAGGCCAAAGCTTGGCTCACCGAGCATCAGATACCCTTCACCGTGGAGTATCTGGGGCCTGTGGAGCGCAATGCCCTCTACGATCGTCTGGAGCTCGTGGGCGCTGACCGCACTGTCCCGCAGGTCATGATCACCGACGTCGGCGGCGAGACCAGCCGGATCGGCGGCTACCAGGCGCTGGTGGCTTTCAAGCCGAAGGCGCTGACGGACCTCTTCCGTTGAGCTGGCATCACAGCTTCTTCGCCGGCTACCGCCTCTGGATCCCGACCTTCTTCAGCGGGGATGGGGGCCGGCGTCCTAGCACCGAGTTCCCGCGGCCACGCGACACCAACCGGCCGGCGCCGGCGGCACCCAAGATCGGGAAGCCGTCTCTGCCGCGCCAGGCGGTCAACCGAGGGAAATAGGTCCGGAAAGTGGGTGTTTGGGGGTCGCTTTCGCGGCCTTCAGCCCACTTTCCGGAGACCACCCCATGTCGAATTTCAAGCCCATGCTCGCGGGCAAGGCCGATCCCGCGACTCTTCGCTTCCCCCTCGACGCCTCGCCGAAGCTCGACGGCATCCGGTGCATGGCCATGTCCGGCCAGCCGATGTCGCGTTCGATGAAGGTGCTGCCGAACCTGCGCATCCGCGAGCTCTTTCTCGCCTGGGCGAGCCTCATTGAGGGCTTCGACGGCGAGCTCATCGTCGGCGAGCCCACCGACCACGACGTCTATCGCAACACGGTCAGTCAGGTGATGTCCGATGACAAGCAGCCGGAGTTCCGGTTCTTCGTCTTCGACCTCTGGGATCTGCCGGGGCTTCCCGCGGCCGCGCGCCAGGCTGAGCTGCAGCGTCGCATGGCGGACGCCCCGGAATGGGTCGTGCTCCTCGGGCAGCAGACCATCCACAACCTCTCCACCCTCGACGCCTACGAGGCCATGTGCCTCGAGCACGGCTACGAGGGCATCATGACCCGTGATCCCATGGGTCACTACAAGCAAGGCCGCGCCTCGACGCGCTCCCAGGAGCTGCTCAAGGTCAAGCGGTACGAAGACGCCGAAGCCCGGATTACCGGCGTCAAGGAACGCATGCACAATGCCAACGAGGCCTTCACGAACGAGCTCGGCCGTACTGCCCGCTCTTCCCATCAGGCGAACAAGACGGGCCTCAACACGCTGGGCGCCCTCGAATGTGTGGGCCTGCCGGGAACGCAGTTCGAGGAGATCGACTTCGACATCGGCGGTGGTCCGGGGCTCACGGATGCGGAGCGTGTCCGACTGTGGGCCATGGGCCCTTCACTGATCGGCCAGCTGGTGAAGTTCAAGTTCTTCCCAGTTGGCGTGAAGGAGCGTCCGCGACACCCGCAATACCTGGGCCTGCGCTCGGAGCTCGACATGAGCCAGGCGGCCTAATGCCGCGCCTTTTCATCAACTGCAGCATGTGCAGCGACACGCGGGAATGTCCGGAATGCGATCCGGATGAGCCCGCGGACGAGAGCTGCACCATGTGCTTCGGGCGCAATGAGTGCCCGGAGCGCTGCTGGGAACCCGACGAGGAAACCCCATGACCATCAGCGCCATGATCATCGCCGACTCCATAAGCCCGCAGGGCATCCGGCTGACCACCTTCCAGCTCCGCTATCCGCGGTTCATCCACGCGGAGTTCATGACGCACCGGATGTTCTCGCGGAACGCCAGCAGCTCGCGGGCGATCCCGGTGAAGCGCCTGATCCAGGACATCGAGAGCGACCCAGCCATCCCGATGCACTGGGGCAAGAACCAGTCGGGCATGCAGGCGCGGGAAGAGCACGACCTTCCTGTCCACTGCTACGATCACGAGACCGACTGCAACATGCACATGCCTCCACAGGAGGCGTGGCACAATGCCATGCTCAAAGCGATCGAGTTCGCCCGGGCGTTCGACGCGGCCGGTTACCACAAGCAGATCGTGAACCGGCTGCTCGAGCCCTTCAGCCACATCAACGTGGTGTGTACCTCGACGAACTTCTCGAACTTCTTCACGCTGCGCGACCACCCGGATGCTCAGCCGGAGATCCAGCTCCTGGCTCAGGAGATGAAGAAGGCCATGGCCGGCAGCGAGGCCAACCACCTCCTGATCCCCGGCTGTTGGCACCTCCCCTACTATGAGGACGGCTACTGGGAACCCTACGGCAAGCAGGATGACGTCGAATACGACATCCACGGCGCCTCGCTCGAGGAGGCCCGCTCAATCTCGGTCGCGCGCTGCGCCAGGGTCTCCTACCGGACCCATGACGGGCGCATCGCCGAGCATGAGGAGGAGGTGGAGCTCTGCAAGCGCCTTCTGGCTCAGGTGCCCCTGCACGCCTCGCCGGCCGAGCACCAGGCTACCCCTGATACGTGGATAAGCGTCCATGCAGAAGGGGAGCTCGGTATGTGGCATCACCTCAAGGAGCACGGCAACTTCGACGGCTGGCGCCAATATCGGAAGATGCTCGCCGGCGAATGCCAATAGCCTGAACTACCGCTGGGCAGTCCCAGTGAACCATCGACCCAGATGTTCCGCGGAGGTGTTTTTAGCCACGGAAGTCCCCGTATCCAGCGATGAAGCAGAAGCTAGGTGGATGAGTAGATTGCTCTAGCGCAGCCACCGAAACGAGGTAGCGGAGCTGTTACGCAAGATCCCTGCAAGGGGGGAGTTGGGGACGTAAGCGGTCGAATTGACGACTGACAATCACGCTGCACCGGGCGGACGCGCAATTCTTGTCCTATCCTTTGACCGAGTAAGGATCGTTAACGGGAGATAGTCTCAGTGAGGACGGAATAGATAAGGTGTACGGAAAGGTGGGTCCGGTTAGACGCCCGCAAGGGCGCTCTGCTCACCGAGTACCTAGAGTCGATGGTTCACTTGGGCTGCTCAGCCCCACGTCCTTACCTGATCGCCACCGGCTGTCAGCGCGAGCAGTTGCAGGAGAAAGGCTCCTTCAACGTGGCTCGCCAGCACTAGACACGCGCTGAGTAGGCGCTCCAGTCGCGTCGAATCGTACTTCGCGGCTGTTCCTCCGGTCGGAAACGTCATCGAGCGGGACGGATAGATCACATTCCAGCAGGAAAACGATTTGGAAGGCGCATCGAAGCGCATTGATCCTCATGAAGGACTAGCTGGGTTATGTATCAGTTCGGCTCAATCGAGCTTATCTGGCTTTGTATGACCTCGAAAGCGACCTAAACTATTTACAACTTGTAGTTAGGGCAACTTGATCTGTATCTTTCTCAAGTTGTAGATAGACGGAAGCCGCTAAACCAGGGATGCCGTCCATGACTCCTGCTCTTCGTCGCAACCGTAAGGCCTCTAACGAGGATATTCTCCGCTACAATGCCATCGGCATGTCACTGACCTCCATTGGAGAGAAGCTGAACTGCCACGCGACCTCAGTTACGTTGCGACTGAAGTCCCTTAATGAGGCTCCCGCAGACACGCGACGCGGCTTTATGGAGGACGTTCTCAGCCAGATAGACCCCGATATGGTCGAAGAGCTGGCGAATATCGTGATGAGCGATGCTTCAGGTCGGCCCAAGCCGATCAAGACTTACATTCGGGAGCTCCTCATCAAGGACGTTCTCTGCCGTCGCATCCGCGGCATTCCCCTGGTGGAAGAGTCCGCCATTAACGACAACGCGCCCAATATGCCGCCTGTCGAGCCGGCCCGCGCCGTAGGGGAATAGAGCAGCCGTGGGCGGGGTCTGCATGCGAAGGCATTCTTTTCTGCGCAGAGCCCGCCCATAGGTCACGAGGTGCGGGCAAACCAGAGCGCATTCTCGAAAACCAGACTTGCACCTCAAGCACACATCACCGCGTTAGGCCCGATCTCCTCATGGAGGTCGGGTCTTTTGTTGTGACCAACCGACGAAAGAATTTGCCCGATGCGCAATACGATTACCTCAATCCTGAGCTGGTTTCGCGCTGCTGTCCCGAAGCCGGGCAACAAGAGCGCCCAGGTGCAGATCGGCGTGCATTTCGAGGAGGTCGCGGAGATGCTGGAGAGCATCCGTGGCGACGATCGGGTGACGCAGTCCATGCTGACCGCGGCCATGATCTCGATGCACGGCCTCGCCCTGCACCTCAAGAGCGCCAAGGGCCAGGTTATCGCCGTCATTCCTGGCCAGCGGATCCACCTCCTGGATGCGCTGTGTGATCAGGCGGTCACGCTCAGCGGCGTCGCCCATATGCTCGGCATGGATATTGAGGGCGGTCTCGACGAGGTGGATCGCTCCAACTGGACCAAGTTCGTCGATGGGCAGCCGTTCTTCGACGAGAACCAGAAGATCAAGAAGGGGCCGCTCTATACCCCGGCCGATCTCGGTCCCTATGTCGGTTCTTCGGGCGTCCTCGCCTGACAACCCTCTGACAACACGAATTGAAGAGGCCTCATCCTACCTGGATGGGCCTTTTCTTTTGGGAAACCCCATGAACGCCCTCACCCCCCTCAACGATTTCACCCCCAATGCTGGCCAACAAGCTGCTGAGGACGGCTTCTTCGAGTTCCTGCTCGACGACAAGCAGCAGATGATGATCATCAGCGGCGATGGCGGGGTGGGGAAGTCCTGGCTGACCGGCCGGCTGATCGACCGAACCATCCCGCACTACCAAAAGGTGTGCGCCGTGATGGGCGAGAAGGCCGTCTATGAGGAGGTCGTCGTGACGGCGACCACCAACAAGGCCGCGGCGGTGACCAGCGAGGCGATCCGACGCCCTGCAATGACCATCTACTCCTTCCTCAACCTGACGCCGAAGGTGAACTACACCACCGGCCGAACCTACCTGCAGAAGACGCGCCAGTGGAAGGTCCACACCAACAAGATCATCTTCATCGACGAGTGCTCGATGGTGGACTCGGATCTGCTGGGCGAGATCCAGGAGGCCACGCTCAACTGCAAGATCGTCTTCGTCGGCGACCACTGCCAGCTGGGCCCGGTCAACGAGTCGATCTCGCCGATCTACGCCCTCGGCCTTCCCACCTTCGTGCTCACCGAGCCTGTGCGCAACGCCGGCCAGCCGGCCCTGGTGCGCGTGTGCCGCCAGCTGCGCAACACCGTCGAGACCGGGATCTTCCAGCCGATCCAGCTGGTTCCTGGGGTGATCGACCACCTCGATGATGGCGCGGCGCAGATCGAGATCGCGGACACCTTCCTCTCGCATAACCAGAACAGTCGCATCCTCGCCTACACGAACCAACGGGTGATCGAATTCAACACGCACATCCGCGACCTGCGCGCCCTGCCCGACGAGTTCACCACCGGCGAGTGGCTGATCAACGTCAGCGCCTTCGCCCAGCGGCGGGGCGGCGAGACCCAGCGGATGCGGATCGAGGAAGAGGTCGAAATCATCGACCAGGCGCCCTGCACCGAGCAGTACCTGGTGGAGACGCCCTTCCAGGGGCCCGAGGTCACGCTCGAGGTCCGCCGGACGTCGCTCCGAACCAAGCTGGGAGGGCTCCTCGAGTCCGTCCCCGTGCCGGTCGATCGGGAGCACCACCTGGCCCTGATCAAATACTACGGGCAGCAGAAGAAGTGGGAGCGGCACTACCACCTCCGCGAGAACATCCCCGATCTGCGGCCGCGCGACGCCGCGACGGTCCACAAGGCGCAGGGCTCGACCTACGACAGCGTCTTCATCGACCTGGACAACCTGAGCACCTGCCACCAGCCCCTGACGGCTGCGCGGCTGCTGAACGTCGCCTTCGGCAGGGCGCGTCACCGCGTCTGTCTCCACGGCACCCTGGCTGAGAAGTACGGGGGGATCGCCGCATAGAAGGAACCCTATCATGTCCCAGCGTGACCTAGCGGTTGCACTGACCGGAGCCCTCTTTGCCGAGGAGGAGGAGAGGCAGAACCGCGAACTCTGTGAGATCATCGGCAAGAACAACGAGTTCCAGGGCACCTGGGATGCCGATGGCTTCATGTTCCGCGGCAAGCACGTCACCTCCGCGCACACCCCAGCACCTGCTCCCGGCACACGAAGAGGCCCGGCTCGCCGGATCTCGCTCCATCCACGGCTGCGTGAGCGGATGGAAGAGCACGTTGCGGCTGCCGAAGTGGTAGCTGACGACCGGCGAAGCATCCAGCAGATGCTCGGGACCGTGCTCCTCCCCTGCACGAATAGCAGCGACATCCGCAACGCCTTGCCCGAGTGCCTGGTCCGCTTCCTTCCCGAGGAGATCAGTGAACTCCCCAGGACGGAGCAGGCCGGCTTTACCCTGAAGAACAACCCCAGAGCAGCGCGACAGTTCGAGAACTCCGTCGCCCGGATGGGCCTCTACACGATCATCCAGAAGCTGTTCTGTTGAGCAGAAGGCGCTTTCGCATGCGGTATCTCCACTACACCCCGGACACCAAGCCGGCCTATCCCGTGTGCTTCCTGGTTCCGCGCATCGCCGGCAAGGACATCGAAGCGTCCTACCTGCGGCCGCATGGCGTGGACCCCAACGAGGTGCTCGTGCTCAGCACCCTCTCGGCGCCCGCGGGCAAGAAGGCCGCCTCGAAGAAGGAGGTGGTCTCCTACATCGAGCAGGAGCTGATGCCGGTCTTCACGGACTTCGCCGTGGAATACATCGTCGTCACGGATGCGGCGCACTTCAAGACGCTGACGAAGACGAGCCAGGTGGATCCGAACCTCGGCTACGTGCTCCCCTCGATCTTCGGCGACCAGAAGGTCGTCTATATCCCGAACTTCCAAACCATCTTCTACGACCCCGACAAGGTGAAGGCGAAGATCGCACAGGGTCTGGAAGCCCTCCAGGCGCACCGCCAGGGCACTTACCAGCCGCCAGGCACCGACGTCCTCAAGAGCGAGCACTACCCGCTCAAGGACGAGGAGATCCAGGCCTGGCTCGATCAACTGCTGGCCATGAACTGCCCGCTCGCGATCGACATCGAGGGCTTCAGCCTGCGTCACACGGAGGCGGGCATCGGGACCATCAGCTTCGCCTGGAACCAGCATGAAGGCATCGCCTTCCCGGTGGACTATGTGCCGGACAGCTGGGCGGCCGAGGCGCCATACGGCAAGCAGGTGCGCAACGAGGCGCGGCGCGAGATGCTCCGGAAGTTCTTCCGGGCGCTCAAGCAGAAGGCGATCTACCACCACATCGCCTACGACGCCTACGTCCTGATCTACCAGCTCTTCATGAAGGACATCCTCGACACCGAGGGGCTGCTCGATGGGATGAGCGTCCTGCTGCGGGACTGGGACTGCACCAAGCTCATCTCGTATTTCGCGACCAATTCCGCCGCGGGGAACCAGCTGGGCCTGAAGGTGCAGAGCCAGGAGTTCGCCGGCAACTACTCGATGGACGACGACATCAAGGATATCACCAAGATCCCCCTGCCCAAGCTGCTGCGGTACAATCTCGTGGACACCTGCTCCACCTGGTATGTCCACAACAAGCACTGGGGGACCGTCGTCGCCGACCAGCAGGTCGAGGTGTACGAGACCATCTTCAAGCCGGCCACGCTCGACATCGTGCAGATGCAGCTGACCGGCCTGCCGGTGAACATGGCGAAGGTCATCGAGGCCAACGCCCAGCTCGAGACCGACTACGCCGCGGCGCTGGCCAAGATCCACGCCACGCCGATCATCCAGGCCTTCACCCACCAGCTCAATGAGGACTGGGTGGAGAAGCGGAACTCGGAGCTCAAGGTGAAGCGGGTCTCCCTGGCTGATGCCAAGGAGGTCTTCAATCCGGACTCCGATCCGCAGATGCGCCGGCTCCTCTACGAGGTGCTGGCCATGCCGGTGATTGACCTCACCGACACGAAGCTGCCGGCGGCCGGCGCGAAGACCATCGAGAAGCTGATCAACCACACCACGAAGCCCGAGCTGAAGGAGCTGCTGCGCACGCTCCTCGACTACGCCTCGATCGGGACCATCCTCTCGACCTTCATGCCGTCGTTCCTGAACGCCGTGCAGGGGCCGGATGGCTGGCACTACCTCTTCGGCGGCTTCAACCTGGGCGGCACCATCTCGGGCCGGCTGAGCTCGTCGAACCCGAACCTGCAGAACCTGCCCGCCGGCGCCGAGGGCGAGGACACCCTGAAGGGACGGCTCGGCAAGCTCATCAAGATGTGCGTCGAAGCGCCCGAGGGATGGCTTTTCGTGGGGCTCGACTTCGACTCCCTCGAGGACAAAATCTCGGCCAAGACCACGCGGGATCCGAACAAGCTGAAGGTCTATACCGACGGCTACGACGGGCATTGCTTGCGGGCATTCGCTTACTTCAAGAGCCAGATGCCCGACATCATCGACACGGTGGAGTCCATCAACTCCATCGCGAAGAAGTACAAGCCGCTGAGGCAGAAGTCGAAGGTGCCCACCTTCCTCCTCACCTACGGCGGCACCTGGATGGGCATGACCCAGCAGACCGGCCTGCCGAAGGACGAAGCGATCGCCATCGAGAAGGGCTATCACGAGCTCTATTTCGTCAGCGATCAGTGGGTGAAGGCCAAGCTCAAGCAGGCCGAGAAGGATGGCTACATCACCGTCGCCTTCGGGCTGCGCGTGCGGACGCCTCTCCTGGCTCAGGTGATCGCCGGCAACCGCTCCACGCCCTACGAGGCCACGGCCGAGGGGCGATCGGCTGGCAATGCCTTCGGCCAGAGCTGGGGCCTGCTCAATTCCCGTGCCTGCTCCGAGTTCATGGGGCGGGTGCGCGAAGAGGAGTTCCAGCTCGACATCCGGCCGTGCTGCCACATCCACGATGCCCAGTATTACCTCATCCGCGATGACACGCGGGCGCTCGCCTACACCAACGAGCACCTGGTCACCGCGGTGAATTGGCAGGACCATCCCGACATCCGCGATGAGCTCGTACCGCTTGGCGGCCAGGTCTCGATCTTTTGGCCCAACTGGGCTCACGAGATCACGATCCCCAATGGCGCCAACGAGAACGAGATCGCAGCGGTCGTCGAGAAGGCCCTGGCAGCCTGACCACCACCCGAACCAAGGAGCTCACATGAGCCAGAAAGAAAATCAGGTGCTCTTGCGCGGCATGGTCGAGCGAGCCGCTCGGCAGTTCGACCTCTATGCGGAGCAGCACGCCGCCAAGGACACGCCGGATGGCGACATCAAGGCGAACACCAACCGCCAGCTGGCCTATGACATGCGGGCTGCGCTGAAGGTCGTGGAGTTTGACGCTCGCGTCGAGCAGTCCATCGAGCGCCAGACCTACTACCTGGTCTGCGGCCAGATCGTCTTCCGGGCCACCGGCGAGGAGGACGGCGCACCCGCCGCGATCCTGATCAACACGACGGTCATCAGCCCCGACGGCCGCTTCGCCGTGCTGCAGATCGCTCGTGCCCAGCAGGCCCTGCAGGCGCAGTTCCATCGGCGCATGGAGGGCCAGACCCTCGATGTCCTGGACTGCATCATCCAGGGGATCATGCCGCTCGGCCAGTTCACGCCGGAGGAGTTCAACGCAGCTCCCGAAGGCCAGGTCGTGCAACCGCAGGTCGCGCGCACCGAGGACGAGCTGCAGGACATGCTCAAGGCCGCGGGCATCAGCATCGCGCCGGGCGGGAACGCCTGACACCCAGAAGGATCTCTCCTCTGGGTGAATAGAGTAGCGGGCACGGCTTTCTTTGGGGTCGTGTCCGCGACTCTTCCTCATTTCATCCAGCATCGCGGAGATCCCCGGTGATCACCAATCATTCCGATATTTCTCTCGCGCTCGCCGTGTGGCTGTTGCACGACGAATACGACCATCAGGACATCCCGAACTACATCTCGGCGACCTCCATGATGAAGCCGATCCGTCACCTGGTTCTGGGCCCCCGCGTGCCACCCACGAGCCAGAAGATCGACGTCGAGGACTTCATCCCCACCGCGCTCGGCAAGAGCCTCCACGACAGCATCGAGAAGGCCTGGACCACCAGCTACGCGACCTCGCTCGCGAAGATGGGCTACGGCCACGACGTCATTGAGCGCGTCAAGATCAACCCCACCGACGAGGAGCGCCGCGGCTCCAACTCGATGATCCCGGTCTTCCTCGAGCAGCGCATGTTCCGCGAGTTCGAGGGCTTCACCATCGGCGGCAAGTTCGACCTGGTGACCGAGGGCATCGTCCAGGACGCGAAGAGCACCAGCGCCTATTCCTGGGTCTTCGGCGGCAAGGATGACGACTACCAGCTGCAGATGAGCCTCTACCGCTGGATCGACAGCGCCCAGCCCTTCCCCAAGATCACGGAGGACGTGGGGCGCATCAACTTCATCTTCACGGACTGGCAGCGCGCTCAGGCCCGCCAGAACCCGAAGTACCCACAGAAGCGGGTCGAGTACAAAGAGATCCCCCTGCTCTCCCTCAAGGAGACCGAGGCGTGGGTTCATGACAAGCTCCAGTTGATCCAGCGCCACCGGAACACCCCGGAGGACAAGCTCCCTCTCTGCACGGATGAGGAGCTCTGGCTCAGCGACCCGACCTTCAAGTACTACGCCGATCCGGCCAAGACCTCCGGCCGCTCGACGAAGAACTTCGATAGCATGAGCGATGCCCGCAACTTCCAGAGCGAGAAGGGCGGCAAGGGCGTGATCATCACGACGCAGCCCGTCCCCAAGCGTTGCGGCTACTGCAACGTGTTCTCGATCTGCAGTCAGAAAGATGGATTTAACTTCCAATGATCGACCTGACCGGCGTTACTCACCACCCCGCGATCTCCGACATCGTGGACGTGGTCTGCAGCAAGACTCGAACCAAGGACCGCAGCTTCTTCAACACGGCGGCGGCCTATTTCCTCGGCAAGATGGCCAGCTCGATGCGCGTCCGGATCAAGACCATGGACCGCGGCATCGTGCCGGTGAACATCTACGGCGTGGCGCTCGCGGACTCCGGCTTCGGCAAGGGCACCTCGATGAACATCATCGAGAACGAGTTCCTGCACGGCTTCACCGAGCGCTTCATGATCGACACATTGCCGGCCATGGCCGACAAGAACCTCTGGCGCATCGCCAACGAACGCGCCCTGCGGGACAACACCGATCCCCAGGTCGAGCGCGACGCGATGGAAGTCGTCTATAAGCGCGAGGGCAACTACCTCTTCACCTTCGACGAGGCGACGCCGGCGGCGATCGACCAGCTGCGCAACAAGCTCCTGCTCTCCGAGTGCGGCGCGATGAACCTGCAGGTGGACGAGATCGGCCTCAACTTGTCGGCCGCAGCCCCCGCCCTCGCGGTGCTCCTCGAGCTCTATGACCGCGGCTACCTGAAGCCGAAGCTGGTGAAGAACACCAAGGAGAACACCCGGACGGAGGATCTGCGCGGCCAGACGCCGGCGAATTGCCTCCTCTTCGGCGTGCCCTCCAAGGTGTTCGACGGCGGCGACACCGAGGATCAATTCTACTCGCTCCTCGAGACCGGCTACGCGCGGCGCTGTTTCTTCGGCCTCGGGCATGTGGGCAAGGAGTCTTCGGGCCTGACGGCCGAGGAGATCTTCGAGCTCGCGATCGCACCCAATAACGACGCGGCGATCGCGCACTGGTCAGCGATCTTCCATGACCTGGCCGACCCGGCGATGTTCGGCTGGACCTCTGAGGTGCCGCGCGACGTCTCCATCCGGCTGATCGAGTACCAGCAGGCCTGCATCAAGGCTTCAATCGAGATCAAGGACACCAACGAGATCAAAGCGGCCGAGATCGCGCACCGCTACGACAAGGCCCTGAAGCTTGCCGGCGCATTCGCCTTCGTCGATCGCTCGATCGAGGTCGAGATGGATCACCTGATGCAGGCCATCCTGATGGTCGAGGAGTCCGGCAAGGCCTTCGAGAAGATCCTGACCCGTGAGCGCCCCTACGAGCGCCTGGCCAAGTTCATCGCCGGCTCCGGCGCGGAGCTGACCCAGCCGGACCTGATGGCCTCCCTGCCCTTCTACAAGGGCCGGCCGCAGGACAAGGCGACGATGATGAGCCACGCCGTCGCGTGGGGCTACAAGAACAACATCATCATCAAGAAGGCCTATGGCGCCAACAACATCGAGTTCTTCTCGGGCGAGATGCTGAAGGCGACCAACCTGGATGAGATCCTCGTCTCGTACAGCGACCACTATGCCTACAACTACGCGCAGGAGCGGGTGCCCTTCACGGAGCTGCACCAGATGACCCAGGCGCCGGACATGAACTGGGCCAACCACGCCTTCCAGCACGATCACCGGTCGGAGGACAACGTCATCCCCGGCTTCAATATGATCGTGATCGACGTGGACGGCGGCATCTCGCTCGACGTGGTCCATGAGCTCCTGCGGGAGATCAAGTTCATGACCTACACGACGAAGCGCCACCGGGTTCCGGTGTTCGACGAGAGCGGCAACGAGGAGGTCGGGGTGGATCGGTTCCGCCTGATGATCCCGACCAACTACGAGCTGAAGCTCGACCGCGACGAGTACAAGGAGATGATCACGGACATCATCGCCTGGCTGCCTTTCGAGGCCTCGGCCGACGTGGACGTCTCCTCGAACCAGCGCAGTAAGAAGTGGCTGACCAACGAGAAGGGCAGCTACCACATCAACGAGGAGGGCGCGCTCTTCAACATCCTCCCCTTCATCCCGAAGACCTCGCAGAACGAGGTGTTCAAGAAGGAGATGAAGGAGGTGGCGTCGATGGACAACCTCGAGCGCTGGTTCGCCGGGCGCATGGTGCAGGGGGACCGCAACAACACCCTGCTCAAGTACGCCCTCATCCTCGTGGATAGCGGCCTCGACTTGGCCAGCGTGGACCAGATGGTCCACGGGCTGAACAGCAAGATCCCGAACCCGATGGATGCCGATCGCATTGCTCAGACCATCATGGTCACGGCGGCGAAGCGGATCCAGTCGCGCTCGCTCAAGCTGGCGGCCTAAGAGGTGGAAAGACGTATGAGGGATAGACCAACCGCATAAATGGGCTGACCCCTTCAGTTACGGCTACTGTCTGCAGACAAAGCAGAGAATGCCGCGGCCCGAGGTCGCTGTAATAGCGGTCTCGGGCCATTCATTTTTAATGAGCCTTTCTCTGGTTCGGGGCGTCCCTGAGCAGATGGAGAACACCAATGCCTGACATGAATGTGGGCGGCGCGGGCGACACCCTCGACGTCCAGAACGACCTGCTCGTGCTGATCTCCGGCGAAAGCGGGATGGGGAAGTCCGCCTCGCTGAAGGACATCCCCGACAAGGAGCGCTGGATCTACGCCAACTGCGAGGCCGGCAAGCGTCCACCCTTCAAGGCGACGTGGTATGGCGGCGAGACCCGCGGCTCGGTGATCACGGACCCCTTCCAGGTCCACGAGGCGCTCGACTTCGCGACCGGCAACCCCGAGATCGACGGCGTCATCATCGACACCGCCACCATGCTCATGGAGATGTTCGAGAGCCGCTACATCGTCGGCGCCGCGGACACCATGAAGGGCTGGGCCAACTACGCCCAGTTCTGGAAGAACCTGATGCAGCAGAAGGTGGCGGCGGTGAACAAGCCCGTCATCATTCTCGGCCACGTCAAGGACGAGTTCGACGAGGCAGCCGGCATCATCCGGCGCAGCGTGCCGGTGAAGGGCTCGCTGAAGAACAACGGCATCGAGGCCTACTTCTCGACCGTCGTCTCCGCGAAACGGCTCGACCTCAAGAAGCTGAAGGGCTTCGAGAACGACCTTCTCGTGATCACCGATGAGGAGCTGGACCTCGGCTTCAAGCACGTCTTCCAGACGCGCATCACCAAGGACACGGTCGGCGAGCGCATCCGTGCGCCGATGGGCATGTTCCCCAAGGCCATGACCTACATCGACAACGACGCCATGCGCCTGATGAACCACATCCGGGCCTTCTACGGCGCCTGATCACCGGACTGCAGGCGTTTTCTGGTTGGGATCGAGGGTCAGCTCAGGCTGTCTTTGATTGAACCAGTGGTGATCTGCGTTCCACACCCTTTCCTCCACCAAATCATGAAAGAGAGTGCCATGAGCATTTTCGCCAAGCTCAAGTCCGATGGCTTCGAGGAGACCCAGGATCGTCTGGGCGGCTTCCAGGTCCGCGAGACCGACATCTACACGGGCCCGATCAAGATGGCCTACGCCGGCTCCTCGAAGGGCGGCGCCCAGAACGTGACGCTGATCCTCGACCTGCCCGGCGGCAGCGAGTACCGCGAGACGATCTACATCACCAACAAGAAGGGCGAGAACTGGTTCGTCAACAAGGACGACCCCACGAAGCGCGTCGCCCTGCCCGGCTTCACCGTGATGGATGACATCTGCACCGTCACGTCCGGCAAGGGCCTGGCCGAGCAGGACACCGAGGCCAAGATGGTCAAGGTCTATGACCCGGACCAGAAGAAGGAAGTGCCCAAGTCCGTCCCCGTGCTCGTCGAGCTGCTGGGCCTGACGGTCTCGCTCGGCATCGGCAAGCTGCTCGAGAACAAGACCAAGCTCGAGGGCAACGAGTACGTGCCGACGGCCGAGGAGCGCAGCTCCAACGTCATCGAGAAGGTCTTCCACACGGAGACCAAGATGACCTGCGCCGAGGCCCGCCAGGGTCTGTCCGAAGGCGTCTTCTGGGATGCCTGGCTCGAGCGCAACAAGGGCAAGGAGCGCGACAAGCGCACCATCAAGGACGGCCAGGGCGGCGCCGCGGGTGCTCCCGTGGCCACGAAGTCGAGCAACGGGGCCCCGGTTGCCGGCGGCCAGGCGGGCGCGACCCGTCCGAGCCTGTTCGGCGCCAAGAAGGCGGCGTGAGCCTGAAGGTTGTAGGCTTTGACCCCAGTCTCACCCACTGGGGCATTGCCGAAGCCGAGCTCGATATGCAGACGGGGTATCTATCTACGCCCCGTCTGCGTGTCATCGAACCCACCAAGATCAACCACAAGCAGGTTCGGCAGAACTCCGAAGACCTTCATGTGGCTGAGCAGCTGGCTGACGCTGCGTTTCGGACTGGTAGAGAGGCCGATGTCGCCTTCGTTGAGGTTCCAGTGGGATCACAATCCGCAAGAGCCATGTGTAGCTATGGAATTTGCGTCGGTATACTTGCCGCATTGCGCTCTGAGGGGGTTCAGATCATTGAAGTCACGGCGAGCGAGGTTAAACTTGCCTTGTCTGGGATGAAGAACGCCACTAAAACTCAGCAGATTGAGGCCGCAGTGGCTCTTTATCCCGACTCAGAGTGGCCTCGGCACACACAGAACGGGAAAGGGTACAAGAAGGGTGACCTCCAGTCCCGAGCCGAACACGTAGCTGACGCCGTCGGAGCGATCCATGCCGGCGTCCTCACCCCAACTTTCAAGAACCTCCATCGGCTCTACGGAGCCAGGGAACGCGAACCCCATGCAAATCATACTCGTCCAGGCTGAGATCGACGCGGCCATCCGCTCGCATCTTTGCCGCCGCTTCAACATCGAGCCCGACACCGCGATGGCCATCGAGCTGGCGGCCACCCGTGGCAGCGATGGCTTCCGCGCCACGATCGACATCGCCCACGAAGACCTCTTCCCGAGCACCCGGCTGCAGCCTTGCATCCCGGTGTCCGCTCCGGTCGAGACGCCTTCCGCCCCTGCGCTTTCCGCCGCGGCTCCCGAGCCCGCGCCGGTCCCGGAGACGCCGCCTGCGGCTGAGCCCGAGACGCCCAGCGCCGCAGCTCCCGCGACGAAACCGGCCGCAGCTCCCACGCGCACGCCGAAGATCTTCGCGCGCCCCCAGCTGGTGACCCCGGCAGCCCCTGCAGCGCCCGAGGTCGGTGAAGAGGCGATCGCCGGCGATCCGCCCTTCGAAGGCGGCACGACCGTCGCCGCCGAGGCCGGTGAGGTGGTTGCCGAGCCCGCTGCGGCGCCGGCTGAGGGTGAGCGCCGCTCGCTCTTCAGGGGCCTGAAGCGCCCGCAAGGCACCTGACGATCATGGCCAGGGTTCTCATCATGGGGATCCTGGCCTTCGCCGCAGTTCTGGTCGCCTCTGCGGTTGTCGTTGCCCTGGCTCCCTATATTGCCGCCGCCGGCGTTATCGTCGTGCTCATCCTCTGGTTCGAGAGGGGTGAGCAACCTCCCCCAGCTCCAGCCAAGGACATCACGGTGATTCATCCTGAATAGGATGGCGCCGGCGGCTGCCTGACGACCATAGACCAGCTTGCAATGCCTGATGCCCCCAGATCAGGAGCACATTGCGCGGGGCCGGAGGATGATCCTCCGGCCCTTTTTCATTCTGCCTGGCTGTGAAGCCCTAGGGCCTGGCAGTCTCAAGACGGGGCATGGTGAACCATGCAGCAAGGCGCGCTTACGCCTCCCGTACCAATTCAGGCCGCCTTCTTGAAGGTCGCCACCGGCAGCGTCTTTGACCAGGCCGCCAAACTCTCAGTCTCGATCAGCGTCCGCGCGCCGGACTTACGAGCGCGCAGACTCCCCTCGGACAGCAGCCGGTAGAGCTTGGTTCGGCCAACCTTGGCCTTCTCCATCGCCTCGTTGACGGTCAGATATTCGATCGGTTCGTTGTTCGACATGACATTGGTCCTTTAGGCGACGCGGGGGGAAGAGAAGGGCACGACGACGGCGCTCGTCGGCCCGGTTGCGAAGGTGCTCCACGCTTGCATGAGCGGCCGTCGGCGCTCCAAGAGGTCACTGCGGGCATAGGCGCCTTCAACTCCCGATACGACGTGCGCAAGGGCGCGCTCGGCCACCTCACGCCCTTCAGAGCGGGTCTCGCCGGCCCAGTCGCGGAAGCTGGATCGGAAGCCGTGTGGCACGATGACGCGGCCCTCGAGGTCGGCCCAGCGCGGCAGGTCACCTTCCTCGAGTCCATCGGACGCCATCCCTCGAACCAGCATGACCATGGACATCGCGGAGAGTGGCGCCTTCAGGTCGCGGCCGTGGAACACCAGATCGTCGCGGCGAGGCTTGCCCACGCGCACCTTGTCGAGGATCGCCTGCATCTGGTCGGTGACCGGGACGCGGTGGATCTCCTTGGTCTTCATGCGATCGGCTGGGATAATCCAGGTGCGGGTATCACCATCCAGCTCACCCCAGCGCATGCCGCGGAGCTCGTTGGAGCGCACCGCGGCGAGGATGCAGAACTGCAGGGCGTCGGGCGTCATACCCGGCCGCGCCCGCAGCGCCTGCATGAAGGCCGGGACACGATGCCAGGGGAGAGCCGGGTAGTGCTTCTCCTTGGCGATCTTGTCGATGCGCGGCAGGAGGTCGGCGAGGTTTCCCTTCCAGCGCGCCGGGTTGAGCACGTCCGAACGCCTCCATCCACTGGCTCGAGCGTAGTCGAGGATCGCTTCGATGCGGCCACGCACACGGGAGGCGGTCTCGGGGATCCGGGCCCAGAGGGGCTTGAGCACCCTGAGCACATGGTCCGTCTCGATGTCCTGCACCTGCATCTTCCCCAGGATCGGGAAGGCGTGCGTCTCGAGCGTCTGCTTCCACTGCCACTTGTGCTTCTCGTTGCGCCAGGTCGCCGCGCGAGCCTCTATCAATTCCTCGGTCGCGGCCTTGAAGCTGTGATCGACGTTGGCGGCTAATGCTGCCTCCTGCTCCACCCGCCGGCGCTCAAGGATCGGATCCTTGCCGGCCTTCACCAGCTGACGCGCATTATATGCGAGGTCACGGGCTTCCTTGAGAGAGATCTCGGGGAAGGCGCCGATGACGAAGTCGCGCTGGCGATCGTGGAGCCGGAACCTCAACACCCAGGTTGTCGCGCCGTCCGGGCGCACGAAGAGGTGCATCCCCTGACCATCCGTGTGACGCCCAGGCTTATGGCTCCCCTTCTTGGCGAGCGCTTCAACAGCCTTGGTAGTCAGTGCCACATCTGTTCTCCACCGAACTCGTTGACCCAATTCCTGACCCAACATTCGACCCAACAAAAGGGTCCGGCTGGCTCGGATCAACTGAGAATGATCGCGAACAGTGCTTCCGTCAACCTATTGAAATTATGACTAACTTAGAGGAAGCCCTTGGTTAGTCCAGAACGCCCGGACTCATTACTTCTATTCCGCTCAGCTCCACCATCACCCTTTCAGAACAATGTATCGAAGACCTGCACGGTGCCTGCGTCACAAGGGTGCGACTGACGAAGATCTGACCTTGGCCTTGCACAACTGACGCGCCACTCTCCTGTCGATCGGGGAGAACAATATGCGCGATATCCTCAAGTTCGGGGCATTCTGGCTGCTGTGTGCGGGGTCTACCGGGCTCTGGATCTATCTCGCCGTCCTGCAGTTCAGTCCTTGGCCACCAGGCGCAACGCTGCGGCATTTCTGGGCCATGCCGAATTGTGGCGCCGCGCGCCAGGTCGGGCTGGCGCCAGCTCGTCGCGGCGATCCGGGCTATTGGCGCCACCTCGATCGCGATCGGGACGGCTGGGCTTGCGAACCCTGGCCGCCGCACCGGCGTTGACCGCGATTCAAACGACCGCGCCACGATAGGTCTGCCGGCCGACGATCAGGCCACCCGGCCGAAGCCCCCGCCGCCGCAGGTCTCGATGGTCACCAGGTCGCCCTGGCGCAGCACCAGATTGCCCTTTCCGGGCAGCGCCTCCGTGCGCCCGTCGCGCTCCAGCGTGATGGCGAAGGGCATACCCTCCGCCCCGCCCTTCATGCCATAGGGCGGCACCACCATCCGCTCGCAGCAGGTGGTGAGCAGCATCTCCTTCGCCAGCACGCGATAGGCGCGCACGAGCCCGTCGCCGCCCGCATGCTCGCCCGCGCCGCCGGAGCCGCGGCGAATCGCCTGGCGCTCCACGCGAATCGCATAGGTCGCCTCGATCATCTCGGCTGGGGTATTGGCGGTGTTGGTCAGGTGCACGCGCACCGCGGGGCTGCCGGCGCGATCGTGGCGCGCGCCCTCGCCGCCCGCATGCACCTCGTAGAGCATCCGCCAGCTGGCATCGGGCATGCGCTCGGAGAAGGTGAGCATGCCCGCCGTGGTGCCGCCGCCCGCCGAGACGTTGCGCGGGATCACATGCTCCATCGCCTTGAACATCGCATCCACGATGCGGCCCGAGGTCTCGTGATTGCCGGCCGCGACGGCCGCGTTCCACCCCGGCTCGAAGATCGAGCCCGGCCGCGTGACGATGGTCAGCGGCCGCAACGCACCCTCGTTCTGCTGCATCTCCCGTCCGCTCAGCACGCGCATCGCATAGATGACGGCGGAGCGCGCGATATAGGGCGTGCAGTTGCAGAAACTGTTCACCCGGTCGCAGCTGCCGGAGAGGTCGATGGTCGCCTCATCGCCGGCGATGGTCAGGCGGACATGGATGCGCGCGGGCCCGGTGCCGGGGTCGCCGCCATCCACCCAGTCCTCGCCCTCCCAGCTGCCGTCCGGGAGGGAGGCGATGGCCGCGCGCATCTCCGCCTCGGAGAGGTCATGCAGGCGCGACATGGCGGCGATGAAGGTCTCCGTCCCGTGCTGCGCGCAGAGATCGCGGACGCGGCGCTCGGCGGCGGCGGTGGAGGCGATCTGCGCCAGCATGTCGCCCTCGCAGGAGACGGGATCGCGGACGTTGTGGAGGATCATCGCCATCGCGCCGGGCTGCACGCCGTCGCGCGTCGCGATCAGCACGGGCGGGATGCGCATGCCGTCCTGATAGGTGTCCATCGCCGTGGCATAATAGCTGCCGGGCCAGGTGCCGCCGACATCGGGCCAATGCGCGAGGCTCAGCGCGAAGGCGATCAGCCGGCCGTCCACATAGATGGGCCGCGCCACCTTCACGTCGTTGAGATGGTTCCCGCCGAGGATGCCGAGATTGTAGATCAGCGCATCGCCCTCGCGCAGGCGCCCGGCCGGATAGACCTTCAGCAATTCGCGGATCGTATAGGCCATCGCGCCGAGATGAATGGGGATGTCGCGCCCCTGCCCCACCAGCCCGCCCTCGGCATCCATGATGGCGGAGGAGAGGTCGCCGGCCTCGCGCAGCAGCGGCGAGCGCGCCGAGCGGGTCATGACCAGGCTCATCTCCTCCGCGGCGGCGGAAAGGCCGTGGCGGATAACCTCGACGGCGAAGGGATCGAGATCGGGGGTCATGCCGCCACCTTCGACAGGAAGAGGTTTCCGAAGTCGTCCGGCCGCGCGCTCCAACCCGGCGGGACGATGATCGTGGACCAGGCGTCCTGGATGATGGAGGGACCCGCAACGGCGCCGGCGAGCTTGTCGCGATCGAGGATCGTCGTCTCGACATCGAGGGCGCTGTCGAAGCTGCAAAGGCGCGTGCCTTCCGCGCGCGGCGTGCCGCCCGCCGAGGGACGCGCGATGCGCATGCTGGAAGGCTGGCGCGCCTGCACGCGCAGGGATTCCATCACGCAGTCCTCCTTCGTCGAATAGCCGAAGAGCTCGTGATGACGGGCGTGGAAATCAGCCTCGAGCGCGGCAGGGTCGAAGGGCAGGGTGAAGGGCACGGGCAGCGCGTCGCTCTGCGCGGCATAGCGCATGAGCGCGGTGTGCTCCCTGCCGATCGAGGTCGCCGGCACGTCGTGCGAGACGAGCGGCTCCATCGCGTTCTGCGTGAGGCCCTCCAGATGCGCGGCGAAGGCGGCGGCATCGAAGCCCGCGAGCGGCAGGCGCACCGTGCGCTGCTGCAGGAAGCTGACATCCGCCGTCAGGCAGCCCAGCGCGGAAAAGGCGCTGGAGGCCGTGGGCACGATGATCTGCGCGATGCCGTAGATCTCCGCGATGCCGGCCGCATGCATGGGCCCGCCGCCGCCGAAGGCCAGCAGCGTGCAGTCGCGCCCGTCGATGCCGCGCTCCACCGTCACGCGGCGCAGGGCGCGGGCCATGGTGGCATTGGCCACGCGCAGGATACCGAGCGCGGTGGCGGTAAGACCGAGGCCGAGCTCCCACGCGATGGGCTCGATCACCGCCCGCGCGCGATCGAGGTCGAGCGCGATGCGCTCGCCGAGCCGCGCCTCGGGGTCGAGATAGCCCAGCAGCGCATTCGCGTCGGTGATGGTGGCCTTCGCGCCGCCCAGCCCGTAGCAGGCCGGCCCCGGCTCGGCGCCCGCGCTCTCGGGGCCGACGGAGAGCCCGCCTGGCCCCATCTTCACGATGGAGCCGCCGCCTGCGCCGATGGAATGCACGGCCAGCATGGGCTGGCGCAGCGGGCGGTCGCCCATCATGCGCGCGTCCGACATCTCGGCGATGCCGTCGACGATGAGGCAGACATCGGTGGTCGTGCCGCCCATATCGAAGGTGATGATGCGCGGCAGGCCGAGATCCCGCGCGATGCGCGCCGAGGCCGAAACGCCCGCCGCCGGGCCGGACATGGCCATCACCAGCGGCCGCGCCTTGGCCGCCGGCACCGGCACCATGCCACCGGCCGAGTGAAAGACCTGCAGCCCGGGGCCCAGCGGCAGGCGCTCCTCCAGTTCGGACAGATATTCCACCGCGATGGGCATGGTGGCCGCGTTGAAGGCGGTGGAGGAGGCGCGCTCATATTCCCGCGCCTCCGGATTCACCTCGTGCGAGAGGCAGAGATGCGGGACCAGCGCCGCGATGCGCTCGCGCACCTGCCGCTCATGCGCGGGATTGGCATAGGCGTGCAGCAGGCTGACGGCGACGCTGCCGACATCCGCCGTCTTCAGCCAGGCGGCCAGGCGCTCCAGCTCGGCGGGGTCCAGCGGCGTCAGCATCCGGCCTTCGTGGTCCACGCGCTCGTGCAGGCCGAAGCAGAGCTCCGGCGGCACCAGCGGCGGCGCCTTGGGCGCGATGTCGAGGCGATAGAGATCGCGGCGGCGGTAGCGGCCGATCTCCAGCACGTCCTCGAAGCCGGCGGTGGCGATCAGCGCGACCCTCGGCAGCCGGTTCTCGACGATGGCGTTGGTGACACGCGTCGTCCCATGCACGAAGCGCCGGATCTCGCTCTGCTCCAGCCCCACGGCGGCGATCGCCTCCAGCATGGCGCGGACGGGATCCTTGGGGCGGGAGGGCACCTTCGCGGTGCGGGTTTCCGTCGATCCGGAACGGATGGCGACGATATCGGTGAAAGTTCCGCCGATATCCGTTCCCACGTCCCACATTGGCTGCGTCAAGAGACCTCCACCATGGTGCGCCCGCGCATCATCCGCGCGACGTTAAGGTCGGGTCCGACAAAGAGGAAGATCAAGTTTTGCCGCGATGTCAGCCGGCCGGCTGGCGGGCCAGTTCCGTCATGCCCTCCGTGAAATCCACGGAGGGCTCCCAGCCCAGCTCGCGTCGCAGCTTCGCGGAATCCGCGGTGATGTGCCGCACATCGCCCAGCCGGTACTGGCCCGTGACCACGGGCGCCGGCCCGTCCAGCGCCAGGGCCAGCGCCCGCGCCATCTCGCCCACGCTGCGCGGCGTGCCCGAGCCGACATTGAAGGCCCGCACGCCCTCGGTCACCTGCTCGCAGGCCGCCACCGTCGCCGAGGCGATGTCGCGCACATGCACGAAGTCGCGCCGCTGCCCGCCATCCTCGAAGACGCGCGGCGCCTGTCCGGCCCGCAGCGCCGAAGTGAAGATGGCCGCCACGCCGGCATAGGGCGTGTCGCGCGGCATGCCCGGTCCATAGACGTTGTGGTAGCGCATCGCGGCCACCGATCCGCCCACCACCCGCGCCCAGTTCGCCGCGTAGAATTCCTGCGCCATCTTGCTCGTCGCATAGGCATTGCGCGGATCGAGCGCCACGGACTCGCCGACCAGCGCGGTGCCGAGACGCTGCCCGCAGATGGGACAGGGCGGCTCGAAATCGCCGGCCGCGAGCGAGGCCTCCAGGCGCGGCCCGGGCGAGACGGCGCCATGCTCCGGGCAAAGGCCCAGGCCCTCGCCATAGACCACCATGGAGCTTGCGATCGTCAGCCGCGACACGCCGTGCCGCGCCATGCCGGCCAGCAGCTCGCCCGTGCCGGCATCGTTGGAAGAGGCGTAGTCGGGCATGTCGGCGATATCGACGCCGAGACCCACCTTGGCCGCGAGATGCACCACGGCTTCCACCCCGGCCAGCGCCGCGTCGCAGGCCCGCGCGTCGCGCACGTCGCCGCGCTGCAATTCCACCCCGGGTGGCGGCGCCCAGTCTCGGCCATCGCGATGCACGTCGGGACGCAGGGAATCCAGGACGCGGACCTCGTGGCCACGCTGGAGCAGCCGGGCCAGGACGTGCTGGCCGATGAAGCCGGCCCCTCCGGTCAGCAGGACGCGCATGCGATTCTCCGGATCAGTGTTTCCGCAAGGCCCAGGCGAGACGCAGGAAGGTCGTGGTGATCTTCCAGCCCGCCTTCACCCCGGCGACGAGATTGCCGGAGACCTTGGACTCGCCGCCGCGCCGGCAGCGATGGTCGACGGGAATCTCCAGGCAGCGCAGCCCGGCCGCGGCGACGCGCATCTGCATCTCGAGGTTCCATCCATAGGTCTCCTCGCGCATCCCCAGCGCGGCGAGACGATCGGCGCGCATCGCCCGCAGCGGCGACATGTCGGTGAAGGCGGCGCCATAGGTCGCGCGCAGCAGCATGCCCGAGATTCGGCCAGCGAGAACCTGCTGCGGCGTCATGCTGCCCGGCTCGCGACGACCGCGCAGGCGCGAGCCCATCGTAAAATCCGCGCGGCCCTCCGCGACAGGTCCGACGACCGCCGCGATGAACTCCGGCACGTCACTGCCGTCGCCATCCATGAAGCAGAGGATCTCGCCCTTCGCCGCCGCAACGCCCGAAGCGCAGGCCCGTCCATAGCCGCGCCGCGGCTGGCTCACCACGCGCGCACCGGAGGCGGCGGCGCGCTCGGCGGTGCGGTCGGTGGAGCCGTTATCCACCACGATCACCTCGCCCACTCCCTGCGCCAGGACCTCGCGCACGACCTCGCCGATCGGCTCCTCCTCGTTGAGGCAGGGGATGACGACGGAGACCTGGCTCAGCGTCACGCGGCCGTACCGGCGCGGCGCTGGGCAAGGAAGCGGCGCGTGGCGGGCGCGTCGTGCAGCGGCACGGACCAGCTGGCGAAGTCAGGGCGGTTGCCGGCCATCTCGTCCTCGAGCGTCGCATAGGAGGCGGCGTCGTCGATATCGTACCAGGGATCGAGGATCACCACCGGCAGGCCGAGCTCCGTCGCGCGCTCCAGCGTCAGGCGGAAGACGACCTCGGTGCTCCAGGGAATGTCCTCGAAGAGCCGCCGGTGCGCGACCGACAGGCCGATCAGCGTGTAGCCGCCATCGACGGCGGGGCAGAGCACCACGCGGTCGCCTCCGGCCGTGGCGTCGACGGCGGCCTGGAGGATGGCGGGCGGCAAAGTGGGGCTGTCCGAATTGACCAGGATCGCGCCCGAATGGCCCTCCTCCAGCAGATCCGCGATGCCCTTGTGCAGCCGGGCGCCGAGGTCGCCCTCGCCTTGCAGCGTCAGGCCAAAGCCGGACGGCAGAAGGCGGCGCAGCTCCGCTTCCGAACCCTCGGGCGTATAGACGGCGTAGCCGGCCGCGGTGGCAGGATCCAGCGCGCCGATGGTGCGGGCCAGATCCTGGATGAAGCAGGCGGATATCGCCGCGCATTCCTCGGGACGTAGCGGCGGCGAGAGCCGGGTCTTGGACTTTCCCGGCGCGGGGGTCTTGCAGATGATGGCGACGGCGACCTTCCCCATGGCGCGGCCCTTCCTCGATGTGATCGCGTCCATTCAGCCCGCTCCCTCGCCTGGGCGCCCGGTTCTCGCCCGCAGCGCCGTCCACACCAACGCGCCGAAGACGGCGAGGTTCATCGCGCCGTCTCGAATCCAGAAAGCGACTTCCGGATCGCCCTGGACCTCATTGTAGAGAAGGTATCCGGCGATCGTGGCCGCCCAGAGATGCGGCGAGCCGAAGAGCACCACGAACGGCATCAGGCAGAGGTAGTACCAGGGGTATCCCGGCGAGAGCGCGAAGACCCCCGCGAAGACGAGCCAGGAGAGCCGGCGCAGACGGCTTTCCGCATCCTCCTCCGACGCGAAGGACAGGCGCAGCGCCAGGACGAGCAGCAGCGCGGCGGCCGCCACGATATAGATCGTCCTCAGCCCCGGGACCGGGCCGAACAGCCTGGTGACGAGCCAGACCAGCCAGAAGGCCTCGCCGGATTCCAGCGCCTCTTCCTGCACATAACCGTGGACGAAGGCGAACATGCCCGTCCCCACCGAGAGATAGGGAATATAGAGCAAGGCCACGACGCCCAGCGCCACGGCTGGCGCGCGCCAGCCCCAGGGCTTCCAGGCGATCGGCAGGGCCAGGGCGGCGAGCGGCTTCATCAAGGTCGCGACCGCGATCACCCCGGCCGCCAGGACCAGGCGGCGCTTCACCACGGCGAGCCAGACGCCGAGCGCCATCACCGAGAGCATCGCCGCATCGATATGCGCGCTGCCCGCGATCTCCCAGATCACCAGCGGGTGCCAGGCATAGGCGACGATGCGCGTCACGGGCTGGCCGATCCGCCGCAGTAGGTCGAGCAGGACGGCGACCGTGACCACCTCCAGCGCGAAATAGGCGAGCTTCAGCGGCACCAGCCCGTCGGCGATGCGACCGACCAGGAAGAAGAGGATTTCCGCGGCCGGCGGGTAGATGGTCACCGCATAATCGGCGCGGTTGATGAAGGGGTAGATCGCCGCGTCGCGCAGGAAGGCGAGCTCGGGCGCGGCGGGAACATAGCGATAGGGATTGATCCACTCGCCCTGCACCCGCCCGTCCCAGACATAGCGGAAGGCGTCGCTCGACAGATGCGGCGCGACGAAGAGCAAGGCGAGGCGCAGCGCGATCCCGATGCCCAGGATGATCAGCAAAGCGCGGCGTTCGGGCGCGCGCGCCGCTAGCCGGATGGCCCAGATGACCAGCGCCCCCTGCCCGATGGCGAGCGCGCCGAAGGCGAGGTCGCCCAGCTGCCGATGCACGACAGGCCCGGCCAGGACCAGAGCGAGGATCGCCAGGCCGACGCCCAGAAGGCGAAGGGTCGGGCCGGTCAAGCCGATCAGACGCCGGTCGCGTCGGGGAGGGATGCGGCCGCGCCTGTCATGGGTCTCTCCAAGCCGTTCAAGGCCGTCTTCGCCCGGGGACCGGTCGAAGTTACCTCCTGCCTTGTCAACAAATCCGGGCGACCGCGGTTACAGGCCGGCGAATTTTAAGGTCATGCCGCCCGTACCGCCGCTCCCTCCGCCGCCAGGGTGTAACGCGTGAAATTGCGGTTCAACGCGGGCAGCGGCGCGATCTCCATCAGCCCTTCGGCCGGCTTCATCAGGATCATCGCGACCGTCGCGGAGAGATTGCCGCCCAGATTCATCCGCGGCGGACGGCAGACCGACCAGGGCGACTGCCAGTCGTCGAAGAAGGCCGCGCGCAGGTCATCCATAGTGAGCTTGCCGCGCCTGGCCGTCAGCGCGTCGCGCACACGTCGGTCGCGATAGGCGCTGTCGGGCGTGCTGACGAGGCCCATGTCCTTGAGCTTGGCGAGCGCCACCGGGCTCTGCCAATGGTTGGAATGGACAAGGATCCCGCCCTCCGCCTGGACGAGGAAGGATTCGTCCGGCGCGCATTCGATGTCCACGCCATAGCCGCTGGCATGGCTGAGCATCAGGTTGTTCGAACCCGATTTCGGCGTGCTGTAGAGCGAGCGGAACGCCAGCGCGACCTGCTCCTGGTTGAGCGCCTGGCGCCGCAGCAGCGAGAGCGGAATGCCCTCCTGCGTGTAGTCGCGGTCGCTCTCCAGGTAGTTCGCGGTGATGGCGATGCCGGCAGCGTTGAGACCGCAGCGCGCGAGGCCGCCGGCCTCCACGAAGGTCAGCACGTCCGGCCCGTCCTCGCGGCGGATGCGGAGCACTACGCCGGTCTCGGCGCATTCGCTCTTCCAGTCCCAGTTCTGGCCGTGGATGACGCTGCCATCGGCCGTCGCCTCGGGCAGGAGAATGGCGCCGGTGCAGCCATCCGGCTCCTTGCGGATCGCCGCCAGCGCCTCGGCGCGCTTGGCGAGCTGCAGCACCTCGGTGCGGCAGTTGATGAGCACGATATCCTCGAAGGCCACATCCGCGCCCTCGGCGATGCCGCGCATCTCGGCGACGAAATCGGGCTCGAAGGCCTCGATGCGGGGGACGAAGTCGCGCGCCATGGCGCGAACGGCGCCGGCATCGCGGCCCTGGCCGGCAAGCTGCGTGCCGTAATGCGACAGCGACTTGTGGACCCGCGCCTTGGCCATGCGGCCATAGAGCCGCCCGCGCGCCTCAGGGCCGCCCGTGAGCTCGATGAGGGGAAAGGGCTCGATCGTCTGAGTCATGGGGAGGAAGCCTTGTCCTGGGTCGCGTCATGCTGATCCCAGAACGGATCACGGCAAAGCCCTTTCGGCCGAACCATTGCCGGCCGCACATTGCCGGCCGTGCGGTGGAGCTGAGGCTTGCGCGCAACAGGTTGATCAGCTTGGCGCGACGCCATGCAACTCCCTGGCGCCTCTCGCCGTTTGCCCCTTCATCACAACACGTCACAGGAGGCAAACATGGGCCGCGGCATTCTTCTCTGGCTTCTGGGAATCCCCATTCCGATCATCATCCTCCTCGCTCTAATCTGGCGCTAAGCCATGGTGAACAGCACCTATGATGCAGCGCCCGTCCGACCAGGCGCTGCCATGCTGGACCATGTGCCGGCCGAGCAATCGGCCGTCTCCTGGGCCGCCATCTTCGCGGGCGCGGTCGTCGCCTGCTCGGCCACGCTGATCCTGCTGGCGGTGGGGGCGGGCCTCGGCTTCTCCTCGATCTCGCCCTGGCATGACGAAGGCGTGTCCGCCACCACCCTCGGGATCATGGCGGTCGTCTGGCTGATCGTCGTGCAATGGATTGCCTCGGCGCTGGGCGGCTACGTCGCCGGGCGCCTTCGCACGCGCTGGATTTCCGTCCATCGTGACGAGGTCTTCTTCCGGGATACCGCGCACGGGATGCTGGCCTGGGCGGTCGCCACGCTTCTCACCGTGGGCATTCTGACCTCCGCCGTGACGGGTGCGATCGGCACGGCCGGACAGGTGGCCGGCGCGGCCGGCCAGACGGCGGCCAGCGCGGTCGAGTCCGTCTCGCAATACCAGATGGACAGCCTGTTCCGCTCGGCCAACCCCGGCGCCGCTAATCCGAACGGCGAGAGCAACGAGCAGGCAGCCCAGGAGGTCATGGTCATCGTTGGTAACGCGATCTCCGCGGGCCAGCTTCCGGCGGCGGATCGCGACTATCTGGCGCAGCTGGTGGCATCCCGCGCCGGCATCTCGCAGGACGATGCGCGAGCTCGCGTGGATCAGGCCGTGACCAAGGCTCGCGAGGCAGCCCAGGCGGCGCGCGAGGCGGCGGAAACGGCCCGCAAGGCGGCGGCGCAGCTGTCCCTGTTCACCGCCCTTTCCCTGCTGATCGGCGCCTTCATGGCGGCGGTTGGCGCGGCTTATGGCGGCGGTCTCCGCGACGACTCGCACTAAGCGTCCCCGTCATTCCAGAGAACAGGCCGGCGGAAATTCCGTCGGCCTGTTTTTTCGTGAATTGCGTCCTTTCGGGTGGCCGCCGGATCGGCCCGATGCCCAGGACTTATCATGCCCTCGATGAGTGACCTTTTTATCGACCTCCTTCGGGAAATGACCTTCGCCGAACGGCAATTCGAGAAAGCCCTGCCTCGCATGGCCCGCGCCGCGAACAGCGCACCCCTGCGCGATGCCCTTTCCCATCACGGCACGGCAGAGCGGTCCCGGCAGGAGCGGCTGGGCGAGGTATTCCGGCTGTTTGGCCGCCGTCCACGGGCCGAGACCTCCAGTGCGATTCTGGGCCTCCTGCAGGACTGCGAGGAATTCCTCGATGCGGCCATCGAGCCCGGTCCGATCCAGGATGCGGCGCTGATCGCTTGCGGCCAGGCCGCCGCGCACCATCGGATTTCACGCTACGCGGCCCTGGCGGCCTGGGCCGCCGCATTGGGCAAACCCGAGGCGGCCGGACTCCTCCGGCGGTCCCTGGACGAGGAGAAGGCCCTGGATGAGCGGCTGGCCGCGCTCGCCGACCTCCTCCTCGCTCCCGCAGCCTTGGCCCCCGGTTAGACGGCGGCGCCTGCGGCGAATTGCAATCGAATGGCATTCGCATCTAAAAGGCGGGCTCGCAAAGCGGGTCCAGCATGTCCCTTTCCACCCCCGCCGATCTTGGCGCCGCGCCGCGCGGCTTTCGTGGCCGCATCCTTGGCCTGCGGCCCCCCGAAGCCGGTGCCGTTGCGCCTGAGGAATTAGAACGGCGGCTCATCGAACTGGGCTTCGTCGAAGGCGCCCTGGTCGAGATCCTGCATCAGGGGCTTTTCGGCCGCGACCCCATCGCCGTCCGCCTGCAATCGGCCACCATCGCCCTGCGCCGGCGCGAGGCCGCCGCCATTCTCGTCGAGCCCCTGTCATGAACGAGCTTCTTCCCGCCCAGCGCAACCTCGCGGTCGCCCTGGTCGGCAATCCGAACTGCGGCAAGACGGCGCTCTTCAACGCCCTCACCGGCAGCCACCAGCGCGCCGCGAACTATCCCGGCGTCACGATCGAGCGGAAGGTCGGCCATCTGGCCACCCCCGCCGGGCGCCAGGTGAACGTGACGGATCTGCCCGGCACCTATTCGCTGCGCGCCCGCAGCCCCGACGAGGCCATCGCGCGCGACATCGTCCTGGGACATCGCAAGGGCGAGCCGCGGCCCGACCTGCTGGTCTGCGTCGCCGATGCGACCAATCTGCGGCTCGGCCTGCGCCTGGTGCTGGAGCTCAAGCAGACCGGCCTGCCGCTGATGCTCTCGCTCAACATGATCGACATCGCCCGCCATCGCGGCATCGAGATCGACCTCGAACGCCTCTCGGCCGAGCTCGGCCTGCCGGTGGTCACCTCCGTCGCCGTGCGGCGCGGGGGCACCGACGCCCTGCTGGCCGAGATCGACCGGCGAGAGGCGCATGCGCCCGCGGCCACCACCTCCGCCTGGATGGCACCCGACGCGGCCGGGCTGCGCGCCCTGCAGCGCGAGGCCGACCGCATCGTGGCCGCCACCGTCCGCGTGCCCGACCGGCGCGATGGGCTGACGCGCAGGCTGGATGCGGTGGTGCTGCATCCGGTGGGCGGCATGCTGGTGCTGATGGCCGTGCTGTTCCTGATGTTCCAGGCCGTCTTCGCCTGGGCCGCGCCCGTCATGGAGCTCATCGACGGTGGCTTCTCCGCCCTGGGGGCCGTGGTGGGCTCCCTGCTGCCGGAGGAAGGCTGGCTCGGCCTGCTGCGCAGTTTCCTGCAGGACGGGCTGATCGGCGGCGTCGGCGGCGTGCTCGTCTTCCTGCCGCAGATCCTGATCCTGTTCCTGTTCATCCTCCTGCTGGAGGATTTCGGCTACATGGCCCGCGCCGCCTTCCTGATGGACCGCATCATGGGCGGCGCGGGCCTCCACGGCCGCGCCTTCATCCCGCTGCTGTCGAGCTTCGCCTGCGCCATCCCCGGCATCATGTCGACGCGCGTGATCGACAACCGGCGCGACCGGCTCGCGACCATCCTGGTGGCGCCGCTGATGACCTGCTCGGCCCGCATCCCGGTCTATACGCTGATCATCGCCGCCTTCATCCCGGACGAGACCCTCTGGGGCTGGATCGGCCTGCAGGGGCTGGTGATGTTCGGTCTCTACGCGGTCGGCATCGTCAGCGCGCTGGGCATGTCCTTCGTCTTCCGCCGGCTGCTCTGGCGCAACGTGCCGAGCGATCCCTTCATGCTCGAGCTGCCGGACTACAAGTGGCCGCGCGTGCGCGACGTGGCGATCGGCCTCTGGCAGCGCGCGCGCGCCTTCCTGCGCCGCGCGGGCACCATCATCCTGGCGATGACGATGGTGATCTGGTTCCTCTCCTCCGTGCCCCGCCCGCCCGAAGGCGCGACCGAGCCGGCCATCGAATACAGCTTCGCCTTCACCATCGGCCATGCGGTGGAGCCCGTGCTGCGGCCCATCGGCTTCAACTGGCAGATCGGCGTGGCGCTGATCCCGGGCATGGCGGCGCGCGAGGTGGCGGTGGCGGCCCTCGGCACCGTCTATGCGATCGAGGCCTCGGAAGACGATTCCTCGGAGCTTGGATCCGCGCTCGCCGGGAAATGGTCGCTGGCGACGGCCCTGGCCTTCCTTGCCTGGTACGTCTTCGCGCCGCAATGCGCGGCGACCCTGGCGGTGATCCGGCGCGAGACGGGCAGCCGGGGCTGGGCCTGGTTCACCTTCGGCTACATGCTCGCGCTGGCCTATCTCGCCGCCTTCGTGACCTATCAGACAGCGAGTATCCTGGGTGCAGGATAGCCCTCCTTCACCGCCCCAGATAGGCCCTCGCCGCCACCACCTCGGCGCGCGATGAGCCGGCCTCCGCCAGATCGAGCAGCGTCGCGTAATGCTGCCTGGCCTGATCGGGGCGCCCTGCCGCCATCGCCGCGCGCGCCGCCCCGGCGATGGCGCGGAAGCGGCGCGGCTCGGTCCGCTGCACCGCCTCGAACTCGGCGAGAGCGGCCCCGGCCTGGCCCGCCTCCAGCAGCGCCTCGGCATAGATCTCGCGCGCCGGCGCGAGCGGCCCGGGCGTCACGACGTGCTTGTCGGTGCGGCCCTCCCGATCGGCGGCCGCGCGCAGGGCGGCGAGCCCCTCCTCCTGCCGTCCGGCCATGAATTCCCGCAGGCCCGCGGCCGCGTCGCGCTGAATCGCCACCTGCTCCGCCCAATAGGCGTCGCGCCCCTCCAGGGCATGGGCGATGCGGTTGAGCGCGGCGATGTCGTCCCCCGCTTCGCCCGGCCGGCCGGCGCGGGCGAGGCCGATCGCGCGCGCGAAATGGGTCAGCGCCTCCGTGTAGAGGAAATTGGCCTCGGGGCGCGGCCGGAGAGCGGCGGCCTCGGCCCAGGCGCCGCGCTCCAGCACATAGCGCGCCGGCATCGCGGCCATGGCGAAGGCATAGGCGTTGCGTGTCGGGCCGCTGAATGGCGCGGCGAGGGCTCGTTCCATCGCCGCGCGCGCCGCCTCGTCGCGTCCGGTCTGGAGATAGGCGTAGACCATGTAGTCATAGGCGTGCAGCGTGTCGTCGGCCTCGCCGCTGCGCAGCGCCACCTCCGCCGCGCGGCTGTTGCTCTCGATCGAATCCGCCCAGCGGCCCACGCGCGTGTAGATGTGCGAAGGCATATGCAGCGCATGCGGCGCGTCGGCCGCGAGCGAGCCGTAGCGTTCGGCGGCGCTCACGCCGCGATCGGCGAGGGCGGGATAATCGTAGAGATGGATGAGGTAGTGCACGATTCCCGGATGCTCGGGCTGGAGCGGCAATTCGCGTTCCAGCAGGGTGGCGCCGCGCAGCGGATCGGCATGGCTGCGGTCGTTCGGCGCGGCGGCCACGCCGAGCAGCAGCGCGTATTGGATCATCGCTTCCTTGTCGTCGGGGAAGCGCTCGTGCAGGCGCCCCATCGCATCGCGATAGGCCGCGAGCCGGGCGCGATGGCCCGGCGGGTTATCGCCGGCGAAGACAAGCGCGAGGGCCTCGATATAGGCCCCCTCGCGCGGGCTGCGCGCACCGAGGCGCGCCGCCTCCTCCAGCAGCGCACGGCCCTGGCGCAGGTTCTGCGGCAGGGGCAGGCTGTAGGGATTGGTGAGCAAGGTCAGCGCCTCGCCCCAATAGGACATGGTGCAACCCGGATCCTGCTGGCGCACCTGCCGGAAGGCCGCGCCGGCGACCTGGTACCAGAAGGAGTGCTGCAGCAGCATGCCATGGTTGAAATCGGCCTGGGCCGCCGGACTGCAGGTCACCGGGAAGTTGACCATGCCGAGCGTCCGGTGCGGCGCGGGCGCTTCGGCCGGCTGGCCATAGGCCGCGACCGAAGCCAGCCCCAGTCCGGAAGCGAGGGCAAGCCTCGCGAAGATGAAGCGACGCATGAGATGGCCTCTCCCTGCCGGGAGGCGCCATGGACGGGCCACGCTGGCTGCCCGTCGGGCCTCCTCGTGAAGGCCCGGATTATTGACCCCCGTGACCTGGAGTCAATAAATCCGCATCAACCCGTCAGTTCCGGCAACGGATCGCCGCATGCGGAGCTGGAAACGGAAGTGGGGAGCGCTCAGCGAGAGGAGGGGAGGTTGTCGTCCGCCAGCATCGGCCCGGTCCATCCCGATTCCACCCAGGCGGCCTCCGCCATGATCCGCCGGGCCGCCGCGACATGCTGGGCCAGCCCGTCGCGGACCCATCGGGTCACCTGAGGGAAGCGGGACAGCGAAGGGTCCCGGCGGCGCTCGAAGGCGCCAAGCGCGGTGGCGGGCATGTCTTTCATCCATGAAGCATTGAGGGTCAGGGCTACCTCCCAGAGTGCAATCCGGATCGCGTTATCCCGCAAAGCGTGTCAGTGGTCGTGTCGCGTCATGTCGGCTTTTGTCGAGCCGTTCCGGCGGCGAAGATCAGCGCGTGGCCTTCTCCATCGCCTCGCGCAGCGCGCCGGCCGAGGCCTCGAAATTCTTCCACGGATCCTTGGGAAGCGGCGCGTCGAGCAGCGCGGGCAGACGCAGCTTCGCCGGGTCGAGCCCCGGCTTCACCTCCGACCATGCGACAGGATGCGCCACCGGCGCCCCAGGACGCCCGCGCGGCGACCAATTGGCGATGGCGGTCGAAAGGCGGTCATTGCGCAGATAGTCGAGGAAGATGCGACCCGTGCGCGCCTTCTTCGCGAGGGTGGTGGTGTAGAGCTTCGGCGCGTCCTTCTCCATCATCGCGCAGACGAGGCGCGCGAATTGCTTCGCCTGGCTCCAATCCGGTGCCGCCCCGCGCTTCGGCACAGCGATGGGCACGACCAGATGCAGGCCCTTGCCGCCGGTGACGCGGGCAAAGGGGGCGAGGCCGAGCGCGATCAGCCTCTGGCGCAGCTCCAGCCCACCCTTCACCACCGCGTCGAAATCGAGATCCGGCGCCGGGTCGAGGTCGAAGATGAGGCGATCCGGCGTTTCCGGCCGGTCGGCCTGGGCGCCCCAGGGATGGATCTCCACGACGGAGACCTGCGCCAGCGCGGCGAGGCCGGCCGCATCGTCGATGCGCATATAGGGCTTGGGCTGGCCCTCGACCGGCACGGCGCGGATCAGCGGCGATTGGCCGGGCAGGGCGTGGCGCTGGAAAAAGAGCTGATGCTCGATCCCGTCGGGAGCGCGCAGCACCGAGATGGGCCGCCCCGCCACCTCGGCGAGAATGCGGTCGGCCAGGCGCGCATAATAGGCACCGAGATCGCCCTTGGTGACGGCGGGCGTGTGCTCCGTCGCGGGCCAGAGCACCTTTTCGGGATGGGTCAGCGAGAGGGATGGCCTGGCGCGCCTCGACGTCGCGGCGGGCGGCGGCGCCGGTGTCTGGGGGAGCGTGACCTCCTGGGGCGGCTTGTCCTCGCGCAGGCCCTGGAAGCTCGCATGGCGCAGGATGCCCTCCTCGGTGAAGCCGCCATAGGCGATTTCCGCGACCAGCTTGGGAGTCGCCCAGATCGCGTCGACGAGCCGTGCGGGCTGCGCACCGATGAAGGGAGAGGTCTTGCGCTTCAGGGGTTCCAGCTTCTTCTTCAGGCTCTCGCCCATCGCGCCCGAGAAGCCCGTGCCGACGCGACCGAGATAGGCCAGCTTGCCCTCCCGCATCGCGCCCATCAGCAGCGAGCCAAGACCCCTTCCCTTCTTGTCGAGCGACCAGCCGCCGATGACGAATTCATCGCGGCCACGGCACTTGGCCTTCGTCCAGGCGGTGCCGCGCCCGGCGGCATAGGGCGCGTCGGCCCGTTTGGAGACGATGCCCTCCATGTGCAGCTTGCAGGCATTCGCCAGGACGGCCTCGCCCGGCTGCGTGAAGTGGTCGAGGTAGAGGATCGCCTTTCCCTGGTCGCCGAGATGCGCCTTCAGCGCCGTCTTGCGCGCCAGCTGGGTCTCGCCGCGCAGGTCCCGCCTGCCGTCATGCAGCAGGTCGAAGGCCCAATAGAGGATGGGCGCCTTGCGCTCCCCGGCGAGCACGGCCTGGAGCGTGGCGAAGCTGGGCTGGTTGTCGGCGTCGAGGGCGATCGCCTCGCCGTCGATGATGCCGTCGGGAAGTCCGGCCGCTTCCTTCGCGATGGTCGAGAAGCGCTTCGTCCAGTCCAGGCCCGTGCGCGTGCGCAGGCTCGCCTGGCCCTTCTCGACGCGGAGCTGAAGCCGGTAGCCGTCAAGTTTCAACTCGTGCAGCCAGTCCTTGCCCTGCGGCGGCGTGGCGACGAGCCGGCAGAGCTGCGGCGCGATGAAATCCGGCATGGACGCGGCCTTGTCGGCCCGGACCGCTGCGCGCTTGGGCTGCTCTTTCGGGGCGGAGTGCCAGACCTCGTCCTTGCCCGGCGCGCTCTTCGCGATCTGGGCCATGGTGCGGCCGGACTTCACGGATTTATCCGCCTTCAGCACGGCATCGCCCTGGCCCGGCGTCGCCATGCTGTCCTTCTCCTTGATGAGCAGCCAGTTGTGCCGCTTGGACTTCTCGCCGGGCTTGGGCTTCAGGCGGATCAGAACGAAACCGCCTTTCAGGCGCTCGCCGGACACCACGAACTTCAGCTCGCCCTTGGCGAGGTCGCGATCGACATTCTCGGGATCGAGCGGCGCCCAGAAACCGCGGTCCCACAGCATCACCGTGCCGGCGCCGTAGCCGGGCTCGGGAATGACGCCCTCGAAGCCGCCGTAGTCGAGCGGATGATCCTCCACCTCCACCGCCAGGCGCTTATCGGCCGGATCCAGCGAGGGGCCGCGCGTCACGGCCCAGGACTTCAGGACACCTTCCCATTCGAGCCGGAAATCATAGTGCAGCCGCGTCGCATCATGCTGCTGGATGACGAAGGCGAGGCCCTCGCTAGCCGACTCGCCGCCCTGCGGCTCGGGCGAGCGCGCGAAGTCTCGCTTGGCGCGATAGGTCTCAAGCTTGCGCGGCGCGACTGCCACCGCCTCAGCCCGAGCGACGCCGCTTGGCAGGCGCGGCCTTCTTCGCCGCCGGCTTCTTCGCCGGCGCCTTCTTCACGGCCGCAACCTTGCGCGTGCCGCCGGCGGGCTTGCCGCCCTGCTCCAGGCTCTTCCGGAGCGCCTCCATCAGGTCGATGACATTGTCGTTGCGGGGCGGGGGCGCCGTCACGCCGCCATCGTCGCCGCCCTTCTTGCTTTCGATGAGCGCGCGCAGCGCATCCTCGTAGCGATCGTTGAACTGCCGGGGATCGAAGGCGCCGGCCTGCTGCGCGATGATCTTGTCGGCGATCTCGATCATGCGCCGATCGGGCTTGGCGTTCGGAATCTCGTCGAAGAGCACATCCTCGTCGCGAAGCTCGTCATGGCTGCGCAGCGTCGTCAGCAGCATGCCCTTGCCGCGCGGCTCGATCGCCACGACGCGTTCCCGCGTACCGATCACGACCCGCGCCAGAGCAACCTTGCCGGCATCCTCCATGGCGCTTCGGATCACGGTAAAGGCGTCGAGGCCCGCCTTGCCGTCCGGGACCAGATAATAGGGCGAATCCCACCAGATCCGGTCGATCTCCTTCTGGTCCACGAAGCGCTCGATATCGATGGTGCGCGTGCTCTCCAGCCGGACGGATCGGATCTCCTCCTCCGTGAGCAGGACATATTGGTCCTTCTCGTATTCGAAGCCTCGGACAAGGTTCTTGCGCTCCACCTCGCCCGCCTCGGGGTCCACAACCACCTGGCGAATGCGATTGCCCGTCTCCGGGTTGATGAGGTGGAAGTGGATGTCCCTCGCGTAGCTGGTCGCGGGATAAAGCGACACGGGGCAGGCCACGAGCGATAACCGCAAATGACCTTCCCAGCTCGGCCGTTGCGCCATGCCTCGGATCTCCTGACCGGTGTGGAACGCTGGAGCGCCCATCCGGTTGTCCGTCAGGAGAATCGGCGCGTGGCGGCCGTCAGCTCCTCTGGCATCACAAGCTCCGTTGCCAAACCAGATGGTACCTTTCCGAGCCTGGCGATCTGGCCCATCCTCCGCGCCTGGGGAGAAAAGCCAATGCATGGGAGCAAACCCGTTTGGCGCTGATGACTTATCTGAATCGCGTGCAGTTCGCGCGAGGCGCAGTCGCATGCCTTGCGGAAGAGCTCGCGCTGGCGGGCATCGCGCGGCCCTTGCTGGTGACGGATCGAGGGGTGATCGCGGCCGGCTTGCTGGACCGGCTTCGCGCCGTTCTGCCCGACGGCATGGCGGTTGCCGTCTTCGACGACGTGCCCCCCAACCCGACGGAGGCCGCCGTCCTGGCCGCCGTAAAAGCCTATAAGGACCATCGTGCGGACGGCGTGATCGGCCTCGGCGGCGGCTCGCCGCTGGATCTGGCCAAGGCCGTCGCCTTGTTGGCGACGCATGATGGGCCGCTGTCCCAGTATGCGGTGATCGAGGGCGGCCTGGCGCGGATCACCGCGCGGGCCGCGCCGGTCGTGGCCGTGCCGACCACCTCGGGCACCGGCAGCGAGGTGAGCCGCGGCGCGCTGATCGTGCTCGGCGACGGCCGGAAGCTCTCCATCGGCAGCCCGCATCTGATCCCGCGCGCGGCGATCTGCGACCCGGAGATGACGCTGGGCCTGCCGCCCATGCTTACCGCCGGCACGGGCATGGACGCGCTAGCGCACTGCGTGGAGACGCTGTGCTCGCCCCGCATGAACCCCATCGCAGACGCCATCGCGCGCGACGGGCTGGCACGTGCCTGGATGGCGCTGCCGCGAGCCGTGGCCGACGGCTCGGACGTGACCGCGCGCGAGGCGATGATGCTCGCCTCCATGCAGGGCGCGCTGGCCTTTCAGAAGGGGCTGGGCGCGGTGCATGCGCTGTCGCACCCGCTCGGCGGGCTTTCAGTGCCGCTGCATCACGGGACGCTCAATGCGGTGCTGCTGCCCCATGTGCTGCGCTTCAACGCATCGGCCATCGAGGGCGTGCTGCCCCTCCTCGCCGCCGCGATGGACGAGCCCGCGGATGCGGGGCTGATCGCCGATGCCATTGCCGAACTGTCCCGCGCGATCGGCCTGCCGGCGACGCTCGGCGAGATCGGCGTGCCGGCCGATATCCTGCCCGCCATCGCCGATGCCGCGATGCTCGACCATCACCATCTGACCAACCCACGGCGTGCCACGCGCGACGAATATCTCGCCTTGCTGCGCGCCGCCCATGCCGGAGACTGACGCATGTCGGACACCACCGAGCCCCGCACGATGTTCGACAAGATCTGGGCCGCGCATCGCGTGCTGGAGCGCGAGGATGGCCAGACGCTTCTCTATGTCGACCGCCACCTCGTGCATGACGGATCGGCACCCGCCTTCGAGATGCTGAGGAAGCGCGGAATGCTGCCACGCGCGCCCGAGCGCACCTTCGCCACGCCCGATCACTACGTCTCGACCGACACCGTCGAGCGCGCGGCCATGACCAATGACGAGAACCGCTTCATGGTCGAATCACTGGAGCGCAATGCGGCGGAATCCGGCTTCCAGCTCTTCGGCCTGAAGAGCGGGCATGAGGGCATCGTGCACGTCGTCGGTCCCGAGACGGGGTTGAGCCAGCCTGGCCTGCTCATCGTCTGCGGTGACAGCCATACCTCCACCCATGGCGCGCTCGGTGCGCTCGCCTTCGGCATCGGCGCCACCGAGGTCGCGCACGTGTTGGGCTCGCAGACCCTGTGGCAGCGCAAGCCGCTCAACATGCGCATCAATGTGGAGGGCGAGCTGGGCTTCGGCGTGACGGCGAAGGACGTGATCCTCGCCATCATCGCGAAGATCGGCACGGCGGGCGCGACGGGCCATGTCATCGAATATGCCGGCAGCGCGATCCGGGGGCTCTCGATGGAGGGGCGGCTCACCCTCTGCAACATGTCCATCGAGGCCGGCGGCCGCGCCGGCATGGTGGCGCCGGACGAGACGACCTTCGCCTATATCGCCGGCCGCGACTACGCCCCGCAAGGCATCGAATGGGAAGACGCCGTCGCGCGATGGAAACGCCTGCCGAGCGACCCCGGCGCGCGCTTCGACCGCGAGGTGACGCTGGATGGAAGCGCCATCGCGCCCATGGTCACCTGGGGCAACAGCCCCGAGGATGCCTTGCCCATCGACGCGCGCATCCCCGATCCGCAGCACGAGCCGGATGCCGGTCGCCGCGCCGTCATGGCCGATAATTTTTCGTATATGGGCCTGACGCCGGATACGCCGCTGGAAAGCCTCGCGGTGAACCGCGTCTTCATCGGCTCCTGCACCAATGGCCGCATCGAAGACCTCCGCGCCGCGGCCGCCGTCGCACTCGGCCGCCATGTCGCCGCGGGCGTGACGGCCTGGGTGGTGCCCGGCTCCGCCCCCGTGAAGAAGCAGGCCGAGGAGGAAGGGCTGGACCGGATCTTCCGCGAAGCCGGCTTCGACTGGCGCGAGGCCGGCTGCTCCATGTGCCTCGGCACCAATGGCGAGATCGGCGTGCCGGGCGAGCGCGTCGCCTCCACCTCCAATCGCAATTTCCGGGGACGGCAAGGGCCCGGCGTGCGCACGCATCTGATGGGGCCGGCCATGGCCGCCGCCGCCGCCGTCGAAGGTCATCTCACCGATGTGCGACGCCTGATGGGAGAGGTGTGATGGACCCCTTCATCCGCCTCACCTCCTGCGCCGTTCCCTTCCGACGCGCGAATATCGACACGGACCAGATCCTGCCCGCGCGCTACCTCGCCAAGCCACGCGACGAGGATCAGGCGCCCTTCCTCTTCCGCGACCTGCGGCTCAATCCCGATGGCAGCGAGGTGGCGGATTTCCCGTTGAACCAGCCGCATTGGCGCGAGGCGCGCATCGTCCTCGGGGGTCAGAATTTCGCCTGCGGCTCCTCGCGCGAGAACGCGGTCTGGACGCTGTACGACCACGGCGTCCGCGCGGTGATCGCGCCGAGCTTCGGCGACATCTTCTCCAACAATTCGGTGAAGAACGGGATGCTCGCGGTCACATTGTCGGCCGAGGCCGTGGCCGAGCTCATGACGGAAGCGGAAGCCACCCCCGGCGCCGAAATCGCCATCGACCTGCCCTCGCAGACGATCACCTCGGCGACAGGAAAGATCTGGCACTTCGATATCGATCCCTTCGCCAAGCGCAGCCTTCTGGAAGGCCTCGACGAGCTGGCCTTCACCCTCACCCATTCCGAGGACATCGCGGCCTTCGAGCGTCGTCTCGGCCGTCATAATCTTTAGGGAGCAACGAACACATGCATATCGCAGTCCTGGGCGGCGACGGTATCGGGCCCGAGGTCACGGCGCAGGCCGTGAAGGCGCTGCGCGCCGTCGCCGCCAACGGCCCGCAATTCGAGATGACGGAAGGCAAGATCGGCGACGCCGCCTATGACACCACCGGCGATCCGCTGCCGGAAGCCACCGCCGTGCTTGCCGAAAGATCCGACGCCATCCTCTTCGGCGCCGCCGGCACCTATGGGAGCGATCTGCGCCCGGCCCATCAGCGCGGCGGCCACGGCCTGCTTCGCCTGCGCAAGCGCATGGACCTCTTCGCGAATTTCCGCCCGGTCTTCGCCTTCCCCGAGCTGCTCGGCGCCTCCACCCTTCGGCGCGAGGCGATCGAGGGCGTGGACCTCGTGGTCCTGCGCGAGCTCACCGGCGACATCTATTTCGGCACCCCGCGCGGCATCCATGTGGAGAACGGCGAGCGTGTCGGCATCAACACCATGCGCTACAGCGAAAGCGAGGTCCGCCGCATCGCCCGCGCCGGCTTCGAGGCCGCGCGCAAGCGGCGCAAGAAGCTCTGCTCCGTGGACAAGGCCAATGTGCTGGAGACCAGCCAGCTCTGGCGCGAAGTCGTCACGGAAGTCGGCCGCGACTATCCGGACGTGGAACTCAAGCACGAATATGTGGACGCGATGGCGATGCTCCTCGTCCGCAAGCCGCGTGAATTCGACGTGATCGTCACCGGCAATATCTTCGGCGACATCCTCTCCGATGCGGCGGCGATGCTGACGGGCTCCATCGGCATGCTGCCCTCCGCCTCGCTGAACGCGGAATCACGCGGGCTCTATGAGCCGGTGCACGGCTCCGCCCCGGATATCGCGGGCAAGGACATCGCCAATCCGCTCGCCTCGATCCTTTCGGCCGCGATGCTGCTGCGCCATTCGCTGAACAAGCCCGAGATGGCCGATCACGTGGAGGCCGCGGTGCGCCGCGTCCTCGCCGAGGGCTACCGCACGGCCGACATCATGGAGGAGGGCGCCACCCTCCTCGGCACCGATGCCATGGGCGATGCCGTCGCCCGGGAGATCGCCCGCCTGACCCACTGAACCGGACCACGCCTGCAGGGAGAAACAACAATGAAAATCATCACCAGCCGCCGCGCCGTCCTCGGCGCGGCCCTCGCGGCGCCCATGATCGCGCGCGCGCAGGACCATTGGCCGAGCCGGCCGATCCGCTTCATCGTCGCTTTCGCGGCCGGGGGCGCGGCCGACACCGCCGCGCGCTCCATCGCCGCGGATATGCAGGAAGCCCTCGGCCAGAACATCGTGATCGAGAACCGCACGGGCGGCAACGCGACCATCGCCGCCAATGCCACGCTGCAATCGCCGCGCGACGGCTACACCTTCCTGGTGGATGCCGCGAACCAGCTCACCAACCCGGTGCTGATGCGTGACCTCGGCTTCGACTATCAGCGGGATTTTCAGCCCGTGACGCAGATCTGCTCCTTCCCGCAGGTGATCGCGGTGAAGACCGATTTCCCCGCACGCACCCTCGCCGAGTTCATTCAATACGCGAAGGCGAACCCGAACACGGTCAGCGTGGGCACGCCGCCGGCCGCGGGCATGGCCCACCTGGCCCTCGCCGCCTTCGAGCAGCGGGCCGGCGTGCGCCTGGTCCACGCGCCCTATCGGGGCGGGGCGGATGCCGCGCGCGACATCATGTCGGGCAGCATCGACGCGGTGCTCATCACCACCAATTCGGTGCGCCCCCCGGTCATGTCCGGCAAGGCGCGCATCCTGGCCGTCACCAGCCTCGAGCGCATTCCCACTTTGCCCGACGTGCCGACGATCGCCGAGTCCGGCTTCCCCGGCTACGACATGAACGACTGGAACGGCGTCTTCGCCGCGACGGGCACGCCGATGGGCCCGATCCTGCGCATCGCCGCCGCGGCCGCCGTCTCCGCCCGCGCCGCCCCGGTTCGCGCGCGCATGGACCCGGCGGGCGCGATCATGTCCGGAAGTTCCCCGGAGGTCTTCGCGACCTGGCTGGAGGGCCAGCGGCGAACGGCGGTGGAGGTGGTGCGCTCGGCGGGGATCACGCTCGGGTAGCGGCCTCGAGGCTTCGGGGAAGGTCTGCGTCGGGAGCGCCGGAAAGGCGAATCGCTTCCAACCGCCATGCATGCGAAACTACCTCCCGTACGACAGCGAAGGCGTGAACGTGACTTCCAATCTCGGCGACCCGCGTTTCTTCGCGCGCTCGGGGCCGCATTCCCTGGCCTCCATCGCCGCAGCCGCGGAAGGCACGGCCTGCTCGCGGGACATCCTGTTCCGCGGGGTCGCGCCCCTGCACGAGGCGGGCCCGGACCAGGTCAGCTTCCTCGACAACCGCCGCTACCTGCCCGCGCTGGAACACACGCGTGCCGGCGCCGTGCTCGTGCATCCCGATCTCGCGGAGCATGTGCCCAAGGGGACCGTGCCGATTCTGACCCCCTCGGTCTATGGCTCCTGGGCGCGCGTCGCCGCGCTGTTCCATCCGCCGGCGCCGCTGGAAGGCGGCATCCATCCCATGGCCTCGGTCGATCCGACGGCCGCGATCCATCCCACGGCATCGATCGCCGCCTTCGTCTCGATCGGCGCCCGTGCCGAAGTCGGCGCGCATTGCTGCATCGCCGCCGGCGCCGTGCTGGGCGAGGGCGTGACGCTAGGGCCGGATTGCCGGATCGGGGCGCAGGCCAGCATCAGCCATGCCCGGATCGGCGCGCGGGTCTACATCTGCCCTGGAGCGCGCATCGGGCAGGAAGGCTTCAGCTTCGCCAAGACCGCGACGGGCTTCCTCAGCATCCCCCATCTGGGCCAGGTGATCATCGAGGACGATGTCGAGATCGGCGCGAACTCCACGGTCGACCGCGGCTCCTCGCGCGACACCCGCATCGGCCAGGGAACGCGGATCGATAACCTCGCGCAGATCGGCCACAACGTGGAGCTCGGCCGCTACTGCGTGATCGTCGCCCAGGTCGGCATCTCGGGCTCGACGACGGTGGAGGACTTCGTACAGGTCGGCGGCCAGGTCGGCATGGCGGGGCACCTGACCATTGGCAAGGGATCGCAGATCGGCGCGCAGGCCGGCGTCATCGCCGATGTGCCGCCCAATTCCCGCCTGCTCGGAAGCCCGGCGCAGCCCGCCTCGCTCTTCCTGCGGCAGGTGGCGACGCTGAAGCGGCTGGTCGGCAAGCGCGGCTCCAGCGACACCCCTTGAAGGAGGGCCTGAGCCCTCCTTCGAAGGCGCGGATTACCGCGCCGTCCAGGCGATGCCGTCGCTGACCGTGAAGGACAGCGTGGAGACCTGGCGCAGACGCGCATAGGCGCCGTCGCCCGTGCCGCCGGGCGTGTTCTCGGTGTGGATCACCTCGGCCACGTAGCGGCCGGCCCAGGGCGTCTCGAAACTCACGCGGCCCTGCGCGTCGGTGCGCAGCTTGCGCTCCCAGCGCGGCGGCGCGACGAGCGTGACCTCGGTGGCAGGCAAAGGCTGGCCGCGCAGCATCAGCGTGAACTCATTGCCATTGGCGCTCACGGGCACGAATTCGAGGTCCATCGCCGCGCGGGTCTCGCTGCGACCTTCGCGCGCCAGCATCACGGCGCGGAGGCGGTCCGGCGCGCCGGGGCGGCCGAAGGGCGCGAGCGTGTCCTCGATCATGCGCACGTCGCGCGTGCCGGCGGGCAGCGCGGCGGCGATGTGGTCCTCGCGGCGCGTCAGCGGCAGGGCCGCCGCGGGATCGGTCGCGAAGATGCGCGGGCCGGTGATGCGGTCCAGCAGGGCGCCCGTGCGCTCCCGCACATTGTCGACCGGCTCGCCGAAGTAGAGCCGGGCCGTATCGCCGTCGCGCTCCAGCCAGAGCTGATGGGCGATGGCCGTGGAGGCCAGCGTCATCATCGCCGTGGCCAAGAGCATGGAAAGACCGTTGCGCATGGAATTCTCCTTTTTTCAGACCGCGCCGGACAGGAGCAGCGCGCCCCCCGCGACGAGGGGAAGTGCAGGGCCGAGCGCGAGGGCCACGCGCGGCGCATAGGGGATGAGGAAGACGATCGGCATCGCCGCCGCCGTCAGCACGCCCCACCAGCCCACCGGGCCGATGAACCAGCCCCAGGCGGCGATGCAGGGCCAGGTGGAGAGCGCCACCAGCGCCCAGCCCATGACGCGCAGCGCATGGCGGCGCGGCGGCTTGGGCCGGCGGCCCATCAGATCCTGATGGTGGCGGTCCATCGACAGGCAGAGCGCGAGGAAGCCGGCATAGGCCAGGGCGAAGGCCAGGATGGCCATCAGGCGCTCTCCGCCAGGGCGGGCATCGCCGCGTCGCGCTTGCGGCGCTGGAAGGCCACCGTCTCCGGCCGGCGGGCCAGCTTCCAGGCGATGACGCCCAGCAGCGCGCCCATCCCCGCGAGGCCGAGATCCATCCCCGCCAGGGCCCAGTCGCCCTCGGGGATCGAGACGCCGAGGTGACGGTTCGTCGTCAGCGCGCTGAGCAGGGGGATCGCGAGGCCGAGCAGCGCCGCGAAGGCGAATTGCTCGATCCAGGCGCGCCGCACCGGGCGGAGCAGCGCATGCAGCAGCGCCGCGACCCAGAGCCCGAAGAAGATCCGGATCTCCCACTCCGCGCGCAGGGCGATATCGACCGGAAGCAGCCGGTTGGCCCAGAAGAAGCCCGCCATGGCGATCGGCAGGCCAGCGACGGTGCCGACGTTCAGCATGTCCACCAGCCGCATCCCGAAGCCGGGCTTGCCGAGGGCGGCGCGCTTTTGCCGATGCTTGGCCGCCCAGAGCACGAGGCCGGTCGCGACCATCGCCGTTCCCGCGAGGCCCGAGAGGAAGAACAGCGCGCGCAGCAGCGGCCCGGCGAAGCGGCCCAGATGCAGGCCATAGGTCACGCCACGCGTGGCGGCGGCGGGGCGGTCGCTGTTCGTCTCATAGGTGCGCTCGCCGCTCGTCCCCTGGAAGACCAGGGTCTGCGGGTTCATGGACAGCCGCCCGCGCTCGCCCCGGCTGATCTGGATCACCGAATTGGCGTCGGACGGGTTCTGGACATTGATGCGGCTGATCTCCTGCGTGCCCCAATGCCGCATCGCCTCGGCGAGCAGCGGGCGCATGGGAACGAGTTCGCCGGGCCGTCCCGCGGCACGCGGCGGGGCGGGAACCCCGACCGTCTCGGCGAAGAAGGCTTGCACGTTGCCGCGATAGGCCACCTGCGCGCCCCAGGGCATCGTCATCAGCATCAGCGTGATGAGCCCCGTATAGGTGATCATCAGGTGGTAGGGCAGCGCGAGCACGGCGAGCGCGTTATGCGCGTCCAGCCAGGATCGTTGCGGCGCCTTGCCGGGCCTGAAGGTGAAGAAATCCGCGAAGATGCGCCGGTGCGTGATGATGCCGCTGATGATCGCGACCAGCATCATCATCGCGCAGAAGCTCACCACCCAGCGGCCCCAGATGGGCTGCATGTGGAGCTCGAAATGGAAGCGGTAGAAGAACTCGCCGCCCATGGTCTTGCGCGAGGTCACCGGCTCGCCGCTGACGGGGTCGAGCGTGGCGCTCTGGAAGCGGCGCGGGCCATTGCCGCGCCAGAAGACGCGGATGAACGGGTCGCGCTCCTGCGGCAGGTTGATGAACCAGGCCGGCGACTGGGGCGCGACGCGCTGCAGCGTGCCGATGGCCAGCTCCGCCGCCGACTCGGGACCGGCCGAATAGGCGCGCAGCTCGGGCTGCATCCACTGCGAGATCTCGCCCTTGAAATAGCTCGCGGTCCCGGTGAGGAAGACGGCGAACAGGATCCAGCCGACCAGCAGGCCCGACCACGTGTGCAGCCAGGCCATCGACTGCCGGAAGCCGTTCTTCATGGGGCCGCTCCGGGCATCGAGAACCAGGCGGCCGCGCCCAGCACGGCCATGGGGACGAGCATGCCGATCCAGGCGCGCAGCGCCGTGGCGGCGGCGAAGACCCAGATCACCACGCCGGTATAGACGGCGAAGCTGAGCAGCATGCCGGTGAACACCGCCTCGCCGCGCTCGGTCGGCAGCAGCGTCGCGCAGACGATCGCCGCGAGCGCGGCCATCGCATATCCGCCGCCGATCGCCGCGACGGCCCGCATGGCGACGCCCGGCCAGCGCCAGTCGCGCAGGCGCGACCACAGGCGCCGTGCACCCGGCAAGGCGGAAGCTGTCGCGACTACCACGGGCGGGCCCGGGTCGCCCGGATGCCGCGGCCCAGGCGCGCGACATCGCGGCGGGAAGCCGAAGGGGCGCCGGACATCCGTCGGCTCGATATGGCGGCGGTGGCACCCAAGATCACGAGTCGTCTCTTCCCTCAGGGACGGTTCGAGCAGGGCCACCGGGGGCGGGCGAGCGACGCGATCACGAGCGGCGGGAGCTGCCTGCAACAGTCGCGAAGGGATGGGCCTCGCCTGAGGCCCCCGGTTGGTCCTTGCCGAGACCCCTATCCCCGGCGCGGCTTGATTGCAACTAATTCGCAATTGCGGCAAGAGGGTCGCGACAGGATTTTTAGCCGCCCGAGCCCCGGTCCCGCAGATGCGGCCGCGCGGCGCGCATCCGCGCCGCGATGGCGCAGCCATTGGACTCCCCCCGACTCTCCAGCATGCGGATGATGGCGAGGTGATCGGCGTCGGATTTGAGCTGGTTGTGCTTGCGCTGCCCCTCGACGCGCGTGATCGCGATCTCGAGGGTCACGATATGGGCGAGCATGGCCTCGCGCTTGCCGGGCTCCATGATCGCTAGGTCCCAGGGCGGCTTGGGTGCGACGCGCGCCTCGGCGGTGGCGAGCAGCGCATCGCCATGCGCGCGGTTCAGCGTCAGCTCCCGCCGGCGCGCGGGACCGGTCAGATGGACCGCCTCGTAGAGCCAGGTCGAGACGTTGTCCGGCGTCGCGTACCAGTCGTTGGAGATGTAGGTGTCGGGCCCGGTGACGGCGAGCAGGAGGTCCCGCCCATCGGCCAGCGCGGCGAGCGGATTGGCCTTGGTGACATGCGCCTGGACGACGCCGTCGCGGATCACGAAGGGGATATGCGAGCCGATGGGTCGCGCCCCGTCGAAGGCGGTGAGCAGGCCGAAGCCGCGCTGCGCGGCCAGCGCAAGGGCCTCGTCGCGCGGGATGGCGAATTCAGGTTGCAGCAGATGCATGGGACGGCCTCCTGACCGTCCCATTGGGCTATGAAACGCGGTGTCCCGCCAGGGTGATCAGGCGAACATCGCCACCGCGCGGATCGGGCTGGCGGTGCCGCCCCGGATCTTCAGCGGGAAGCCGATGAAGGTGAAGCGTCCACGGCCGAGCAGCGCGTCGAGGTTGGTCAGGCATTCCATATGCGTGATGCCGAGCTCGGCGCAGGCCTTGTGCGCCTGGAAGTTCAGCTCGCCCTCGGGCGAGGGGCTGATCGCCTCCACGCCGAACATGCCGATTCCCTGCGCCGCCAGCCAGCGGATCGCCTCGATCGAAAGACCCGCGAAGTCATGCTGATAGGCCGGCGTGCCGAGCAGCTTCGTGGTGCCGAAGTAGATCAGCACCGTGTCGCCCTTCTGGATGGTCTGGCCGGACTTGCGGACGGCCTCCTGCGTCTCCTCGAGCGTCGCCGCGGTCTTCAGCGGAACGTGCGAGAGATCGATGCAGAAGGCGGAGGTGTAGAACTTCTCGAGCGGCATCTGCTCGATCGACTGCGCCTCGGGGCGCGGGTCGAAATGCACCGGCGCGTCCACATGCGTGCCCGCATGGTCCGAGAAGGCGATGGACAGCGCCTTGCTGGAGAAGGTGGTGTTGCCCGCCTTCTTCGGCTCGGAGTGGTCGTTCCACACCGTCATGACGACGGGCGGATGCGAGGGATGGGCCTGCGTGCGGTGGAAGAGCTCGCGGCTGAGATCGACGAATTCCATGGGGGATCCTCCTGAAGATTCGGGAAAGCGGGACTATTCGAGCGTCAGGCCCGCGCGGCGGATGACGCCGGCCCAGCGCGCGCGGTCGGCGGCGATATGGGCGGCGAGATCCTGGCGGCGGACCGGCAGGGGATCGGCACCGATATCGGCCAGCTTCGCGCGCACGGCCGGCAGGGCCACCGTGGCCTCCAGCGCATCGGCCAGACGCTCCAGCACGGGCTCGGGCAGCCCGGCCGGGGCGAAGAGCACGTAGAAGAGGACGGCCTCGTAATCCGGATAGCCGGACTCCGCGAAGGACGGCACGTTCGGCAGGCGCGCATGCCGGCCGCGCGAGGTGACGGCGATGGGCGTGACGCTGCCGCCCTGGATATGCGGAATGGCGGTCGGCACCGTGTCGAACATCATGTCGATCTGGCCCGCCAGCACGGCCGCCGTGGCCGGGGACGTCCCCTGATAGGGCACGTGCGTCAGCTCGATCCCGGCCTGGCTCTCCAGCAGCAACATCGCCAGATGCGTGCTCGATCCCATGCCCGCCGTGCCATAGGTCAGCGCGCCGGGACGCGCCTTGGCCAGCGCCACCAGCTCGGCCAGGTTGCGGGCCGGCAGGTCCTTGCGCGCGTAGAGCACGTTGGACACGTTGCCGACGGCCGCGAGGGGCGCCAGCGCCGTCGCCGGGTCGTAGGTGAGGCGCTTGATCTCGGGGTTGATGGCGTTGGTCGACTGGTTGCCGAGCAGGACGGTGTAGCCATCGGCCGCCGCGCGCGTCGTCGCCTCGGTGCCGATGGAGCCGCCGCCGCCGGCGCGGTTCTCCACCACGATGGTCTGGCCGAGCAGCGGACGCGCCGCCTCGGCGAGGACGCGACCGAGCACATCCGCGGCGCCGGCCGGCGGGAAGGGCACGATCAGGCGCAGCGGACGCGTCGGATAGGCCAGGGCCTGCGCGCGGGCCTCGGGCGCCAGAGCAGGGACGGCGAGAAGACCACTCGCGCCGAGGATCAGGCGACGGCGGCCAGGCGCCGCATGGGACTCGAAGGGCATCACATCTTCTCCTGCAGGGGCCGGATGGCCGGCCCCGGGCTGTCGCGGAGCGCGCGGAAAGACATTCCGCGAGTTCCATGACGCGTGGTCGCTTTCCCTCAAGGGACTGCCCTGGCACGTGTTCCGACAAGCCTAAGTTCCGCATTGTGGATTATCTTCGAGAGATTCCTTGCGCCGGATGGTTCCTGGTCATCCACTGACGCCAAGAATGACGGCGCGATGTGCGTCGAAAAACCGTCGAGGCTGCGTTCCGGAATGCGAGTGACGCTTTCACATGACGGAATCTAGCGGGACCGAACCGCCACGCTCCCGCGACGGCGCCCAGACCATCCACCGCACCGCCGCTTTGCTGCGTGAGATCGCCGCCGCGCGCGGCGGCGGCGCGCCGCTCAACCGGCTCGCGGCGGCGACGGGGCTCGCCCCCTCCACCGCCCACCGCATGCTCCAGGCCCTCGTCGACGAGGAGCTGCTGGCGAAGGATCCGGCGAGCCGTACCTATCGCCCCGGCCCTCTGCTCTATGAGCTCGGCCTCGCCGCGGCGCCCCAGCTCGACCTGCGAAAGCTCTGCCAGCCCAGCCTGCAGCGCCTGGCCGAGGGCACCGGCGACACCGCCTATCTCACCATCCGCAGCGGCGGAGACGCGCTCAGCCTCGACCGCTGCGAGGGCAGCTTCCCGATCAAGGCCCTGCCGCTCGACATCGGCAACCGCCGCCCGCTCGGCGTCGGCGCCGGCGCGCTCGCCGTCATCGCCGCGATGCCGCGCGCCGAGGGCGATGCGGCCGTCGCCGCCAATGCCGCGCGCTATCCGCGCTACCGGCTCACGGCCGAGCGCGTGGCCAGGGAGCTGGAGGCGACGCGCGCGCGCGGCCATGCCGTCAGCACCGGACGCTTCGTCGCGCGCTATCGCGGCGTGGCCGTGCCCTTCGGCGGCGGCGAGGTTCCCGCAGCCTCGCTCTGCATCATCGCCATCTCCGAGCGCCTCAAGCCCGAGCGGCAGGATCGCATACTGGCCCTGCTGGTCCGCGAGGCCGCCACCCTCACTGCCCTTCTGGCGACCCAACCCCCTCCCGAGCCCACAGGACATTGGTGATGAAGACCTATCCGCGCGAAAGCGCCGCCCACATGGCCGCGCGCCTCGCCGCCGGCGCCACCACGCCCGGCGCGCTGCTGGAGGAGAGCCTGGGCCGCATCGCCGCGCTGGACGGCGAGCTCCACGCCTGGGCGCATGTCGCCGCCGACCAGGCGCGCGCCGCGGCGGCCCAGGCCGATGCGCGGCAGAAGGCGGGCCGGCGCCTCGGCCCGCTGGACGGCATCCCCGTCGGCGTGAAGGACAATCTCTTCGTGAAGGACATGCCTGCACGCTGGGGCAGCACCTTCTTCCGCGACCACGTGCCCGACCGCGACGACATCGTGGTGGAGCGGCTGCGCGCGGCCGGCGCGGTGATCATGGGCAAGACGAGCACGCCGGAATTCGCGCTCTCTGGCCGCACCTACAGCCCGATCACCGGCCACACGCGCCACCCCATGGACCCACGCCTGACGCCCGGCGGCTCCAGCGGCGGCGCCACGGCGGCGGTGAGCTCGGGCATGGTCCCGCTCGCCGTCGCGACCGATGCCGGCGGCTCCACCCGCCTGCCCGCGAGCTATACCGGCCTCGTCGGCCTGCGCCCCTCCAACGGCCGCATCCCGCGCCGCCACGGCTTCCCGCCCATGGCCGCGGATTTCCAGGCCCTGGGCCTCATCGCCGGGACGCTGGAGGATGTGGAGCTGCTCTATGCCGCGCTGAGCGGCGCCGATCCGCGCGACCCGACCTCGGAGCGCCTTCCGCCCGATCCGCCGGTCGCCGCCGGCCGGAAGTTCCGCATCGGCTGGCTGAACACCTATGGCGAGGAACTCGTGGACCCGCATGTGCGCCGCGCCGTGGAGGAGGCCGCACAGCGCCTCGCCGGGCTGGATTGCGAGGTCGCGCCTGCCGCGCCGCCCTATGACCTCGGCGCCATTCGCGACATCTGGGGCATCATCCCCGCCGCCGGGGTCGCCCGCATGGCGAGCCGCTTCCCCGAGCGCTGGGCCACGGATTCCTCCGAGTCGCTCCGCCCGATGGCCGAGCGCGGCCGCGCTCTGGGCATTCCCGAGCTGGTGGATGCGATGGATCGCCTCAACGCCTTCCGCGCCGATGTCTCGGCCGGCTGGGGCGATTACGACGCGCTGCTCCTGCCCAGCGCCGCGGCCCCCGCCTGGCCCGCCGAGGACGAGTTCCCGCGCGAGATTGACGGCAAACCGGGCCATCCGCGCGCGATGAACGTCTTCTCCACCTGGGTGAATGCGATGGGCTGGCCGGGATTGAACGTGCCGGGACGGCCGCATCCGGATGGGCGGCCGATCGGCGTGCAGCTGGTCGGGCGGTATGGAACCGAGCCGGCGCTCTTCGAGATCGCCCGGCGGCTCGCCGCTTAGAGCATCACCCGATCAGACGGAATCGTCTGGTCGGGTAAATGTGCTCGAAAAAACAAAGAGTTAGAGACTTCGAAGTGAGCCCTTGCGAACGAAGAAGGCTCTAGCCGCCGCGCTGCAGCTCCGGGTGATCGCCCCCGGTCAGCGTCACGCGCTGGCCGAGGCGGAAGCCTTCGTCGCCGCCGCGCACGAAGGCCACGTCGCGGTTGCCGCGCTCCAGCCGCACGACGACTTCCACGGCCGGCCCCCTGCCCGAAGTCCCGCCGCTGGTCGAGACGCGCAGCATCTGCGCCATCGCCCGCTGCCGCGACTCCGAGGCGGTCGTCGCGGCAAGGGGACGCAGCCCCACCACCACGCCGCGCTCCGTCGTCGGCACGACCAGCGGTGCGGCGAGCTCATCGGGCGTCGCGCCGGATCGGGGCGTGTTGGAGGGGCCGCAGCTGGCCGCGCCCATGGCGAGCGCCAGGACCGCGATGCGCGCGCCGCTGCGGAGGAAAGGATGCATGTGGCCATGATGCCGCAACTTTCCGGATTCCACCAACAGAGAAGCGACGCATGCCATAGATTGGACTTCTTTGCTTGCTCGATTGGATGGGTCGACGCTAGGGTCTGGTTCAGCCATGCCCACTGCGCGGCTCGATATCTCGCTGCGGTGGCCAGTTCCATGGGGGTGGTTCTGGTCGCCATTTTCGCGGCGACAGGGGGAGTTTCTGGGGAATGCACGTTATCGTCCTGCGCCGAGGGTCTCGGCTGGTGCGACCTTTGGCCGCGCTCGGAGTCCTGGCCCTGCTGGCCGCCTGCGGCAGTTCGCCCCAAAGTGGCAGCCCGACGACCTCCACCTATCGCTCGGCCTCCCGCAGCTACAATCCGCCCGGTCCCGCCAGCGATCCCTGGGGCCCCTGGATCCGCGAGGCTTCGCGCCGCTTCGACGTCCCCGAGACCTGGATCCGCAGCGTGATGCGGCAGGAATCCGGCGGTCGCGCCGGGGCCACCTCGCCGGTCGGGGCCATGGGCCTGATGCAGGTGATGCCCGGCACCTATCGTGAGCTGCAGCGCCGCCACACCCTCGGCGACGACCCCTATCACCCCTATGACAACCTGATGGCCGGCGCCGCCTATCTGCGCGAGATGTATGACCTCTACGGCTCGCCCGCCTTCCTGGCCGCCTATAACGCCGGCCCGCGCCGCCTGGAGGACTACCTCTACAACAATCGCGGATTGCCGGCCGAGACGCGCAACTACGTCGCCCGCGTCGGACCCAATGTGATCCGCTCGAGTCCGACGCGCCGCGCGCCCGCCGAAGTTTATGCGGCCGCTGAGATCCCGCTGAACGTGCCCCAGGGCCCCCGCCGCATGGACGCCTCCATGCGCGCCGCCCTGGCCGACGCCCGCTCCATCCGCGAGCAGAACGCGCAATACGCCTCGCTGCCGCCGGCCGAGTCGAGCTCCGCCCCGGTCCGTATGGCCTCGGCCGCGCCGGTCAACATGAGCAGCCTCGCCTCCACGGGCGGCGGTCTGGTCCCCGGCGGCCCCGGCGTGGTCGCGATGATGCCGATCCCCGACGGCTCCACCCCCGAGGGCGCGGCTCGCCTCGCCGAGAGCGGCGGGCGGAGCTATGGCGCGAGCGGCGGCGAGATCATGGGCGACCGGATCATCGTCGGCCGCATGGACCCCATTCCCGACGGCTCCACGCCGGAGGGCGCCGCGCGCCTGGCCGAAAGCGCCGCGCGGTCCGAAACGCCGGCGCCCTTCGTCCCCAGCCGCGCCGCCGCACCGCCGCAACTGGTCGCCAGCCGCCCGCCGACGCCCAGCGCTTCGCGCTTCGGCTTCATCGGGACGGCCCAGGCCAGCAGCCTCTCCTCGGCCAGCGTTCGACCGGCGGTGGCCTCGAACGGCGCCTGGGGCGTCCAGGTCGGCGCCTTCACCTCGCCCGATCAGGCACGTTCGGCAGCCCAGGGCGCGCAAAGCACCGTCGGTGGCCGCGTGGTCGTGATGCCCGTTTCGGTGGGGCGCGCCACGTTGTTCCGCGCCCGCGTCGTCGGCCTCAGCCAGGGCGGGGCGTCGCAGGCCTGCGACCGGCTGCGCAGCCGCAACGGCTGCAACGTGGTCTCGCCGGACTAGCTCTTCGGAGAACCCGGCGGGATCCGATCCCGCCGGTCGTCAGACGGCGGCGCGAACCTCGCCGCCCCATTCGCGCAGCAGCGCGGTCAGCTCGGCATCCGCGTCGTTCGCGACCAGCACGTCCGGCCGCAGCAGCCGCAGCAATTCCTCGCCGCCCTGATCCGCGCCGATCGCGACGAGATCGACCTCGGGGCGCTCGGCCAGGCGGTCGGCCGCCTCGCCCTCCCCCGCCACGCCGACCAGAAGCCGGTCGCACCAGCGACGCGCCTGTTCCGTCAGGGCGGGCGGGCAGGCCTTGCCGTTCACCTGCAGCAGGCCGATGCGCCAGCCGCGATGCTTCCAGCGCTCGATCACCTCGGCCGCGAGCGGCAGGGAGACGAGCTTGCGCGCGGCGCTGCGCCCGGGCGTCAGACCCTCCAGCAACTCCTCGGCACGGACCGGCGCGATGCCGGATTTGCGGCTGACGATGCCCAGCGCCAGCGCCGCCAGCCGCGCAACGGAGGCCAGCGACAGCCCGGTCGCGATGCCCGCGGCCACGACCGCCACGACGGCATCGCCGCCGCCGGCCGGGTCATGGACCTCGGAGGCCTCGGCGCGGAAGTGGCGGATGGTCTCGCTGCCATCGGCCTCGACCTCGAGCAGGGTCAGCCCGTCGGGCGCGCGGGGCACCAGCACGGCGCCGAAATTGTGCATCCGCCGCAAGACGCTGGCGGCGGCGGCGACGCTGGCCTCGTCATGCACGGGCAGGCCGGTGGCGCCGGCGAGCTCGGCCGGCTCGGGGATGATGAGGTCGGCGCCCGCGAAGCGGCCGTGATCACCGCCCTTGGGGTCCACCACGACGCGGCGGCCGGCGGCCTGGGCCGAGGCGATCAGCCGGGCCGGGATGTCGCCCGCCAGCACGCCCTTGCGGTAGTCGGAGAGCACCAGGGTCGTGGTCGCGGCCACGGCGTCGGAGGCGATCTTCACCAGCCGATCCGCGAGGCGCGGATGGATGGGCGCGGATTGCTCGCGATCGGTGCGCAGCAGGTGCTGGCCGCCGGAGAGGAAGCGCGTCTTCATCGTGGTGGTGCGGCCGCCCTGGACGAGCAGCCAGGGCTCGACGCGCGGCTGTCCGCCGATCAGCCCGGTGAGGTCGCTGCCGGCCTGGTCGTCGCCGACCACGGAGACGAAGGCCACCGCCGCGCCAAGGGCGGTGAGGTTGCGCACCACATTGCCCGCCCCGCCCGGCAGCGCGACCTCGCGCTCGACGGTCAGGATGGGCACCGGAGCCTCGGGGCTCACCCGGTTCACGGTGCCATAGACATAACGGTCCACCATCGCGTCACCGACGACGAGGACGGCGCCGCGCGCAAAACCCCGAACCGCTTCAGACAATTGGGCGGGGGTCGCCGCATCGTGGACAGGCAAAGGGGGGCTCGCTGGCATCGTTGATGGCGTAGCGCAGGGCCTTCATCGTCGCAATCGTAGAGATTCATTAACCATCGCCGATCCAGGATGCCGCGTGGCGCAGGAAGGGCCGCGACGATCATGGGGCAACCGGTTTCGATGGATTGGCATGCGGCCCTGGCCGCCGTGCCGGAGGGTGGGCTGGCCCTGTTCAGCCCGGCGCGCGGGCCCCTGCCATCGCGGAGAATTGCGCGCGCCATGATGGACGAGGCCGCGGTGCTCGGCGGTGGCCAGGTGCTCACCTTGCCCGGCGGCGACCTTCTGCTGGGCGCGCAGGCCGCGCCGGGCCAACGCGCCGGCCGGATGATCGCCGAGATCACGGGTCGGATGCCCGAATCCTGGACCCTGCCCCTCGGGCGCGAGTCGGCCGCGGCCCGCTGCCGCGACGCGATGGCCGAGGCCGCGACACCAAGCCTTGCCGAGCTGGAGGCGCGCTGCGCCGCCATGGCCGTGCCGGATCTCGCTTGCCTCACGCTCTTTGCCGAGGGGGCCGGTCAAAGCGCGGTGGCGCAACGGCTCGGGCCAACCCCGCTGGGACTCTCCGATCCGGGACTGGAGGCCCTGGCGCGCGAGTGGCTCTGCGGCCGGCTCCTGGCCGCCCTCGCCGATCCCTCGCAGCGCGGCGCCCTCCCCCCGCTGCGGCCCGGCCTTCGGCTGATCCTCGACCTGCCGCTGGGTGGCCTGCCGAGCGGGGCGCCTTTGCGCGGCGCGGCGCAGGACGACCCAAACCGGCCCCTCGCGCTGCTGCCTCTCTCCTCGCGCGCCGATCCCGCGCGCTTCGCCGCGCTGGAGGCCGGGTTGCGCGCCGCCGGCTGGGCCGTGGGGCTCCTCACGGCCGAGGCGCGGGCGCTGGACTGGGTGGAGGTGCGGGGACTGGCCTGGGCCGCGCCCATCAGCGCGGAACCGCCCCGGCACCGGCCGGACCTGCTGGTCGCGCTCGGACGGGACGTGCCGGGCTGGTGCCGCGCGCCGGGCGTCCTGCACGAGGGCATCGCGCCATGAGCCTCGCCACGGCGGAGCTGGGATGGGACGGCAGCCAGCCCATGCGCGACGCCCAGGCGCTCGCGACCCTGGCGCGCGAATGCGTCACCTCCGGCGTCGAGCGGCGCGCGCTGTATCTGCGGCTGTCGCTCCTGCCCGCGCATCTGCGCGAGCCGCGCCATCTGCGCCTGGTCCGCGAGGCCCTGGCGCCCGTGCTCCGCCCCACGCGCGCGCGCCTCTACGAGCTGCCCGGCGGGGATCTCGTCGTGCTGTCGCCCCCGCCCGGCGAGCATCTGGACGAGGTGCGGCGCAGCCTCGCCCGCCTGCTGCCGGAGATCGCGGCGGATCGGCTCCTACCCACCCTGCGCCTGCCGGCCGAGGCGGCGCGGCTGCTCACGCTGGTCGAGGGCGCGCTTGGGGTCGACGGTCTCCCGACGCCACTGCCGGATCGCGCTCCCCGCCTGCCGCCCCCCTCGGGAGCCGAGATGGATGCCGCCCTGCGGGCGATGGCGACGGCCAATCTGGCCTCCTATCTGCGGCGCCAGACGGTGTGGCGGCTGGCCTCGGGCGACGAGCAGGCCCAACCGGTCTGGACCGAGCTCCGGCCGCATATGGCCGATATCGCGGCGGCCCTGCTGCCGGGTCGTTCGCTCGCCGGCGCGCCAGGCTATGCGCGGCGCTTCCGCCACGCCGCGGAGCGCCGGATGCTGGCGGATCTGGCTCGCCCGCAGGAGGCGCGGAACCTGGGGGAGGCCTGCCTCCTCCTCGGCCTGGGCTCCATCACGGAGGTCGAGTTCCTGCGGCTCGAGGCCGTGCTGGGCGCGCAGGGCCGGAGCCATCTGCTGGTCTGCGTGGGCGTGGACGAACTCCTCGCCGATCCCGCGGGCTTCACGCTCGCGCGCGGCCTGTCGCAGCGGCGCGGCTGGCGGCTCGGCCTGGACGAGATGGAGCCCGTCTTGCTGCCGCTGCTACCGGCGCGAAGGCTGGACCTGCCGATGCTGCGGCTGCGCTTCCGGTCGGCGCTGCTGTCGGGCGACGGCGCCGCCCGCGCGGCCTGGGATGCGGCGCTGCCGGAAGATCGCGCGCGGGTGATCCTGCTCGGCGCCGATACTCCCGCCGCCATCGCCTGGGCCTGGCAGCACGGCATCACGCATTTCACGGGCAAGGTGCTGGAGGTCAGACCGTGAGGTATTGGGCCCGCACCGCCTCATCCGTCATCAGCGATGCCATGCTGCCCTCCCAGCGGATCGCGCCCTTCTCCAGCACGCAGGCGCGGTCGGAGACCAGTCGCGCGAAGTGCAGGTTCTGCTCGCTCAGGAGGACGGTCATGCCCTCGCGCTTGAGCGCGAGGATGGCCTCGGCCATGCGCTCGAGGAGGACGGGGGCGAGGCCCTCGCTCGGCTCATCGAGCAGGATGAGGAGCGGATTGCCCATGAGGGTGCGGCCGATGGTGAGCATCTGCTGCTCGCCGCCGCTCATGCGTCCGCCGGCCCGGCCGCGCATGGCGCCGAGGCTGGGGAAGAGGGTGAAGACACGCTCGGGCGTCCAGGGTTGGATGCCCTGGCGCGGGGGCCTGCGGCCGACCTCCAGATTCTCCATCACGGTAAGTTCGGTGAAGATGCGGCGCTCTTCCGGCACGTAGCCGATGCCCCGGCGGGCGATCTCGAAGGGCTCGCGGCCGGCCAGCTGGTCGCCGCAGAAGCGCACCGTGCCGGAGGTCGGGCGGACCAGGCCCATCACGGATTTCATGGTCGTGCTCTTGCCCGCGCCGTTGCGGCCCAGCAGCGCCAGGACCTCGCCCTCGCGCAGCGCCAGGGTGACGCCCTGGAGGATGTGGGCGCGGCCGTAATGGGCGTGGAGATTCGTGACGTCGAGCATCAGCTGTAGCCGTGCGTGGCGCCGGTGCCGAGATAGACCTCGCGCACGCGCGGGTCGCGCCGGACCTCGTCGGGGATGCCCTCGGCGATGGGCTTGCCGCGGTCCAACACCAGGATGCGGTCGGCATGGGCGAAGACGACATCCATGTCGTGCTCGGTGAAGAGCACGGCGATGCCGCCCTCGCGCGCGATCCTCGCCGTGAGCTCCATCAGCGCCACGCGCTCGGCGGGGGCCATGCCGGCGGTGGGCTCGTCCATGAGGAGCAGGGCGGGGTCATTGGCCAAAGCGATGGCGAGCTCGACGCGCTTGAGATCGCCATAGGCCAGCACGCCGCAGGGCCGCGCGGCCTGCGCGGACATGCCCACGCGGTCGAGCAGCGCCATGGCGCGCGCCGGGTCTTCCTTCGCGACCGGATTCCAGACGTCGAAGAGGCGCCGCGCGTGGCTGAGCAGCGCCATCTGCACGTTCTCCACCACGGTCATGGAGCCGAAGGTGGCGGTGATCTGAAAGGTGCGGCCGACGCCCATTCGCCAGATCTGCCGCGGCGCAAGGCCGGTGATCTCCCGCCCGCCCAGCTTCACCGAACCGCGATCGGGGCGGAGCTGGCCGTTCAGCATGTTGAAGCAGGTGGATTTCCCCGCGCCGTTGGGGCCGATCAGCGCGAGAAGCTCGCCCGCCGCCACCGAGAGCGACACGCCGGAGACGGCGTCCACGCCGCCGAAGGATTTGTGCAGGTCGCGGACTTCCAGCGTCACGTCCGCTTCTCCCCGCGCTGCAAAGCCCCCGCGAGCCCCCGCGGGAAGAACAGCACCAGCACCAGGATGATCACGCCCAGGAACAGCCGCCACAGATCGAAGGCGCGCATCAGCTGCTCGTGCATCCAGGTATAGGCCAGCGCGCCGAGGATGGGGCCGATCACCGTCTGAACGCCGCCGAGCAGCACCATCAGCAGCGCGTCCACCGAGCGCGAGAGGCTCATATAGGTCGGGAAGACGCTGCCCTTGGCATAGGCAAAGAGCCCGCCCGCGATGCCCGCCGCCATCGCGGCCAGGATGAAGGCCACCCAACGGATGCGAAAGCCGTCCATGCCGATGGCCTCGGCGCGCAACGGGCTGTCGCGCCCGGCCCGCAGCGCATAGCCGAAGGGCGCGAAGATCGCCCGGCGCAGCAGCAGCGTCGCCCCCGTGCAGAGCGTCAGAGCGAGGTAGTAATAGACCAGCTTCGACTGCGCCCAGGCGCTCGGCCAGACGCCGAGGATGCCGTTGTCGCCGCCGGTCAGCTCCACCCATTGGAAGGCGGTGGACCAGGCGATCTGCGCGAAGGCCAGCGTCAGCATCGCGGCATAGACGCCCGAAAGCCGCACGCAGAACCAGCCGAAGACCACGCCCCCCAGCCCGGCGGCGAAGGGCGCGGCGAGCAGGCCGAGCTCCATGGGCGCGGCGAAGTGCGACAGCAGCAGCGCCGCGCCATAGGCGCCGAAGCCGAAATAGGCCGCGTGGCCGAAGCTCGCCATGCCGCCCGGGCCCATGATGAAGTGCAGGCTGGCCGCGAAGAGTACCATGATCGCGATCTCGGTGAAGACGATCAGCGCATAGTCGCCAAGGAAGGGCGGGACGACCACCGCCAGCGCCAGCGCGACGAGGCCGAGACGGCGCATCCAGGCCGAAGGCGGCGGATAGGGCGGCTCGATCGCCGCCGCGCCATGCGCCGTCGCGGGCGCGCGGCCGAGCAGCCCATGCGGGCGGATCACCAGAACCACGGCCATCACGAGGAAGGCCAGGACCAGCGTGATCCGCGGGAAGATGAGGATGCCGAAGGCCTGGAGCTCGCCGATCAGCAGGGCCGCGAGAAAGGCGCCGGGCAGCGAGCCGAGGCCGCCCACCACCACCACCACGAAGGCCTCCGCGATGACGGCGAGGTCCATCTGAAGGTTCACGCTCTCGCGCGGGAGTTGCAGCGCCCCGCCCAGGCCGGCCAGCACCGAGCCCAGGAAGAAAACGGTGGTGAAGAGCATGCGTTGGTTCACGCCCAGCGCGCCGACCATCTCGCGATCGGCGGTCGCGGCGCGCACGAGCGTGCCCCAGCGCGTGCGGTGGAAGAGCAGCCAGAGAAGGCCCAGCACCACCGGCCCGACGCCGATGAGGAAGAGATCGTAAAGCGGGAAGCGGACGCCCAGGATCTCGGTCGCGCCGCGCAGGCCGGGCGCGCGCGGACCGAGCAGATCCTGCGCGCCCCAGGTCAACAGCGCGAGATCCTGCACGATCAGCACCACGCCGAAGGTGGCGAGAAGCTGGAACAGCTCAGGTGCCTTGTAGATCCGGCGCAGCAGCAGCAGCTCGATCAGCACGCCGATGGCGCCCACGATCAGCGCCGCCGCGAGCACCCCGCCCCAGAAGCCGAGATGGCCGCGCGGCAGGTTCGTCACCAGCATCCAGGAGAGATAGGCGCCCAGCATGTAGAGGCTGCCATGCGCGAAGTTCACGATGCGCGTGACGCCGAAGATGACCGTCAGGCCGGAGGCCACGAGAAAGAGCGAGGAGGCCGAGGCCAACCCGCTCAATCCCTGGACCAGTAGGTTCTCCAGCAAGCGCGCGTCAGCCCTTCGCCTAACCTTGGGGCCGCAGCGTCCGCACCACCTCGTCGGTCGGCAAGTAGTTGCGCCCGTCGGCGTAGCGCCAGTCGACCATCACGCCGCGGCCGTTGCGCAGCGCCGTCTTGCCGACATAGGCGCCCATGGTGGCCTGGTGGTCGATCGCGCGGAACTCGGTCTCGGCCTCGCCGAAATGGCCCGCGAAGGTGAGGCCGGACATGGCGGCGACCATCGGATCCGTCTCGGTGGAATTGGCCTTCTTCAGCATGGCGACGATCGCGGCCACGGTATCCGCCGCGACGATGCTGCCAAGCTTGGGCAATTCGTTGAAGCGGCGGCGATAAGCCTCGCGGAAGCGCACATGGCCAGGATTGGCGATATCGGCCGACGGATAGCCGGTGACGATCCAGCCCTCCGGCGCCTCGTCGCCCAGCGCGTCCAGGTATTCCGGCTCGCCGGTCAGCATGGAGACGACGGTGCGGCGCTCGAACAACCCGCGCGTGCTGCCCTGGCGCACGAAATTGGTGAGGTCCTGGGCGAAGGTGACGTTGAAGATCGCCTGCGGATTGGCGCTGGCCAGGGCCTGCACGGTCGCCCCCGCATCGATGCGGCCCAGCGCGGGGAACTGCTCGGCGACGAAGGTGGTGCCGGGCTTCGCGCGCAGCAGCAGCTCCTTGAACCAGCGGACGGCGGACTGGCCGTATTCGTAGTTCGGCGCGACGGTGGCCCAGCGCATCGGCGGCAGCTTGGCCGCCTCCTCCACCAGCATCGCCGCCTGCATGTAGGTGCTGCAGCGCAGCCGGAAGGTGTAGCGATTGCCCCGCGCCCAGACGAGCGCATCGGTCAGCGGCTCGGAGGCCACGAAGAGCCGGCGGTTCTGATTGGCGAAATCCGCCAGCGCCAGGCCGACATTGGAGAGGAAGCCGCCGGCCAGCAGGTGCACGCGCTCATTGTTCAGGAGCTCGCCGGCGTGGCGCACGGCGTCCTCGGGCTTGCCGGCATCGTCGCGGAAGATGGTCTCGATGCGGCGGCCGTTGATGCCGCCGGCCGCGTTCACCTCGTCCTGTACCAGCATCCAGGCGTTGCGATAGGGAGCGAGGAAGGCGGGCTGGGAGGAGTAGGAATTGACCTCGCCAATGCGGATCGGCCCCTCCTGCGCGATGGCCGGCGTGGCCAGCGTGGCCGCGGCGCCCAGGAGGGCGGTGCGACGGGGAAGGGCGAAATTCATGACGAGGCTCCGGATGGCTGGCGGGCGCATCCAAGCAAGAGCCGGTCCATGCTGCAATGTTAAATGCCGAAAATCAGCACTTTAGGCATGGTCTCTTACCGATCCGACGCGGCGGAAGGCCCGAAGCCTCCCGCCGGCGATAGCGGGCTTCGGATCACGCCGCCTGGATGAGGCCCCCGGCATCGGCCAGGGCGCGGAGGTGATGGTCGGTATCGCCGAACATCGCCTCGTTCACCGTCAGGCGCTTGAAGTAGTGACCCGCGCCGTATTCCATCGTCATGGCGATGCCGCCGTGAAGCTGGATGCTCTGCTGCCCCACGAAGCGCTGCGAGCGGCCGATCTGGGCCTTCACCGCGTGCATGTTGTTGCGCCGCTCCACGGCGTTGTCGCCCTGGGCCGCCATGGTCGCGAAGAAGGCCATGCTGCGCGACTGCTCGAGCGCCACCAGCATGTCCGCCGCGCGGTGCTGCAGCGCCTGGAAGGTGCCGATGACCTTCCCGAACTGCTGGCGCGTCTTCATGTAGTCCAGCGTCATGTTGTGGACGACTTCCATCGCGCCCACCGCCTCGGCGGCGAGGGCCGCGATGGCCTCGTCCACCACGCGGTCGAGGATGGGCAGGCCGCCCTCCGGCGCACCGAGCACGGCATGGCTGCGGGCATTGGTGAAGTCCACCTCGGCCGCGCGGCCGCCATCGACGGTGCGGAAGCCGCGGACCTCGACGCCCGGCGTCTTGGCCGAGACGAGGAAGAGGCCGATGCCGCCCTTGTCGCGCTGGCCGCCCGAGACGCGGGCGGAGACGACGAACCAGTCGGCCGTGTCGCCATGCAGCACCATGCCCTTGCGGCCGGTGATGACATAGCCCGTGCCGTCCTTCTTCGCAGTGGTGGTCACGTCGAAGAGATCGTAGCGCGACTGGCGTTCGACCTGGGCCAACGCCATCAGCGCCTCGCCCGAGGCGATGGCCGGGACCAGCTCGCCGCGCAGCGCCGCATCGGCGCCGTGACGCAGCAGGCCGCCGCCCAGCACGACCGTGCTGAACCAGGGCTCCAGCGTGATGTGCCGGCCCATCTGTTCGGCGACGAGCATCGTCTCCTCGGGACCGCCGCCGAAGCCGCCATCCTCCTCGGAGAAGGGCAGGCCCAGCAGGCCGAGATCGGCATACTGCGCCCAGAGCTCGCGGCTCCAGCCGGTTTCGCTGGCCATATAGGCCTTGCGGTTCTCGAAGCCGTATTTCGCGGTCAGGCTCTTGCGGACGCTGTCCTGCAGGAGGGCCTGGGACTCGTTGAGATCAAAATCCATGTGTGCTCAGAGCCCCAGGAACGCTTTTGCCATGATGTTCCGCTGGATCTCGTTGGACCCACCGTAGATGCTCTGCTTGCGCCAGTTGAAGTAGATCCCGGCGAGGCCGAAGGCCCAGTCCGGCGCCACGTCCCACTCGTTGCTGCCCTCGGCATCGGGGTCGCCATCGACCCAGGCATAGGGGCCGGCGGCCTTCATCAGCAGCTCGGACACGCCCTGCTGGATCTCGGTGCCCTTGATCTTGAGCACGGAGGTCGTGGGGTCGGGCTTGCCCGATCCGGCGCGCTTGGTCTCGTTGGCGATGACGCGCATGACGGTCATCTCCAGGGCCTTGAGCTCGACCTCCATCTCCGTCACCTGGCGGCGGAATTCGGGGTCCTCGCTGAGCGGGCGCCCGCCATCCATCGTCTCCTTGGCGATGGCCTTGAGGCGACGGATGCGCTCGCGCGAGGCGCCGACGCGGGCCTGGCCGAAGCGCTCGTTGCCCAGCAGGTACTTGCCGCAATCCCAGCCCTTGTTGACCTCGCCGACGAGCAGGTTCGCGGGAACCTTCACGTCGTCGAAGAAGACCTCGTTCACCTCATGGCCGCCCTCGATCGTGATGATCGGGCGCACGGTGATGCCGGGCGTCTTCATGTCGACGAGGAAGAAGGAGATGCCCTCCTGCTTCTTCGCCGTGAAATCGGTGCGGGCGAGGACGAAGATCCAGTCGGCATGCTGCGCCAGCGTGGTCCAGGTCTTCTGGCCGTTGATGACCCATTCGCCGTTCTCGAGGACGGCCTTGGTCTTGAGGCCCGCGAGATCGGAACCCGCGCCCGGCTCGGAGAAGCCCTGGCACCACCAATCGTCGAGGTTGAGCATGCGCGGCAGGAAACGCTTCTTCTGCTCCTCCGTGCCGAACTGAATCACCACGGGGCCGCACATGTTGATGTTGAAGCCGAGCGGCGAGGGCGCCGGCCACATCTGCAGCTCCTCGCGGAAGATGTACTTCTGCGCGGGCGACCAGCCGGGGCCGCCGTAGGCCACCGGCCATTCCGGGGCGGCCCAGCCGCGCTTGTTCAGCTTGCGCTGCCAGTCGACGACCATCTCCTTGGTCGGCGTCTTGCCGGAGATGAGGTGCTGGCGCACGGCGTCCGGCAGCTGGGCAGCGAGGAAGGCGCGAACCTCCGCGCGAAAGGCGACCTCGGCGTCGGTGAAGCGGAGTTCCATGGGGGCGTCTCCTAGGCCGCGCGCTTGACGCCGAGGGCCGCGAAGGTGCCCCCTTCGGCCGCGAGCTGTTCGATGAGTTTGGCGGGCATCAGATTGGCGTCGTTGGTCAGCTCGGCATAATGCTGGAGCCGGTCGCGGACGTTCTTCAGCCCCATACGGTCGGCCCAGAACATCGGGCCGCCGCGCCAGGCGGGCCAGCCGAAGCCGTTGCAGAAGACGATGTCGATATCGATGGCGCGGAAGGCCACGCCCTCCTCCAGGATGCGCGCGCCCTCGTTCACCATGGGCAGCAGCATGCGCTCGAGGATCTCCTGATCCTCGATCTTGCGGCGGCGGACCTGCATCTTCTCCGCGACGTCGAGGATGACGGCCTCGACCTCGGGGTCGGGAAGGCGCGTGCGCTTCTCGTCGTACATGTACCAGCCCTTGCTGGTCTTCTGGCCGAAGCGGCCGCGCGCGACGAGGACGTCGGCGATGGGGGCTACCGTGCCGCGCGCCTTGCGGACCGCGGCGCCGATGTCGAGGCCGGCGAGATCACCGGTCGCGAGCGGGCCCATGGCCATGCCATAGGTCTCCATCACGCGGTCGATGTCCTGCGGGAGGCAGCCTTCCAGCAGCAGCTTCTCCACCTGCGGCGTGCGCTTGCCGGTCATGCGGTTGCCGACGAAGCCGTCGCAATTGCCGACCAGTACCGGCAGCTTGCCGATGCGCTTGCCCACTTCCGTCGCCGTCGCGATGGCGTCGTAATTGGTCTTCGCGCCACGCACATTTTCCAGCAGGCGCATGACGTTCGCCGGCGAGAAGAAGTGCATCCCGATCACCAGCTCGGGCCGGTTCGTGGCCGAGGCGATCTCGTCGATGGAGAGCGTGGAGGTATTCGAGGCGAGCACGACGCCTGGGCGAGCCAGCTTGTCGAGCTTCGCAAAAATCTCCTTCTTCACCTCCATGTTCTCGAAGACCGCCTCGATCACGAGGTCGGCGTCCTTGACCACGTTGAGGTCGATGCTGCCCTTGAGGAAGGAGCGGCGCTTTTCGTATTCGGCCTGGGTCAGGCGGCCGCTCTTGAGCGTGCGCTGCCAATTGGCGTCGCAACGGGCGAGGCCCTTGTCGAGCCCCTCCTGCGTCGTCTCCACGATGGTGACGGGGATGTAGTTGTTCGCGAAGTTCATCGCGATGCCGCCGCCCATGGTGCCGCCGCCGATCACGACCGCGTTCTTCACCGGCAGGGACTTCGTGCCTTCGGGCATGCCGGGGATGCGCTGCGCCTCGCGCTCGCCGAAGAAGACGTGGCGGAGCGCCTGGCTCTGCTCGCCGGAGACGAGGCGGGTGAACTGCTCGCGCTCGACGGCGAGGCCCTCGTCGAAGCTGTGCGTGAGCGCGGCGCGAACCGCCGTCACGCAACCCTTCGGGCTTTCCTGGCCACGCGCGCGCTTCAGCAGCGCGGCCGCGGCGGCGTCGAAGGCCGCCATGTCGGCGCCCTTGATCTTGTCGGTGCGGTGATGGGCGAGCACGAAGGTGTCGCCCGCATGGGCGCGCGCCCAGGCCACGGCCGAGGCCTCAAGCGGCTCGTCCACGATCGCATTGATGAAGCCGAGCTTCACCGCCTCGCCGGCCGAGATGGGCTCGCCCGTCACGATGATCTTGAGCGCCGCCTCACCGCCGATCAGGCGCGGCAGACGCTGCGTGCCGCCGGCGCCGGGCACGAAGCCGCGCTTCACCTCGGGCAGGCCGACCTGCGCCGAGGCCAGGGCCACGCGAGCATGGCAGGCGAGCGCGAGCTCCAGCCCGCCGCCCAGCGCCGAGCCGTGGATGGCGGCGATGACGGGAACCTTGCAGTTCTCGATCTCGTCGAAGACCTCCGGGAGGCTCGGCGGCTGACGTGGCTTGCCGAATTCGGTCATCTCCGCGCCGGCGGAGAACATGCGCCCGTCGCCGATCAGGACGATGGCGCGCGCGCCTTCCTTGACCGCCGCCCGGATGCCCAGGTGCAGGCCTTCGCGCACCCCGGTCCGCAGCGTGTTGACGGGCGGATTCGCGATGCGAAGGATGTGGATATCCCCGTCGCGCGCGTGTTCGACAAAGCGCTCTTCGGCCATGAACCGGCTTCCTCGTTCTAAAACTTCGTTGGGTCGACTTTCCTGCCGGGGCAACGTCGCTGTCAACGGCTCGGCACGGCCCGGAGGCCGGCAATTTGAGAGGAGGGCCGGAAACCCAGCTAAAAGGCCCGCCTCGTCACGATGCCCGACCGACCGGAAGGTCGGGCCTAGCCGCGCCAGAAGGCGATGCCGAGGCTTTCGCCGCGCTCGCGGGCCGCCATGGTGGCGCCGATCGCCACCGCGGCCTCACGCAGCACAGGCACCAGCCGCTCCGTCATTTCGCCCATCTCCATCCGGCTCACCTCGCTGCTCATGCCAAGCGATGCCTCCACGCGGTCGCCGAAGGGCAAGGGCACGGCGATGGAGCGAATGCCCATGATGGTTTCCTGGTCGTTCACGCCGAAGCCCTGCGCGCGGACCTCGCGCAATGCCGCCCGCAGGACCTCCGCATCAGCGATGGCATGGGGCGTGACTCGCTGGAGCGAGGTGCGCGCCAGCCAGGCGTCCAGCTCGGGCTCCGGCAGCGCCGCCAGCAACACCTTGCCGACCGAGGTCGTGTGCGCCGGGATGCGCGAGCCGACCGACACGTAGTCGCGGCGCAGGCGCTTGGAGGCGGCGCGGCCGACATAGACCACGTCCGCGCCGTCCAGCAGCGCAAGCGAGCAGGATTCGCCCGTGCGTTCCGTCAGCGCGCTCAGCATCGGCTGCACGACGGCCGTGAAAGGCTGCGAGGAGAGATAGGCGTAGCCCAGCATCAGCGCGCGCGGACGGAGCGAGAACTGCTGCCCCTCCTGCCCCACATAGCCCAGATGCAGCAGCGTCCGCAGCACGCGATGCGCGGAGCCCGGCGTCACGCCGATGCGGCGGGCGACCTCGCTCAGGGTCATGCGGGGCGTGTCGGGACCGAAGGCCTCGATGACCGCCAGCCCCTTCGCCAGGGATTGCAGCAGGTCGTCGTGCAGCCCGGCATAGCGCGTTGACAGGGCAAGGCCCCTTTCCTACGGTTATTCGGATAGCGGATGTTATTCCGGATACCGGAAACACGGCGCCAATGACAAGCCCCTTAGGGGCGCTCGAGGAGGAACAGACATGAGCGGCGACCGCCCCAAGCGCGTCACCTTTCGCGAGGAAGGCCCGCGCGAGGGCTTCCAGATCGAGAGCCAGCTGTTTCCGCTCGCCGACCGCGCCGCCCTCGTCGAGGCCCTGGCCGATTCCGGCCTCGCCAGCATCCAGGTCTCGTCCTTCGTGCATCCGAAGAAGGTGCCGCAGATGGCCGATGCCGAGGCGCTCTTCGCCGCCATCCGCCGCCGGCCGGGCGTGCATTACGACGGGCTCTGGCTGAACGAGCGGGGCTTTTCCCGCGCCCGCGCGGCGCAGGGCGTCGATCTCGCGGGCACCTTGCTGGCCTACGTCTCCGACGCCTTCGCGCGCCGCAACAACGACTGCTCCGCCGCCGAGATGCTGGCGCGCCAGGCGCATTGGATCGACCTATATGCCGAGGCGGGCGTGCCCCTCTCCCGCGCCATCCTGGTCACCGCCTTCGGCTGTTGCTTCGAGGGCGAGATCGCGCCGGAACGCACGGTACAGACCGCGGTGGCGATCGAGCGCCTCTGCCGCGAGCGCGGTCAGCGCCTTCCCGAGATCACCCTGGCCGACACGGTCGGCTGGGCGAATCCCCTGGCGGTCCGACGGCTCGTTGGCCTCGTGCGCGAGGCCCTGCCCGACATCGCCATCGGCCTGCACCTGCACGACACGCGCGGCCTGGGTGCGGCCAACGTGATGGCCGCGCTGGAGATGGGGGTGGACCGCTTCGACAGCTCGGTCGCCGGCCTGGGCGGCTGCCCCTTCGCCGAGCATGGCGATCGCGGCGCGGCGGGCAATATCTGCACCGAGGACATGGTCTTTCTCTGCCACGAGCTCGGCATCGAGACCGGCATCGACCTGGAGCGGCTCGTGGAGGCGGCGCAGCTGGCCGAGCGCATCCTCGGCCGGCGGCTCAACGGCCGGCTGATGCATGCCGGCTCCCTCGCCGCCTGGCGCGCCGCCGGGAGCCGCGCGGCATGAGCGGCATCCTCGCCGGCCTTCGCGTGGTGGAACTCGGCCAGGTGCTGGCGGGGCCCTTCGCCGGCGTCATTCTCTCCGATCTGGGCGCCACGGTCATCAAGGTGGAGAAGCCCGAAGGCGGCGACGACGCGCGCCAGATGGGCCAGCCCTTCCGCCACGGCGACGCGCTGATGTTCCACGACTTCAACCGCGGCAAGCGCTCGGTGATCCTGGATCTGAAATCGCCCGACGGCATCGCCGCGCTGCATGGCCTGCTCGAAGACGCCGACATCCTGCTGCACAATCTGCGCGCCGGCGTGCCCGAGGCCCTGGGGATCGGCTCGGAGGCGGTCTGCGCGCGGCATCCCCGGCTGATCTATTGCGCCATCTCGGCCTTCGGCGAGTTCGGCCCCCTGCGGGACCGGCCCGGCTACGAGCCTTTGCTGCAGGCCTATTGCGGCCTCTCCTCGATCACGGGCGAACCGGGGGGGCCGCCCATACGCATGGGCGCCTCCGTCGTCGACCAGGGCACCGGCATGTGGACGGTGATCGGCGCGCTGGCCGCGCTGCGGCGGCGCGAGCAGACCGGGCGCGGCGGCGTCGTCACGACCTCGCTCTTCGAAACGGCGGTGCTCTGGGCCGGGCAGAAGATCAACGAATTCGCCAATGAGGGACGCGAGCCGCGGCGCCACGCCTCCGGGCATCACGCCTTCGTGCCCTATCAGGGCTTCGAGACGGCGGACGGGCCGCTGCTGATCTGCTGCGGCAATGACCGGCTCTTCGCCAAGCTCTGCGGGCAGTTCGGCCGGATGGAATGGACGACCGACCCGCGCTTCGCCACCAACCGCGCGCGGCTGACCAACCAGGCCACGCTGCTTCCGATGATCGCCGAAATCCTGGCCGCCGGGCCACGCGCCGACTGGCTGGCGCGCCTCACCGGTGCGGGCGTGCCCTGCGCGCCGATCAACAGCATCGCGGAGCTGATGGAGGACGAGCAGATGGTCGCCTCGGGGATGTTCCAGCCCGTGCCGGGCGAGGATTTCTCCCTGGTGGCCATGCCGATCTCCTTCGAGGGGGAGCGGCCGCGCATCAGCGGCGCCGCGCCGCGCCTGGGCGAGCCAGAGAGCCGCGGGCTCGCCGAATAACAACGACGATAAAAACTGGGTGGAACGAGGACAAGCGAATGAACGAGACCCGATATCCCGGACGCCGCGCCCTGGCTGGGCTGGCGGCCTTGCCGCTGCTGCATACCCGCACCGGACGCGCCCAGGCCTTTCCGAGCCAGCCCATCCGCATGGTCGTGCCCTATGCCGCCGGCAATGCGACCGACATCCTGTCGCGGCTGCTGGCACCTGCCATGGCCCAGGCGCTCGGTCAGCCGGTGGTCGTCGAGAACCGGTCCGGCGCAACCGGGATCGTGGGCTCCGACTTCGTCGCGAAATCCGTGCCCGATGGCCACACGTTGGTGATGGGCAGCATCGCCTCCCACGCCATCGTGCCTTCGCTGGTGCGCACTGCGCCCTATGACGTGCTGCGCGACTTCACGCCGATCATGCTCGCCGCCAGCCTGCCCAATGTGCTGGTGGTGCATCCCTCCGTCCCGGCACGGAATCTCGCGGAGTTCGTCGCCTATACGAAGAGCCAGCCGGGAGGGGTGAACTACGCCTCGGTGGGCAATGGCAGCTCCAGCCATCTGGCGGGCGAGCTGCTGCGCGTGAAGACGGGCGCGCAGCTCAACCACGTGCCCTATCGCGATGCCGCCCAGGCTTTGACGGGCGTGCTGGCGGGCCAGGTGCCCATGCTGGTCTATGGCGTGACCGGCGTGCTGCCGCATCTGCGCGATGGGCGAATGCGCGCCTTGGCGCTGCTCTCCCAATCCCGCGTGCCCGAGCTGCCCGACGTGCCGACGGCCGGCGAGCAGGGGTTGGGCGATTTCATCGTCGAACCCTGGATCGGCCTCTTCGGCCCCGCGCGCCTGCCGGCCCCGATCGCCCAGCGGATCTTCGCCGCCGCGCGCGCTGCGCTGGATTCGCCGGAGGTGAAGCCCTCCCTCGCCGCCCAGGGCCTGCGGCCGAGCGGGCTCGGCCCCGAGGAATTCCGCGCCTTCGTGGCGCGGGAGATTCCCCGCTGGGTGGAGGTGATCCAGGCTTCCGGCGCGACGCTCGACTGAAGCGCCCGATGCCGGTCAGCCGTTATCGGCATCCATCGCATAGCCGGCCGAGCGCACGGTGCGGATCAGGTCGACCTCGCCTTCGTTGTTGATCGCCTTGCGCAGCCGGCGGATGTGCACGTCCACCGTCCGCAGCTCCACATGGATGTCGCGTCCCCACACGGCGTCCAGGAGCTGCTCGCGCGTGAAGACGCGGCGCGGATGCGACAGGAAGAACTCCAGCAGCCGGTATTCGGTCGGGCCCAGGTGAAGCGCGCGGCCGTTGCGCGTCACGCGATGCGCGTCCTGGTCCATCGCGAGATCCAGGTAGGAGATGCTGCCCTTGGCCGAGACGTTGGACGCCCGGCGCAGCAGCGCGCGGATGCGGGCCAGCAGCGCCTCGATCGCGAAGGGCTTGGCGATGTAGTCGTCCGCGCCCGTATCCAAGGCGCGCACGGCGTCCTGGTCCTCGGTGCGGGCCGTGACCATGATGACCGGCAGGTCGCGCGTCGCGGGACGGCGGCGGATCTGGCGGCAGACCTCGATGCCCGACATGGCGGGCAGCATCCAGTCGAGCAGGACGAGATCCGGCTTGGCTTCCGCGATCCGCAGCAGCGCCTCCTGTCCGTCCGTCGCCTCTTCAACGTTGAAGCCCTGGCGTTCGAGATTGTAGCGCAGCAGCGCAAGCAGCGCCGCCTCGTCCTCGACGATGAGGATGGTCGGCTTGCCGCCGCCGTTGAAGCCTTCGGGCATGGCCATCGCCTCCTCAGCTCGGTGGGTTGACCACGGCCGAAGAGGAAGTGTCCGCCTTGGGACGCTCCTCCGTCAGCGGCTCGCCGAGGACGGCGAAGTGGACGCGCTCGGCGATGTTGGTGGCGTGGTCGCCGATGCGCTCGAGATTCTTCGCGATGAAGAGGAGGTGCGTCGCCGCGGTGATGTTGCGCGGATCCTCCATCATGAAGGTCAGCATCTCGCGGAAGATGCCGTTGTAGATGCCGTCGATCGGCTCGTCATTGCCCCAGACCTCGTCGGCCTTGGCGGCATCGTCCTCGACCAGCGCGTCGATCGCGCCCTTGAGATTCTCCTGCACCAGCTCGGCCATGCGCTCGAAGCCGTTCAGGCTGCCCAGCACCGGCTGCTGCGCGATGACGATCGCGCGCTTCGCGCCGTTGCGGGCGTAGTCGCCGATGCGCTCCAGATCCTGGCTGATCTTCATGCAGGCGATGATGAGACGCAGGTCGGCCGCCATCGGCTGGCGCAGCGCCAGCAGGCGGACGCTGTATTGCTCGACCTCGCGCTCCATGGCGTCGAGCTGCGCGTCGCGCGCCACGACCTCGGCGGCGAGAACGCTGTCGCGACGCACCAGCGCGAGGGCGGAATCGGCCACCTGGCGTTCCGCCAGCCCGCCCATCCGCGCGATCATCTCGCGCAGGCGCTTGAGGTCCTCGCCGAAGCTGGTGACGATATGGGTTCGCGTGTTGGTGGACATCTCGCCGCTCCTCAGCCGAACCGGCCGGTGATGTACTCTTGCGTCTTGGAATGCTTCGGCGCCGTGAACATGGTCGCGGCCGGCGCCACCTCGATGAGCTCGCCCAGATAGAAGAAGGCCACCTGGTCGGCGCAACGCGCGGCCTGCTGCATGTTGTGCGTCACGATGGCGATGGTGAAGTCGCGCTTCAACTCGTCGATCAGCTCCTCGATCTTGAGCGTGGAGATCGGGTCGAGCGCGGAGGTCGGCTCGTCGAGGAGGATGACTTCCGGCCGCACCGCGATGGTGCGCGCGATGCACAGGCGCTGCTGCTGCCCGCCGGACAACCCCATGGCGGAGGCGTTCAGCCGGTCCTTCACCTCGGTCCAGATGGCGGCGCGCGTCAGCGCCCATTCCACGCGCTGGTCCATCTCCGCCTTGGAGAGCTTCTCGTGCAGGCGCACGCCGAAGGCGATGTTCTCATAGATGGTCATCGGGAAGGGCGTGGGCTTCTGGAAGACCATGCCGACCTTCGCGCGCAGCTCGTTCAGGTCCATCTCGCCGTCGATCAGATTGCGGCCGTCGAGCAGCACCTGACCCTCGGCGCGCTGGCCGGGATAGAGGCTGTACATGCGGTTCATCACGCGCAGCAGCGTGGACTTGCCGCAGCCCGAAGGGCCGATCAGGCCCGTCACCTGACGATCCGGGAAATTGAGGCTGATGCCCTTCAGGGCCTTGGGCAAATTCGGGCCGTAGAAGAAGTTGAGATCGCGGATCTCGATGCGGTTGCGCGTGTTCAGCGTGGCATCGGACCGCACCTGCATGCCGCCAAAGCTCCCGCTGGTGTCGAGGCTCGTCTGGGTTTCGGAATTCATGGGTCTTCCCCCTGGCTTACTTGCGCTTGCGCAGGAGGACCCGCGCGACGACGTTGACGGAGAGGACACCCAGGGTCACGAGCAGCGCTCCCGCCCAGGCAATGTTGACGAGGTCCGGAAAGCCGGAATTGGCCTGCTGGTAGATGGCGATCGGCAGGCTGGCCATCGACTGGCCGAGATTCCAGTTGGTCACGCTGTTGCCGAAGCTGGTCAGCAGCAGCGGCGCCGTCTCGCCGGTGATGCGGGCGAAGGCGAGCAGCACGCCCGTCACGATGCCCGAGAGGGCGGCGCGCCAGGTCACGAGGGTGATCATCTTCCACTTCGGCGCGCCAAGGGCGACGACCGCTTCGCGCAGCGTGTTGGGGATGAGCGTCAGCATGTCCTCCGTCGTGCGGACGACGACGGGGATGACGATGATGGCCAGCGCCAGCGAGCCGGCGAGGCCCGAGAAGCCGCCCATCGGCAGCACCACCATCTGGTAGATGAAGAGGCCGATCAGGATCGACGGCGCGGAGAGCAGCACGTCGGAGACGAAGCGCACCGCCTCGCCCAGCTTGGAGCCGCGCGCATATTCCGCGAGATAGGTGCCCACCAGAAGGCCGATCGGCGTGCCGAAGGCCGTGGCGATCCCCGTCTGGATCAGCGAGCCCACGATGGCATGGTAGAGGCCACCGCGCAGCGCGTCGGGGTCGCCATAGGTGGTCGGCTCGAATTCCTTGGTGAGCGTGGTGAGATCCAGCGCGGCGAAGCCGCGATAGATCAGCGTGATCAGGATCGAGGCCAGGAAGATCAGGCCGATGATGGTCGATCCGACGCAGGCCCAGCGGACCATGCGGTCCACCATCCTGCGGCGGCGGCCCAGCGCCCGGGCGATCGCCTCGTCGCGCGCTGGCGCGGTCGCCATGTCGAAGGTCGTGGAGCTCATTGGGGGCGCCTCACTTCAGCCGCGAGCGGAGGAGCCAGCGAGAGGTCGCCAGCACGATGAAGGAGATCACGAAGAGCAGGAAGCCGAGCGCCAGCAGCGAGGACTGCTTCAGGCTGCCCATCAGGCTCTCGGGGAACTCCATGGCGACCACCGAGGCGATGGTGGTCGAGGGATCGAAGATCGAGGTCGCGATGCGGTTCGCGTTGCCGATGACGAAGGTCACCGCCATGGTCTCGCCCAGCGCGCGGCCGAGGCCCAGCATGATGCCGCCCACCACCGAGATGCGGGTATAGGGAATGACGACCTTGTTCATCACCTCCCAGCGCGTGCAGCCGAGGCCGTAGGCGCTCTCCTTGTAGACGGCGGGGACGGTCATGAAGACGTCGCGCATGGTGGCCGCGATGAAGGGCAGGATCATGATCGCGAGCACGACGGCGGCGGCGAAGAGCGAGGTGCCGGCGAAGTTGTTGCTGTCGAAGATGACGCCGATGAGCGGGATGCTGCCGAGAACTTCGCCGAAGGGGAGCTGGATGTAGTTCTGGATGATCGGCACCAGGATGAAGAGGCCCCACATGCCGAAGATGATCGAGGGTATGGCGGCCAGCAGTTCGATGGCGGTTCCGACGGGCCCGCGGATCCATTCGGGCGCGAGCTCGGTCAGGTAGAAGGCGATGCCGAAGGCGGCCGGCACGGCGATCAGGATGGCCAGGATCGCGGTGACGATGGTGCCGATGACCGGCACGGCCGCGCCGTAGCTCTCACGCCCCTCGACGGGGTTCCAGTCGGTGGACCAGAGGAAGGGAAGGCCGAACTCCCGGAAGGCGGGCAGGCCGCCGATGAAGAGCGTCAGGATGATGGCGCCGAGAAGCGCGAGGACGAGGAGGCCCGCGCCGCGGCAAAGCCATTCGAAGAGCTTGTCGCCGAAGGCGCCACTGGTGCGGGCGGCTTGGGACGTGACGGGTTGCTGCACGCCGGAACCTCACGAAGGGGGGCGGGCGCTGGCCCACCCCCGGTTTAAGCCAAAGTTCAGGCGGTCCAGATCGGCGCGCCGGAGGGGTTCTTCACCGCGCTCCAGGCCGCACGGATCGCGGTGTGTACCGCATCCGGCAGCGGAATGTACTCCAGGCGGCGGGCCGCATCGCCGCCGTTCTTGAAGGCCCAGTCGAAGAACTTCAGCGCATTCGCGCTGCCCGCCACCCGGTCCGCGACCGGGTTGGTCGGCAGCAGGATGAAGGTCGGCGAGACGATGGGCCACACGGTCGCGCCACCCAGGTCCACCATGTCGGCGGCGAAGTTCGGCGCGGACCAGTCGGCGGCGGCGGCGGCGGCCTGGAAGGCCTCCATCGTCGGGCGCACGAAGTTGCCGGCCTTGTTGCGCAGCTGCGTCGTGATCAGGCGGTTCACCGTGGCATAGGCGTTCTCGGTGTAGCCGATGGCGCCGGGCGTGTTGCGGACCGCGTTGGAGACACCCTCATTGCCGCGGGCGCCGTTGCCGACCGGCCACTGAACGGAGGTCGCGGCACCCGGGCCGGACTTCCAGGCCTCGGACACGCGCGAGAGATAGGTGGTGAAGACGAAGGTCGTGCCCGAGGCATCGGCGCGATAGGCCGGCGAGACGGGCAGGTTCGGCAGGCGCAGATCGCGGTTGAGTTCGACGATCTTCGCGTCGTTCCAGCGCGTGATGCGGCCCATGAAGAGGTCGACGACCACTTCCGGCGTCAGCTTCAGCGCATTGTCGGCCACGCCCGGCAGGTTCACGATCAGCACGACCGAGCCCATCACCGTCGGGAACTGGAGCAGGTTGCGCTCGGTGAGCTGCGCGGCCGCCAGCGGGGCGTCGGAGGCGCCGAAATCGACGGTACGGTTGGTGATCTGGTTGATGCCGCCGCCCGAGCCGATGGACTGGTAGTTCAGCTGCACGCCGGCGCCCTCGCGGGCGGCCTGGCCCCAACGCTCATAGACGGGGCGGGGGAAGCTGGCGCCGGCGCCGGTGAGGGGCGCGAGCTGCGCGAAACCGGGGCGAGAGAGTAGCGGGGTAGCGGCCACGCCGGCGGCGAGGGCCAAAAGATTGCGTCGGTTCACTAGCGTCTCCATCGGTACTCAAGCGCCGGCAGGGAAGCCGGATCACTTCTGGGAGCAGCGGATAGGCGGCCAGGAAGACACCGGAGTTTCAGATTTGTGAAGCTTATATGACACCGACCTTTCAGCTAACTTGTCGGTCACATCGTACGGTGCGCCTCTGTGCGGTGGAGGTTCCAGGCAGGGTCCCGGGCTCGCGATAGGGCCTCCACAAGCGGCTGCATCTCCGGCTGCGTCGCGATTTGTGACAAGGTTTCGTCGGCCAGCATCGCCGCCATCAAGGGGATCAGCGCCGACGGCAGCCCCGGCCGGCAGACCAGAGGCTCCTGCAAGGCCAGGTGCCGGGCCGCCATCCCGATCAGCGCCTCGAGCGTGACGAGCGGAATCTGCGCCGTCGGGTTGCGCAGCAGGGCGGCCATGGCCGCGAGATCTCCGCTCTCGACCACCGCCTCGCAGAGCGACGCGCTGAGCCGCAGCCGCCGCGCGACGGCCAGGCGCGAGCCCACGCCCGGCGGCTCGCGCACCAGGGCCAGCAGGTCCTCCGGGGTCAAGGCGAGGGACAGGCGGATCAGCGGCTCGCAGACCAGCAGCACCGCATCCCGTGCCAGGGCGAGCACAAGGTCGTGCGGCGCGTCGGTGAGATCGGCGAGGGTATCGGCCACCGCGTGGCGCACCTCGTTCCGCGGATCCTGGGCGAGAAGCAGGAGCGCGTCCCAGGCCAGCCGGCCCCGGCGGTCGGCCAGGCTCAGCGCCAGTTCGCCCGCCCGGGCGGCGAGTTTCCGGGCCAGACAGGTCCGGATGGGGGCGTCCGCGTCCTGCGCCAGCAGCCGGTCCGCATGGGAGGGAGCCCCGGGATTCCCGGCAACCGCGCAACGCACGGCCTCCACCTCGTCGGTCGCGAGCAGGACCAGCAGTTCCGGCGCCGTATCCCATTGCCGAGCCAGGGCCATCCGTTCCGCCAGCGGGCCGCGGAAGGCGGAGTGGGTGTGGGCATGGATTGGGTCGAGAGACGCCATTCGCGAAGTCTGGCGGGAAAGGCTTTCGCGAGGCTTAAGGGAATCAGCGCGTGCGCGCGGGCGCCGAGGTGCTGCTGCCGCCGCCGCCACTGCCAGGGACGCCCGCCGCCACCGCCGCGATGGCAGCGAGGGGCAGCGCGATCAGTGCGGGGGCCGCCAGGCCCGAGCCGCCAAGCGAGCTGCCGCTTTCCAGCATCGGCCGGGGGGCGTTGCGTGACGGGATCCGGGGGCGCGGCGCATTCACCATCCGAGGCCCGGCCGCGCCGCGGGCCGGCACCACGACATCGACGCCGGCCGGCACAACGACCACGCGCTGCTGCGCCAAGGCCGGGCCCGAGACGAGCTGGCTCGCCACAAAGGCGAAAAGCGTGATGACGACGCACCGCATCGTTTCACGATGGCGTATCCCTGCCATGGCGGCAAGGTGAAACGACATCAGCCCGGCTTGCCGATGATCTGGCGGGCGATGATGACCCGCATGATCTCATTGGTCCCCTCCAGGATCCGGTGGACGCGGAGGTCGCGCACGATCTTCTCGATCCCGTAATCGGCCAGGTAGCCATAGCCGCCGAGCAGCTGGAGCGCCTCGTCGGCGATGCGGTGGCAGGTGTCCGTCACGAAGCGCTTGGCCATGGCGCAGAAGGTGGTGGCGTCGGGCGCGCGCTCGTCGAGCTTGGCGCAGGCGCGCCAGAGGAAGCTGCGCGCGGCCTCGAGCTCCGTGGCCATGTCGGCCAGGCGGAACTGGGTGGCCTGGAATTCCACCACCGCCTTGCCGAAGGCGCGACGCGACTTCACGTAGTCCAGCGCGATGTCGAGCGCCGCCTGCGCCCCGCCCAGGGAACAGGCCGCGATGTTCAGCCGCCCGCCATCCAGCCCGGCCATGGCATAGCGGAAGCCCTGCCCCTCCTCGCCGAGCAGCGCCCCGGCCGGGACGCGGGCCGCCTCGAAGACGACCTGACGGGTGGGCTGGGCGTTCCAGCCCATCTTGCGCTCATTCACGCCGAAGCTGAGGCCCGGCGTCTCCTTCGGGATGAGCAGGGCCGAGACGCCATCCGCGCCGGGGCCGCCCGTGCGCGCCATGGTCAGATACAGGTCCGACACGCCGGCGCCGCTGATGAACTGCTTCGCCCCGTCCAGCACATAGCCCTCGTTGTCCCGGCGGGCCCTGGTCGCCAGGGCCACCGCGTCGCTGCCGGCGCCCGGCTCGGTGAGGGCGTAGGAGGCGATCTTCTCCATGGTCAGCAGCGCGGGCAGCCATTGCGCGCGCTGCGCGTCGGTGCCCCAGCGATCGGTCATCCAGGCGACCATGTTGTGGATGGAGAGGAAGGCGCTGATGGTCGGGCAGCCCGTCGCCAGCGCCTCGAAGACCACGGCCGCGTCCAGGCGCGAGAGCCCGGCGCCGCCGCTCTCCTCGCGAACATAGAGCCCGGCCATGCCGAGCGCCGCCGCCTCGCGAAAGACGTCGAGCGGGAAGTGCCGGTCGCGGTCCCATTCGAGGGCGTGCGGCGCGATGCGTTCGCGGGCGAAGTCCTGCGCCGTCTCGCGCAGGGCCTTGGTGTCGGGCGTCAGGTCGAACATGCGCGCGATGTCACTCCGCCGCCGCGGCGGAGTCCAGCATCGCCCAGCGCGCGCGGGTCGCCACGATGTTACGGGCCTTGATCGGCCCGAAGCCCTTGATGCCGGCCGCCGCCTCGGCCCAGTCGCAGACCTTCGCGTGGTTGGTGGGATGCAGGGCGGCCATGAGACGCTCGATGCCCGCGCGGTATTCGCCGATCAGGGCACGCTCGGTGCGTCGCTCCTCGGTGCGACCGAAGGGATCGAGGAAGGTGCCGCGCAGCACCTTGCCGTGGCGAAGCCCGCCCATGGCCTTCAGCATCCACGGGCCGAAGGTCATCTTTTGCGGACGGCCGTCGCGGCCCTCGCGCGTCAGCAGCGGCGGGGCGAGATGCATGTTGATCCGCGTCGTCCCCGCGAAGCCGGCCTGGAGTTTTTGCTGCCATTCCGTATCGGCGTGCAGCCGCGCGACCTCGTATTCGTCCTTATAGGCCATGAGCCGGTAGAGCTGCGTCGCCACGGCCTTCGTGAGGCGGGCTTCGCCCGGCATCACCGACTCTTCCGCCGCGCGTACCCGCGCGACGAAATCGGCATAGCGCGAGGCGTAGCGTGCATTCTGGTAGCCGCGCAGGTCGTCGACGCGCCGCGCGATGAGCGCGTCCAGCGTTTCCGGCGCGGCGGGCCTGGCCTCTACCGCAAGCCGCCCCGCCTCGAAGGCCGCGAGGTTCTTCGGCACCGCCGCATCGTTGAGCTCGATCGCCCGGCGCAGCGCGTCGTGCGACATGGGGATCAGGCCGCGCTGGAAGGCCGCGCCCAGCAGAAAGATGTTCAGGAAGATGAGGTCGCCGAAATCGCGCTCCACCTCATGCGCGGCGTCGAAGGCCACCACGTCATGCGCCGCCGCCTTCAGGCTGGCGAGCATGCCCGCGGGATTCTCGCGCGTCTCCGGGTCGAGCACGAAGCGGCCGGTCGGCATGACCTCCGTGCTCACCACCACGCGCGAGCGCCCCGGCCCGAGCAGCGGCCGCGCCGTTCGGCCATGCGCGCCGACCAGGTCGGCGGCGATCATCGCATCGGCCTGGCCCTGGCCGATGCGCGGGCTCGACACCTCCTCGCCCGGGCGGCCGACGCGCAGCTGCGCATAGACGCCGCCGCCCTTCTGCGCGAGGCCGAGCATGTCCAGCGTGCGGACCGGCCGCCCCTCCAGATGGGCCGCCATGGCGAGGATGGCCGACAGCGCCGTCACGCCCTGCCCGCCCACGCCGGCCAGCAGGATGTTCCAGGCCTCGCCGGCCACGGGCTCCGGCAGGACCGGCAACGTGGCCTCGATCGCGATGATGGGTGTCGCCGGCTTCACGGGCTCCGCGCCCTCCAGCGTGAGGAAGGAGGGGCAGAAGCCCTCGACGCAGGAGAAATCCTGGTTGCAGGCGGACTGGTCGATGCGGCGCTTGCGGCCCCATTCGGTCTCCACCGGCTCCACGGCGATGCAGTTCGAGGCGCGCGAGCAATCGCCGCAATCCTCGCACACGCGCGGGTTGATGACGGCGCGCTTCCTCGCCTTGGGCGCGAGGTCGCGCTTGCGCTGGCGGCGGCGCTCGGTCGCGCATTGCTGGTCGTAGATCAGCGCCGTCACGCCCGGGATCTCGCGCAGCATGCGCTGCACCTCGTCCAGCTCGGCGCGCGGGAAGAAGCTGGTGCCGACGGGGATCAGCGGATCGCCCTGATGGCGCTCCGGATCGTCGCCGACGATGACCACGCGCTGCGCGCCCTCGGCCCAGACCTGCGCCGCGATGCGCGGCACCGTCACCTCGCCCTCGGCGGGCTGGCCGCCCGTCATGGCGACGGCGGAGTTCACGAGGATCTTGTAGGTGATGTTCGCCTTGGCTGCGATCGCCGCGCGGATCGCCATCGCGCCCGAATGCGCATAGGTGCCGTCGCCCATATTGGCGAAGACATGCGTCGTCCCGGTGAAGTGCCGCTGGCCGATCCAGGCCGCGCCCTCGCCGCCCATATGGCTGAACAGCTCGCTCTCGCGATTCATGTCCTTCACGAGATAGTGGCAGCCGATGCCGGCCAGCGCGTGGCTGCCCTCGGGAAGGTGGGTCGAGGTGTTGTGCGGGCAGCCCGGGCAGAAATAGGGCTGGCGCAGCGCAAGGGGCTCGGCGGCGGAGGCGGCCAGCGCGTCCAGTTCGGCGATTCGCGCGGCGAGCCTCTCCGTCCGCAGCGCCTCAGGCAGCACGCGCGCGAGGCCGCGCAGGATCATGGCGGCGTCGAGCTCCGACACATCGCTCAGCACGTCCTTGCCGTGGATCTCGGGGCGGACGGCATCGGCGTAGAGCGCCTCGCGCAGCTGCATCTCCAGGAAGGAGCGGCGGTCCTCGACCACCAGCACCTTCTCCAGCCCGCGGGTGAACTCGCGCGCGCCCTCGATATCGAGCGGCCAGGCCATGCCGACCTTCCAGATGCGCAGCCCGCCCATCCGCGCCAGCTCCGGCGAGATGCCGGCATCGGCCAGCGCCTGCCGCAGCGTCGACCAGGCCTTGCCGCGGACCGCGATGCCCAGGCGCGCATTCGGCGCCTCCTGCACGATGCGGTTGAAGCCGTTGATCCGCGCAAAGGCCAGCGCGGCCGGAATCTTGTAGCGGCGCACCCGCTCCTCGATGGCCAGCGCCGTGTCGCGCAGGCGGATGTGCAGGCCGGCCGGTGGCATCTCGACGCCGTTGGGTATCAGCGTCGCGAAGGCCGCCGGATCGACGGTGAGGCTCATCGTCGCATCCATGGTCTCGGCAACGCATTTCATGCCGACCCAGAGGCCGCTGAAGCGCGAGAGCGCGATGGCCTTCACGCCGTATTCCAGCACCTCGCCCACATCGGCGGGGTCGAGCATCGGCATTTCGAGATCGGCGAAGGCGTATTCGGAACCGCTCGTGACGGTCGAGGATTTCGCGGCCGGATCATCGCCCGCCAGGGCCAGCACGCCGCCTTGCGGGGCCGTGCCGGCGCCGTTGGCATGGCGCAGGACGTCGCCGCTGCGGTCCACGCCCGGACCCTTGCCGTACCAGATGGCGAAGACACCCTGCTGCTTCGCGCCCGGGAGCAGCGCCACCTGCTGCGTGCCCCAGCAGGCGGTCGCGGCGAGGTCCTCGTTCAGGCCCGGATCGAAGACGATATTGGCCGCGCGCAGCCGCGCCTTCTGCTTCCAGAGCTCCTTGTCGTAGCCACCCAGCGGAGAGCCGCGATAGCCGGTGATGTAGCCCGCGGTGTCCAGCCCCTGCGCGTCGTCCAGCATTCGTCGCATCAGGGGCAGGCGGACCAGCGCCTGCGTGCCGGTCAGCAGCGTCTCGCGCCCGGCCGCGTCCCAGCGCTCCTCGATGGAGATATCGGGCCGGATAATGCTGTTCATTGAGACGCCTCCGGAAGTCGGATGATAGGCTGGAAGCTTGAGCCGGATTGCGCAAGAGTTCCTGCCGCATTCTGTTGTGCACCGCCGAAATGGCAGAAGGATCTTCCGCGATGGACGCCATCGACCGCCGTATCCTCCGTGCTCTGCACCAGGAAGCACGTCTCACCAATGCCGAGCTGGCCGAGCGCGTCGGCCTGTCTCCCTCGCCCTGCTGGTCGCGCGTGCGGCGGCTGGAGCAGTCCGGCATCATCCGGGGCTACCGTGCCGAGCTGGACCAGGCGAAGCTCGGCTTCCCCGACACCGTGATCATCGAGGTGATGACCGAGAAGCATGACGAGGAGCAGCTGAAGCGCTTCGAGCAGGCCATCGCCGAAATGCCGGAGGTGATCGAGGCTTGGCTCGCCACCGGCGAGTACGACTACATCCTGAAAGCCGCGGTGAGCGGCACCGCCGGCTACGAACGGCTGCTGCGTGAGAAGATCTACCGCCTTCCCGGCGTGCGCCACACGCGCACCGCCTTCGGCCTGCGCTGCCTGAAGCAGCTCTTCACGCCCCTGCCCGCCTGACGGCTACCAGGGATTGGCGAAAGCCGCGCCGTCCGGACGCTGGAAGATATAGCTTTCAGCGTCGGTCACATTGGCGGCGACCTGCTGCATATAGGCCACGCGCGAATAGGCGCCCCCATCGAGGGCGTGGGTGAAGAAGTCGACCAGGGAGACATCGGGCGCCTTGCCGATCGCGTCGGTGAAGAACTGCGTCACGAAGGTGCGATTATCCGCCTGTCCCCAACGCGCCGCATAGCCGGGCGAGGCGTAGATCGCCTGAGCGAGGGTGGCGGGCGTGGTGATGCCGGAGGTGATCGCATTGCTCCACCAGGCGAAGTCGCCGATGGGGTCGTAGCCGCCGCCCACGTGATACAGCAGGTCCACGATGTGGGCATTGGCGCGCGGGACGAAAATGCCGTCTTCCGCCCGGATTTTCATGAGGCCGAGCGTGTCCATCCGCCAGAACATGAAGTCCTTCAGCAGATCGGCGCGCGCATAGCCCGCATCGAGTCGGCCGGTGTGGAACTCGATGCCGGAAGCGTTGAGGACGCCGCTCGAATTCAGATAGAGCCGTTCCACGAAATGCCGGTTGTCCAGCACGCCATATTTCTGCGTGAACTCCGAGGATTCGACCAGATTCCTGAAGAAGGTCGCCTGCGAATAGGACCTGTCCAGGATCTGGCTGACGGCGAACATCTCTGAATTGCTCGGGTCGCGGTGAAGCGCGGCCTGATAGGCGTTCCAGATCCAGCTCGCCTGGGTCAGGGCGCCGTAATAGACGGTGCCGTCCAGCAGCTGGAGCGTATTGGGCGTGTTGAAGATCAGCTCCATGCCGTCGCGCATCACCAGGGTCTGGAACTGCCCCTGATGCTTTAGCGATGCGATCTCATAGGACATGTGGTCGCCGACCAGCACCGTCTGGCTCGACCAGTAGAAGCCGCCCTGGCGCTCATGCGGCTCGAAGAGATCAACTCCCCGGCCGTCGGTCGAGCCCGGCAGCAGGACGGTCACGTCCAGCATGAAGGCCGAGGACTGCCTTCCGTCCAAAACCTCGATCACGACGGAACGGGTCGGGCCGTCGCTCAGCGACAGCGACACGCCGGCTTTCAGCTTGAGCGCGCCGTTCACCACCTCGAAGACCCATTGATCGTCCTCGCGCACCGTGAAGGTGAAGCCCGAGGCCGTGTCCGGATCGGCGACGAGCAGGTTGCCGATGACGGCGCCGGCCTTGCCCGCCTCGATCTTCCCGCCGGAGGAGAAGGTCAGCGATTGCGGCGGCGTGTCGTCGAGATCGAGCACCTGGACACTGTAGCTGCTGCTGCTCGTCTCGATCGTGCCGTCCATCATGAAGAAGCGAAGGGTGAGGTCGAGCACGGGGGAGATGCGGTTCGCGGCCAGCCACTCGTAATCCAGCACCGCGATCGGCGTGATCGCGATCATGCCCGTGCTGCGGTTGAGCGTGGCATCGAAGAAATTGCCGCCCATGCCGGTGATGTCCACATAGCGGATCAGTCCGGGATCCATCGTGAGCCGGAGCTGCCCCATCCATTCCCACAGCGGCGTGTTCTCATTGATGAGGCCCGGTATCGAGCCCGTCACCAGTATGGTCATCGCATCGTTCCCGGCCGTTTTGGTCGTGGCCGCAGACTGCTCCGGCGATGATGAAGAAAGGATAAAGGCCGGCGAGGCTACCAGCCGCGGCAGGTCATCCGGACGGCCTCGGCGATAGCCTCCGCCGGCAAGGGCGCGGCATGGCCTTCCAGCTTCTGCTGGCCGAGCAGCATCGGCATGGTCTGTCCGCCCGTGAGGCTCACCGCCCGGTCGCCGGTCCGGCGGTCCGGCGCATCGGCGAGGTCGAAGGCAAGGTTGAAGACCTGCGGGCGGGCCTGCGGATTGGCGAGTTCCACGAAATAGGACACCCGACGCCCCCCGTCGTCATCCGGTGTGGCGATGGCGAAGAATCGCTCCGCCATGAGCTCCTCGGGCTGGCACGCACGGCCGTTACTGGGGGCGGCAGCGGCGAGAACACCCGCACCCAGGCTCGTCGCCGCGGCGGTCACACAGATCGCGATCACGGGAAACAGATTGGCCATGGATTAGCTCCTTCTCGTCGCCCAGGATTTGCTCCGGGGCGCGTCGTCGCGCCAATCGATGCTTTCAGTGCGAAGCCCAGGCGGCGCCTATCGTGCGACAAGGCGTGCTCTGCTAGATTCGCGCCATGTTGGCATTGACGATGGGTGAGCCCGCCGGGATCGGCGCCGAAATCGCCGCGAAGGCCTGGCAGGCGCTGCGCGACGGCGGCCCGGCCTTCTTCCTGATCGACGACGCGGACCGGATTTCCGGCGTGCCCGTCATCCGCATCGCCTCGGCCGCCGAGGCAGGCGAGGTCTTCCCCCGCGCCCTTCCGGTGCTGCATCGCCCCCTCCCCGTCCAGGCCACTCCGGGGCATCCCAGCACGGCCACCGCGGCCGCCGTCCTGGCCGCCATCGAGGAGGCCGTGGCGCTCGCGAAATCCGGCGAGATCAGCGGGATGGTCACCAATCCCATTCAGAAATCCGTGCTCACCGCGGCGGGCTTCCCGCATCCCGGCCACACGGAATTCCTGGGCGAGCTGGCAGGCACCGGCGTCCCGCCCGTCATGATGCTGGCCTCGCCGCAACTGCGGGTCGTGCCGGTCACCGTGCATGAGCCTCTGGCCCACGCCATCGCCCGGCTGACGCCCGAGCTCATCGTGGAACATGCGGCCATCACCCATGCGGCGCTGGTCCGCGACTTCGGGATCGCCCAGCCCCGCCTCGCCATCGCCGGGCTGAATCCCCATGCCGGGGAGGCCGGGACGCTCGGCAAGGAGGATGACGCCATCGTCGCCCCGGCGGTGAAGATGCTGCGGGATCAGGGGATCAACGCCACGGGCCCCTATCCGCCGGACACCCTGTTCACCGCGCATGCCCGCCCGACCTATGACGCGGCCATCTGTCTTTATCACGACCAGGCGCTCATCCCGATCAAGACGCTGGACATGGAGGGCGGCGTGAACGTGACGCTGGGCCTGTCGATCATCCGGACCAGCCCGGATCACGGCACCGCGCTGGACATCGCCGGCCGGGGCGTGGCCAGCCCGGCCAGCCTGATCGCGGCGATCCGCCTGGCTGCTCAACTCGCTGACAATCGAAGGAAAAAGGCCTGATGCGCCTCTCGGTGAATGTGGATCACGTCGCCACCCTGCGGAATGCCCGCGGCGGCCATTTCCCCTGCCCGGTCGAGGCCGCGAAGGTGGCCATGGCCGCCGGCGCCGACGGCGTGACCATGCATCTGCGCGAGGATCGCCGCCACATCCGCGACCGCGACATCGAACGCGTCGCCGCCGAGGTGGACACCCGCCTCAACTTCGAGATGGCCGCCACCGAGGAGATGGTCGCCCTCTGCGAGCGCCTGCGCCCGCCCGCCTGCTGCATCGTCCCCGAGAAGCGCGCCGAGCTGACCACCGAAGGCGGCCTCGACGCCATCAAGGCCGGCCCCTATCTGGCCGAGGCCATCCGCCGCCTGTCCGGGCTCGGCATCGAGGTCTCGCTTTTTGTGGAGCCGGATGCGTCGCAAATTGCAAGAACGGCCGAGCTGGGCGCCCAGGCCATCGAGCTTCACACCGGCACCTATGCCGAAGCCCCGGCCGCGGCCCGCGCGGCTCTGGCGGCGAAGCATGCCGAGGCGGCCCGCTTCGCGAAGTCGCTCGGTCTGCAATGCCATGCGGGCCATGGGCTGAGCTACGAGACGATCGCGCCCATCGCCGCCATCGCCGAGATCAGCGAGGTCTCCATCGGCCACTTCCTCATCTCCACCTCGGTCTTCGAGGGGCTGCCCGCCGCCATCGCGCGGATGAAGGGACTGATCGCCGCCGCCCGGACCTGAGGGCGACTGGCGCAAGGGCGACTGGCACGCCGCCTGCAGTGGCGCCTGCGATGGAGGGGCATTCCCCTCCCGCAGGAGCAGATCATGGCCATCCGCAGCACAGCACGAGGCAACGTCGAGGGCGGACGTCCCTGGGTCCCGGCGCCGGCGGACCGCGCCTCGCACGGGCTCGGAACGCGGCTTCTCGCCAGGCTCCGGGCCTGGGCCTCGCCACAGTGGATGAAGAGCGCGCCCATGGTGGAAGTCTGGTCGGCGCGCTCGCCGGCCCGCATCTGGCAGGTGGGCCTGGATCCCACGACCCTGGCCCTGCGGATCAGTTCCAGCCGGGATCCGTCCAGGTCGCATCCGGATCCAGCGGGTAGGTCGGCCGCGGCAGCCGCTTCCAGGAGAAATTGGTCAGCACCGGGCTGGTAAGTCCGGGGCTGTTCACCTCGAAGATCCGCCCGTTCGGGAAGAACTCGTCGAAGCCCGCGCGGAAATGCCCGCGTGACTTCACCACGACGGTCTTCGCCGCGGCGATGTCGATGCCGTGCATCTCCAGCGTGCGCGGCTCGTGGCACTGCCGGCGCAGGCTGATCACCACGATTCGCATGCCGGAATCGTCGAGCTCCAGCAGCGCCGTCGGGCCGAGGTCGAAGAGACGGCCGGCCATCGTGCCGCGCCGGCCCTGGCCCTTGCCGTCGGTGAGCTTCACCACCCGCGCGCCGCTCTCGAAGCGCCGGGAGAACTCGCTCTCCTCGCGGTTGAAGACGGCGTGGAAATGCGCGCCCTCGCCCAGCGCCTGCGCCTCGGCCGCCAACGCGGGATCGACGAAGAGGCCGAGCACCACGCCCTGCGCCCGCGCCTCGTGCAGCGCCCGCAAGGTATAGGCCGTGCTGCCGCGCCCGCCGCCGCCGGGATTGTCGCCGGCATCCGAGAAGATCACCGGCGCCACCTCGCCTTTCCCGGCCGAGACCGAGAGCGCCGCCGCCTCGTCCAGGCTCAGCAGGCGCCGCGTGTGGCGCGTGCGCTCCGCCCAGCCGCGCCGGGCGAGCTTCGCGCAGGCCCGCCTGGCCGCGCCCTCGTCGCCGTCGCGCGCGGTGACGGTGACGGTGATGCCGCATTTGGGCAGGTCGCTGAACGTGAAGCCGCCGGTGACGCTGGCGTTCAGGATGGCCGGCTCGGCCGCCATGATCGCCTCGGCGTCGCGGACCAGGTCCGCATAAGGCCCCTCATCGGTGAGGAGCGTCACGCTGGGCGGCGTCAGGGGCAGGCGCAGGAAGGCCTTGGCCGTCCGCATCCCGCCGAGCAGCTCGCGCATCGCATCCGCGGCCTCGGCCGCGCGCGCCGCCATGTCGACATGCGGGTTGGTGCGATAGGCGATGAAGACATCGCAATTGTCGATGAGCGTCTCGCTCACATTGCAGTGCAGGTCATGCGTGACGACGACCGGCACGGCCATGCCCACGACCTGCCGCACCATCTTCAGCAGGGTGCCGTCGCTGTCCTCGTCGCCCGTCGCGCTGCTGGCGCCGTGGCTCGCGACGTACACGCCGTCCAGCGGCAGGGCGGCGGCAAGGCCCCGGCGCATCTCGTCGAGGAAGCTCAGGAACAGCGCCTGGTCGATCGGCCCGCCCGGCGGCGCGGCGGCGACCAGGACGGGACAGGGCGTCCAGGCCCCGGTGGCGTCCATGCGGCGGTAGAAGCCGCCGATCTCGGCGGGCATGGGCGAGGCCTCGGCCCGGGCCATGCGCGTCATCTCCGCGCCGCGTGCGATGCACTGGCGGGAAAAATCGTCGAACTGCGTGACGGGCGCGAAGGCATTGGCCTCCAGATGCAGGCCCAGTACGGCAATGCGCGGCGCTCGACTCAATGAACAATCCCCCCGGATGGACGCGAAGCGGTGAGTGGATAAGCTCCCGTCCCATGACGTCAACCGCCCGCGCCGTCTCGCTCCTGGAACGCCTGGTCGGCTTCGACACGACGAGCGCGCGAAGCAACGCCCCGCTCATCGAATTCGTGCGCGCGGAGCTGGCCGCCCATGGCGTCCCCTCGCGCGTGATGATGGAGGGTGACAAGGCCAATCTGCACGCCATCATCGGCCCGCGCGTGGCCGGAGGCATCGCGCTTTCGGCGCATGTGGACGTCGTGCCGGTGGAAGGCCAGGACTGGCTGGCCGACCCCTTCGTGCTGCGCCAGGAAGATGGCCGCCTGATCGGCCGCGGCGCCACGGACATGAAGGGCTTCCTCGCCTGCATCCTCGCGATGCTGCCGACGATGCTGGCGGCCGATCTCGCACGCCCCTTCCACCTCTGCCTCACCCATGACGAGGAAACGACCTTCCGCGGCGCGGACCGGCTGATGGACGAGCTCGGCGTGGAAGGCCCGCCGCCCGCGCTCTGCATCGTCGGCGAGCCGAGCGGCATGGAGCCCATCATCGCCCATAAGGGCTATGCGAGTTGGGGACGTCGCGATCACCGGCCTCTCGGGCCATTCCTCGCGCGCGGACGAGACGGCCAATGCGCTGATGGCCGCCGCCGAGGCCGTGGCCTGGCTGAAGGCCGAGGCGCGCCGCTTCGCCACGCAAGGCCGCCGGGTCGAGGGCTTCATCCCGGCCTATACCACCGTGCATGCCGGCACCTTCCGCAGCGGCAGCGTGTTGAACATCGTGCCCGCGCGCGCGCGGAATTCTCCTTCGAGGTCCGCAGCGTGCCCGGCGATCTGGCCGATGAGATCTCCTCGCGCGATTCGTGGCGCATGTGGAAACCGCGATCCTGCCGGAGCTGCGCGCCGTGCATCCGGACAGCGCGATGACCGTCTCGCCGCGCACCGTCGCGCCCGCTTTGGCGCTCGATCCCGCGAATCCGCTGCTGGAGCTGACGCAGCGCGCCTCGGGCAGCAACTCCTTCGGCGTCGTCAGCTACGGCACGGAGGCGGGCTTCTACCAGCGCGCCGGCATCCCTTCGATCGTCTGCGGCCCCGGCCATATCGCCCAGGCGCATCAGCCCGAGGAATGGATCGCCCTCTCCCAGATCGAGGCCTGCTGCGACTTTCTCGCGCGCCTCATCGAGAACCAGGAACGCGACGGGGGACGAGGCGCGGGATGAGGCTGCGGCTGCCGCCCTCGCTGGACGCCCTGCTGCGCGATGCGGGCACCGTCTGGCCCACCATGCGGCTCGCCCGCACCGGATCTCACCCGCTGGCGCGCGGGCAATGTCCTGCCCGGCGTCTGGAGCTTCGACAGCGGCCTGCCCGGTTCCCATGCCTGCCTCGTCGCGCTGACGCATGGCAATGAGATCGCCGGCGCCATCCTGCTGGACCGGCTGCTGCGCGAGGGACTGCGGCCCACGCGCGGGCGACTCACCCTGGTCTTCGCCAATCTCGACGCCTTCTCGCGCTTCGAGCCGGAGGACCCCACCGCCTCGCGCTTCCTGGAAGAGGATCTGAACCGCGTCTGGGATCCCGCCGTGCTCGAGGGCCCGCGCCGCTCCAGCGAGCTGCGCCGCGCGCGCGCGCTGCGCCCGATCATCGATTCGGCCGATGTGGTGCTGGACCTGCATTCGATGCTCTGGCCCGCCGACCCGCTCTTCCTGATGGGCGAGGGCAGCGCCTCCGCACCGCTTGCCGCCTGCCTCGGCGGGTGGTGCCGATGGTCATCGCCGATGCGGGGCATGAGGCCGGCCCACGGCTGATCGACTATGCCGCCCAACGCGGCGCCAGGGCGCTGCTCATGGAAGCCGGCTGGCATTGGGAACCCGAGACCGTGACGCGCATGGAGCAGACCGCGCGACGGCTCCTGATGCTCACCGGCGTGACGCCGGGCGTGGCGCCGCCCGTGCCCGCGCCCCGCTTCGCCCAGGTGACGCATCGCGTCACGGCCCGCAGCGTGGATTTCGCTTTCGTGCAGGCCTGGCGCGGCGGCGCGGTGATCCCGAAGGCGGGCACGCTCCTGGCGATGGATGGCGAGGCACAGGTCCGCACGCCGCACGCGGATTGCCTGCTGGTGATGCCGATGCTGCTGTCGCAGCCAGGCCAGACGGCGGTCCGCCTGGCGAGGCTCGATCCGGTTTAGACGGGCGGCTCGCCCTGGATCGGCGAGGCGCCCATGGCGACCAGCATCGCCGTGATCTCCGCCGTCGCGGCCTCGACGTCCGTGAGCGACACGCCCTTCGACACCAGCGACACCCCGCCGCCGGGAAAGCCCGCCGCGCCCGTGTTCTGCCGATAGAAGGGGTAGCTGCCGATATCCAGATCGGGGTAGCGCTTCTGCACCGCCTCCAGCCCCTCGGCGATATTGCCCTCGAAGACGCCGATCGCGTGCACGGCGCGCGACACCACCGGCACGCCGCGCGTGAGCGACGGCGCCAGCGCGTCGAACATGGCCTGCATGATGCGCGGCACGCCGGCCATCACATGCACATTGCCCATCGAGAAGCCCGGCGCGCTGGTCATGGGGCAGACGATGGGCACGGCGCCCAGCGGCAGCGTCGCCATGCGCAGCCGCGCGGCGTTCATCTCGACCGGCGGGTCGCGGCGGGCGTAGTCGGCAGCCATCTTCGCGCGGGATTCCTCATGCACGGTCCATGGCACGCCGAAGGCCAGGGCGACGCATTCGCTGGTGATGTCGTCATGCGTCGGGCCGATGCCGCCCGTGGTGAAGACATGGTCGTATTTCGCGCGGACCTCATTGACCGTGTCCACGATGGTCTCGGTCACGTCGGGAATGACGCGCACCTCGCGCAGCGGGATGCCCATCTCGCCGAGGCGGGTCGCGAGGAATTGCAGATTGGCGTCGCGCGTGCGGCCCGAGAGCACCTCGTTGCCGATGATGAGCAGGCAGGCGGTGGGATTCATGGCCATCTCTCTTGCGCGATCGGCGTCAGGCTACAGGAAGTCGCGCAGCAGCGCGACCAGCGGCACGTCCGCCGGCGGCATGGGGTAGTCGGCGAGCTTGTCGGGCCGCACCCAGGCCAGCGCCTGCCCCTCGGCCGAGACCACGCGCCCCTCCCACTTGCGGCAGATGAACAGCGGCATGAGCAGATGGAACTTCTCGTAGGAATGGCTCGCGAAGAAGAGCGGCGAGAGGCAGGATTCGCGCGTCTCGATGCCGAGTTCCTCGCGCAATTCGCGGATCAGCGCGGCCTCGGGCGTCTCGCCTTCGTCGAGCTTGCCGCCGGGGAATTCCCACAGCCCGGCAAGGCTCTTTCCCTCCGGACGCTGCGCCAGAAGGATGCGTCCCTCCGGATCGACCAGCGCGCAGGCGACGACGAGCAGGATGGGCTTGGGCGCGGGCGGCGGCGGCGGGCCTGCGACGCGGCGGAACATCACCACCGGCATGTGGCGGTTGCGCGAGAGGAATTGCTGCGAGCCCGGCCCCGTCTCGACGAAGCCCAAATGCCGCAGCACGGCCTGGGAGGCGATATTATCGGTCAGCGCGCTGGCCTCGATCTCGGTGAGGCCGAGCTTCCGCTCCGCCCAGTCCAGCAGGGCCTGGGCCGCCTCGCGCGCGAGGCGCTCGCCCCAGAACTTGCGGCCGATCCAATAGCCGATCTCGGGCAGGGCGTTGCGCTTCAGCGTGAGGCCGATGCAGCCGACCAGCGCGCCCTCCCGCGTGATCGCGAGGTGATAGGCATCGCCCGAATCGATCTGCTCCCCCGCCGAGCCGATCCAGTCGAGCGCGAGCTCCTCGCGATAGGGAAAGGGCACGCGGGCCAGATTGCCCGCGACCGAGTAGTCGTTCACCAGCCGCGTGACGGCGGGCGCATCTCCCGGCACCAGCCGGCGCAGCACCAGCCGCGCCGTGGCGATGGGAAGATCAGCTGCGGTGACGGCCATGGATGTCGATGTACCCTTGCACGAGAGCGCGGTCGCAGCCCGGGATCGCACCGCCTGCTGCTGCGGTCCCTTCGAGCTCCACTCGCGAATCGAGGATACTCCACGGCGCCCCACCGGGTAACCCGGAGCGACCGGACCGCTCAGCGCAGTTGGGCGATGAGGGCATCGGCGCCCTTCTCGATCCCGGCCCGGGCGGCGGCGAGGCTGCCCATGCTGGCCATGATGTTCAACGCATTCGGATACTGCTTCGAGACGAAGGCCCGGAGGAGACGATTGCTCGGCGCGTCGTAGATCTCGACGGCATAGATCACGGCGCCGGTCAGCGTTCCCTCGCCGCCGCGCAGACTCTGCACGCCGTTGTAGATGCCGCCCGCCAGGTCGACGCGCGACAGCGGGGCGAGAACCGGCGTGCTGGTGGCCGCGCCGGTCAAGGTCAGGCGCACGCGCAGCGTGTTCGGCGCGGGATCGCTCGCGATCGCGAAGCGCGTTCTCAGCCGCTCCGCGAATTGCGCCTGCATGTAGGCGGCGAGCGCGGCCTTGTCGCTCTCCGAGAGGTCGCCGAACTGATGGTCGGGGCCGCGATAGATCGCCACGGGCTCGATGATGGCGCGATTGTAGCTCCGCAGATCCGATGCGGCGGAATAGCGGAAGGGAATGCGCGCGGCATCGCCCTGGGTGTTCGGCGCCAGCTGCGCCGAGGACGCGATGGCGGAATAGGCGACGGGTTCCGCCGTGCCGCAGGCGGTGAGTCCCGCGCAGACGGCGGTGAGCGCCGCGCCGAAGGCGAGGGTGGGCAAGGCACGGACTTTGATCGAGCGATGCATTTCAGTCTCCGTTGTTCATGAGTTCGTAAAAGGCGCTCGGCCGGCCGCGGCGCCCCAGCGCCGCAGTCACGACGGGGCGTCCGGCAGATCCGTGAGCGGGATGGTCAGGATGAGGGCGCAGAGCGGCGGACCGGCGAGCAGCACCAGCAGCACCGCGATCCAGAGGCCGGCCCGGAAGCCGCCACGGAACGCCAGTGCCGCAGGCGCTGCGTCGCGGCACCGCGCGCCGAACGTCGCGGCGTTCAGCACGGGGCCCCACGCGGCCGGTTCAGCCGTGCCCCGGTGCCGCCGATGCCGTGGTCCAGCGCCGATGCTGGAGTGAGCGACGCCATGTCCAACCCCCGACGCTCCATGCGCCGGGGGCATCTAGCCAGATGTTAGGGTATTTACAAACCGTCTAGTCGGTTTATTTTTATCCATGCGCCGAAGGCGCCTTCACCCTTTGGCGCGCTTTCGATCCGAAACCGTCTTCCCGGCCTTCGCGGGAGCCGGCCATCGCTCGCTGTCCAGCAGGCGATCGAAGAGGCGCGTCCGCACCTCCTCCGACAACGGGCAAAAGCCGAGCATCGCGGTCACGGCCAAGCCGCGCGCGGCGGCCCAGCGCAATGTCGCGAGATCCGGATCGGCAGCTTCGGCCTTCAGCAGCTCGACCTTTTGCGCGTCGATCTCGCGAACCTTGGCAAAGAGGGCCGGATCCTCGGCGACCACGCCGAGGAAGGCCGAGGCCACGGTGATGGGATTGGTGGTGGCCTCGCGCATGGTCTCGATCTGCGCCGAGAGCTGCGGTTCCGATTTTCCGACGCCGGTCGTCGCGAGATAATGCTCGGAGAACTTCTCGAGGTAGTCGTTCTGGTATTCGAGCAGCGCCTTCAGCACCGCCTCCTTGGTGCGGAACTGATGCATGAGGGCACCCTTGCTCAGCCCGCCCTCGCGCGCGATCGCGTCGAGGGTGAGGCGCCCCGGGCCATCACGCGCGATGATGGTCAGCGCCGCCTGGATGGCGGCGTTGCGCGTTCTTTCGGAGCGGGCACTGTTTTCCATGACATCTCTCGGCGAGGGATGCGCCCATCACGCCGACGCACCGAAGCTGCCTAGATAGTCCTGGAATGGCGGCAAAAACAGTCCCGCCGGTCCGCTTTTGGGCGACGGCGGACCTGCGTCGGCCAGTCTTGCGTCGCTAGGATCGATACGACCCGTTGATGTCGATGTACCCATGCGTGAGGTCGCAGGTCCAGACGCGGGCCTTGCCGGTGCCCAGGCCGATATCGACGGTGATCTCCACCTCACGCCCCTTCATATGCGCGACGACGGGGGTTTCGTCGTAGCCCGGGATCACGCCGCCCTCGCGCGCCATCCAGGTGCCGCCCACGGCGATGGACAGCTTGTCGCGATCGGCCGGCTCGCCCGCCTTGCCGACGGCCATGACGATGCGGCCCCAATTGGCGTCCTCGCCGGCGATGGCAGTCTTCACCAGCGGCGAATTCGCGACCGCCATGGCGATCCGATAGGCCGACTTCGCGCTGACCGCGCCGGTCACGTCGATGGTGATGAGCTTCTGCGCACCCTCGCCGTCGCGCGCGACCATCAGCGCGAGCTCATGTAGCACCTCGCCCAAAGCGCGGGCGAAGTCCTTCAGGATCGCGCCGCCCTCGGCCGGCACGCGCGGATGCTTCACCTGGCCCGTGGCGAAGAGCAGCAGCGTGTCGGAGGTGGAGGTGTCGCTGTCCACCGTGACGCAGTTGAAGCTCTTGGCCGTGCCCTTGGACAGCAGCTTCTGCAGGGCCGCGGCGGGGATCTTCGCATCGGTCGCGACGAAGGAGAGCATGGTCGCCATATCGGGCGCGATCATGCCGCTGCCCTTGGCGATGCCGCAGATGGTGACCGTCGCCTCGCCGATCTTCGCCGTGCGCGTCGCGCCCTTGGGGAAGGTGTCGGTGGTCATGATCGAGCTGGCGGCCGAGGCCCAGGCATCCGCGTCGAGCTTGGCGAGGGCGGCGGGAAGCGCGCCCACCAGCACGTCCGTCGGCAGGCGCTCGCCGATCACGCCCGTGGAGGCGATGAAGACCTCCTTCGGCTTGCAGCCCAGCAGCTTCGCCGTCTCGGCGGCCGTGCGCTCGCAGGCCTCGCGGCCGGCGCGGCCGGTGAAGACATTGGCATTGCCGGCATTCACCACCAGCGCCTGGGCCTTGCCGCCCTTGAGCGCGGCGCGGCACCAGTCCACCGGGGCGCCGGGGCACAGGTTGCGCGTGAACACGCCCGCGACCGTCGTGCCGGGAACGAAGCGGAAGACCGTGAGGTCGTCGCGCGTCTTGTATCGGATGCCCGCGGCATGGCTCGCGCAGGCGACGCCGGCGATCGGCGGCATCTCCGGCAAAGGAAGGGCCAGGGGGGAAACGGGAATGCTCATATGGAGTTTCTCTCAGCCTTTAAGCTTGGCGATCCAGGCGTCGAAGGCGGTCATCAGCCGGGCCACCGCGTCATGCGTCGGCTTGTCGGTCAGCTGGCCCTCGGCGTCGAACTTGTCCTGCGCGCGCATCACATAGACCTCGGGCGTGGGCATCGTCAGGGCGCCGCAGGCCTGCAGCGTCTGGCGGAGCTGGAGCTGGGCGCGGGCGGTCCCCATCATGCTCAGCGAGGCGCCCATCATGGCGACCGGCCGGCCGACGAAGGGCGTCTTGGGTTCCCCATGCGCCCGCGAGAGCCAGTCGACGGCGTTCTTCAGCGGCCCGGCGATGCCGTAATTATATTCGGGGCAGCCGAAGAGGATCCCGTCCGCCGCCTTGCCCTTGAGGCGGAGCGCGGCCACGGCCTCGGGCATGCCCTCCTTCTCCAGGTCCTCGCTGAAGACGGGGATGCCCTCGATCCCGACGATCTCGACCTCCATGCCGGCCGGCGCGGCGCCCGCGGCGGCGCGCAGGAGGCTGCGGTTGTAGCTGCCCTTCCGGAGGCTGCCGCAGATGGCGAGGACCTTCACCGCCGGGGCTGAGCCCGGCCGGCGGGCGGCGTGGCGGGCGCGGGGGGCTCGGCCTGGACGCCGACCGGGGCGGGCGGGGGCGGCGGCGCGTCGAGCCGCTCGATCCGCGCGCCGGCGCGCAGGCGCTGGACGGCGGCCTGGACCTCCTCCTCGATCATGGTCTGGCGCAGCGTGTCCTTGCTGTCCTCGAAGCTCGGGCCGGCCGAGCTGCGGCGCTCCTCCACCTTGATCACATGCCAGCCGAACTGGGTGTGGACCGGATTCGGGGCCAGCTGGCCCGCCTGCAGGCCGAAGGCGGCGTTGGCGAATTCCGGCACCATGTCGCCCCGGCGGAAGAAGCCGAGGTCGCCGCCGTTGCGGGCGGCGGGGTCGGTCGAGCGGCGGCGTGCCACCTCCTCGAAGCTCGCGCCGCGCTGGATCTCGGCGAGGATGGCCCGCGCATCGGCCTCGTTGGGCACCAGGATATGGCGGGCATGGACCTCTTCCTCCGCCGGGCGGCCGGCGGCGTCGCGGTCGTAGCGGGCGCGGACCGACTCGTCCGTCACGCGGGGCAGGACCTCGCGGCGAAGCATCTGGTCGCGCAGCTCGCCCTCCTCGGCGAGGCGCAGGCGGCGGACGACGTCCGGATCGCGGTCGAGGCCGGCGGCGCGGGCGGCCTGGACCATGACGCGATCGGTGATGGCCCGGTCGACCAGCTGGGCGAAGACCTGGGGCGGCAGCATCGAGCGCAGCAGGTGCGGCGGAACCTGGCGCAGCTCGGCCGGCATGGCCTCGGCAGCCGTGGCGATCACCTCGTCGAGGCGGATCTCGTCGCCGTTCACCCTAGCGAGAACCGGATTCTGATCCTCGCCGGGGGTCACGACGACGGCGGGAGGGGCGGCCGGGGCCGGCGCGGTCGGGACGGGCGCCACGGTCTGCGCGCCGGCGCCAAAAGCGACGGTCGCGAGAAGCAGGGCGGCAAGGGAGGTGCGGATCATGGGTCAGGGTCCATTCGTTGGGCGAACAATGGCGGATGCCTATGCGCCCCACAACCCGCGGCCTCCGGCGGGGTTACAGGCAGCAATTCCCCACCGTCATATCGAGACACGTTGACCGGGGGGCATGCCGCGCCTACCTGTCACCCGCCCCCTATCCGCGCCCCGTGTGCGGCGCCCGGAGAGTTCCACCACCCATGTTCGCCCGTCTTGCCCGTGCCCTTTTCGGTTCCGCGAACCAGCGCTCGCTGAAGCGGTACGAGGCGCGCATCCCCGCCATCGCCGCCTTCGAACCCAAGCTCGCCGCCCTCTCCGACGAGGAGCTGAAGGGCAAGACCGCCGAATTCCGCGGCCGCCTCGCGGCCGGCGAGGAGCTGGACGACATCCTCGAGGAGGCCTTCGCCACCGTGCGCGAGGCCGCCAAGCGCGTCATGGGCATGCGCCATTTCGACGTGCAGATGATCGGCGGCATGGTCCTCAACGACGGCAAGATCGCCGAGATGAAGACCGGCGAGGGCAAGACCCTGGTCGCCACCCTGCCCGTCTATCTGAACGCGCTGCCCGCCAAAGGCGTGCATGTCGTCACGGTCAACGACTACCTGGCCACCCGCGACAGCGAGTGGATGGCCCAGGTCTATGGCTTCCTGGGGCTGACCACGGGCTGCATCGTCCAGGGCCTCAGCGACGACCAGCGCCGCGAGGCCTATGCCTGCGACATCACCTACGGCACCAACAACGAATACGGCTTCGACTATCTGCGCGACAACATGAAGTATCGCCTGGACGAGATGGTCCAGCGGCCCTTCGCCTATGCCATCGTCGACGAGGTGGACTCCATCCTGGTGGACGAGGCGCGCACGCCCCTCATCATCTCCGGCCCGACCGACGACACCTCGGACCTCTATCGCCGGGTGGACCTGGTGATGGTCGATTTCGTCACCGACCCGGAGCGCTTCGACAAGGACGAGAAGCAGCGCACCGCCTCCATGACGGAGAAGGGCGGCGAGGATATCGAGCGCCTGCTGACCGAGGCGGGCGTGCTGGTGGAGGGCAACCTCTATGACAGCCACAACGTCTCGATCGTGCACCATGTGAACCAGTCGCTGCGGGCGCATGTGCTGTTCAAGCTCGACGTCGAATACGTCGTCCGCAACGACAAGATCGTCATCATCGACGAGTTCACGGGCCGCATGATGGAGGGCCGCCGCTACTCCGACGGGCTGCACCAGGCGCTGGAGGCCAAGGAGCACGTCACGGTCCAGCCCGAGAACCAGACGCTCGCCAGCATCACCTTCCAGAACTATTTCCGCCTCTACCCCAAGCTCTCCGGCATGACCGGCACGGCCTCCACCGAGGCCGACGAATTCGCCGAGATCTACAAGCTCGAAGTCGTCGAGATCCCGACCAACGTGCCCGTCGCGCGCCTGGACGAGGATGACGAGGTCTACCGCTCCGCCATGGAGAAGTACGAGGCCGTCATCAAGCTCATCGGCGAGTGCAAGGAGCGCGGCCAGCCCTGCCTGGTCGGCACCACGAGCATCGAGAAGTCCGAGCTGATCTCCAGCCTGCTCACGCAGCGCGGCGTCGCCCACCAGGTGCTGAACGCGCGCTACCACGAGCAGGAGGCCGGCATCGTCGCCCAGGCCGGCCGGCCGGGCGCGGTCACCATCGCCACCAACATGGCCGGCCGCGGCACGGACATCCAGCTCGGCGGCAATGCCGACATGCTGGCGCGCGCCGATGTGCCCGAGGGCTTCGGCGAGGACTATCAGGCGGCCCTGGCCCGCCACAAGCGCGAGGTCGAGGCCATCCGCCCGGCCGTGAAGGCCTCCGGCGGCCTCTTCGTCATCGGCACGGAGCGGCATGAGAGTCGCCGTATCGACAACCAGCTGCGCGGCCGCTCCGGCCGCCAGGGCGACCCCGGCGGCAGCCGGTTCTTCCTCTCGCTGGAAGACGACCTGATGCGCATCTTCGGGTCCGAGCGGATGGGCGGCATGCTCACCAAGCTCGGCCTCAAGGAAGGCGAGGCCATCATCCACCCTTGGATCAACAAGGCGCTGGAGAAGGCCCAGAAGAAGGTGGAGGCGCGCAACTTCGACACGCGCAAGAACCTCCTGAAATACGACGACGTGATGAACGACCAGCGCCGCGAAGTGTACGCGCAGCGCCGCGCCTTCATGGAATCCAGCGACCTCTCCGAGACCATCCAGGAGATGCGGCAGGAGACCATCGACGGCATGGTCGACAAGGCCATCCCCGAGAACGCCTATCCCGAGCAGTGGGACCTCCCCGGCCTGGAGAAGCGCGCGCAGGACATGATCGGCGTCGAGCTGCCGGTCATCGCCTGGGGCAAGGAGGAGGGCATCGACGAGGTCCAGATCCGCGAGCGGATCATGGCCGCCGCCGACCAGGTCGCCGCCGCCAAGGCCGCCAATCTCGGCCCGGACTTCATGCGGATGGTCGAGAAGTCGCTGCTGCTGCAGATCTTCGACCAGGTCTGGAAGGAGCACCTCCTGGCGCTCGACCACCTGCGCCAGGGCATCGGCCTGCGCGCCTATGGCCAGCGCGACCCGCTGAACGAGTACAAGCGCGAGGCCTTCGCGCTGTTCAACAACATGCTGGTGGACTTGCGCGAGCGCACGACGGCCCTGCTGCTGCGCATCGAGCTGCAGCCCAACGCGCCGCTGCCCGAGCCCGAGCCCATCCGCGTCACCGACATGCGCCACGATCCGCTTCCGACCGAGAGCTATGCCCCGATCGACGCGCCGAACGCGGATTACGGCGTGGCGCTGGCCGGCGAGACGCGCCTCCTGGCCGAGGAGGTCGATCCCAACGACCCCACGACCTGGTCCGCCACGCCGCGCAACGGGGCCTGCCCCTGCGGCTCCGGCAAGAAGTACAAGCACTGCCACGGGCGGAGCTGAACCTCATCCCGATCATGCCGTCTGGCGTGATCGGGCGTGACGAGTCACCCTGCCGGTCTGGGTCCCTTCGGGGCAAGCTTTTGCCAGCGGAGGAGACATCTTGAGTTTTTCCAGCATCTTCGCGCGCGGTGTCGCTCTCGTCGGCGGCACGGCGCTGCGCCTGCGCCGCCTGCGCGACGGAAATCCGACCCCGGCCTGGGGCGAGACACCTGCCATTCCGGCCGGTAAGCCCCAGGGCGCCATCCCGACCCTCAAGATGCCGACCGCCCAGGGCTGGGCCGAGGGCCAGCTCCCCATCGCCGCGCCCGGCCTCAAGGTCAACGCCTTCGCGCGCGGGCTGAAACATCCCCGCTGGATCCACGTCCTGCCCAATGGCGACGTGCTGGTCGCCGAGGCGCGCGTCGTGCCGCGCACGGAGATGCGCAGCGTCTTCGACTACGCGATGGTCAGCACCATGCGCCGCGCCGGGGCCGTGGGCGAAAGCGCGAACCGCATCACCCTGCTGCGCGACCGCGACGGCGATGGCGTCGCCGAGGTGCAGGACGTCTTCATGGAAGGGCTGAACCAGCCCTTCGGCATGGCCCTGCTCGGCGACCGGTTCTATGTCGGCAACACGGACGGCGTGGTCGTCTTCCCCTATGAGGCCGGGGCGGACCGCATCACGGCGGCGGGCCGCAAGATCGTCGACTTCAAGCCCGGCGGCCACTGGACGCGCAGCCTGCTGCCCAGCCCGGACGGCCGGAAGCTCTATGCCGGCGTCGGCTCGCTCACCAACATCGCCGATAACGGCATGGCCGACGAGGAAGGCCGCGCCGCCGTCTGGGAGCTCGACCTCGAGACGGGGATCAACCGCGTCTTCGCCGGTGGGCTGCGCAATGCCGTCGGCCTTGCCTGGGAACCGCGGACGGAGATGCTCTGGACCGTGGTGAACGAGCGGGACGGCCTCGGCGACGAGACGCCGCCCGACTACCTCACCTCCGTCCGCGACGGTGCCTTCTACGGCTGGCCCTATTGCTATTGGGACCGCGTGGTGGACGACCGCGTGCCGCAGGACGCCGCCATGGTCGCGAGCGCGTTCACGCCCGACTATGCACTGGGCGGCCACACCGCCTCGCTCGGCCTGTGCTGGGTGCCCGCCGGAACGCTGCCGGGCTTCCCCGAGGGCATGGCAATCGGCCAGCACGGGTCGTGGAATCGCAGCAAGCTCAGCGGCTACAAGCTCGCCTTCATCCCCTTCGAGAATGGCCGGCCCTCCGGCCCCTCGCGCGACATTCTCACGGGATTCCTGGCGCCCGACGAGAAGGTGTCCTACGGGCGGCCGGTCGGCGTGACGCTCGGGCCGGACGGCTCGCTGCTGATGGCCGATGACGTGGGCGACGTGATCTGGCGCGTGACCGGCGCCTGAACCAAGGCAAAATTACCTTCTAATGAATACGTTGTTCCTGAAGCTCTTCCCTGCTTTGTTACAGTGATGACATCCCTCGGAAACGGTAAAGGGCCTAGCATCTCCGCTTCGCATCGGCCCCCCGCTGTTCCGACATCGAAGCCTGATCGGTCGGTCAAACCGGACGCCCGATGCCTTGGAGTTGCCCCCGTGTCTGCGCTACATCCCGTTGATGCGGGAGGAACCGCCCTGATGAGCGCGATCTCGCGCCGTTCGGCCCTGGCCCTCATGACCGGGAGCCTCGCTTCACCTGCCCTGGCGCAGGGCGTGTGGAATCCGACCCGCCCCATCACCCTGGTGGTGGGCTTCCCCCAGGGCGGCCGCACCGACGTCGCCTGCCGCATGCTGGTTCCCAGCCTCCAGGCCGCGCTCGGCGTGCCCATCGAGATCGACAATCGCAGCGGCGATTCCGGCAATCTCGGCACCGAGGCGGTGATGTCCGCCCGGCATGACGGCTACACCCTCCTCTTCGGCAGCATCGGGCCGATGGCGATCAACCCCCACATCATCGAGGGCATGTCGATCGACCCGCGCGAGCTGGCGCCCGTCGGCCTGGTCGGGAAAGCCTCGCTCCTCCTCTGCGCCCATCCCTCGCTCGGTCTGAGCGACTTCGCCGGCCTGCGACGCTGGATCCTGGACCGGAAGGGGCGCCCCTTCTCCTATGTCTCGCCCGGCACGGGCAGCCTGCCGCACCTGGCCATGGAGCTGCTGCACGACCGGCTGAGCGGCCCGCCCATGACGCACATTCCCTGCCGCGGCTCGGCGGCGGCCCTGCAGGAACTTCTCGCCGGGCGCGCCGAGCTGATGTTCGATGCCGTCTCCTTCGTGGCGCCGGCGCTGCGCGCCCGGGCGCTGACCGGGCTGATGGCGACGGGCGCCAACCGCTGCCCCGCCTTCCCGCAGATCGCGACCGCGCAGGAGCAGGCGCTGGAGAACTTCACCTTCACCTCCTGGATCGGTCTCTTCGCCCCGCGCAAGACGCCGGCTCCGGTTCTGACGCGGCTGAACGCGGCGCTGAACACCGTGATGGCCGAGGCCGGGCTGCGCGGCCGTGTCACCAGTCGTGGCGACGAGCCCGGTGGCGGTACGCCCGACGAGATGGCCCGCATGATGGCCGTCGATTACAACCGCTGGGGCGAGCTGGTTCGCGCCCACGACATCCGCGCGGACGCCTGATGACCCTGACCCTCTACCTCTCCCCCGGCTCCAGCTCGATGGCGGCGCATATCGCGCTGCACGAGGCCGGCGCGGCGTTCACGACCATCCCGCTCTCCTTCGACCGCAAGGAGACGCAGACGCCGGAATTCCTGGCGATCAACCCGGCCGGCAAGGTACCGACGCTGCTGATCGACGGCCGGCCGCTGACGGAGGTCGCGGGCATCCTCTTCTACCTCGCGCGCCGCTTCCCGGCCGCGGGGCTGCTGCCGGAGGATATCGAGGCGCAGGCCCAGGTCGTCTCCTGGATGTCCTTCTGTGCCTCCACCGTGCATCCGGCCCGGCGCCAGGGCGTGGAGCACGCGGTGAGCGTGTATCGCATCGTCGAGCGGAAGCTGGCCGGGCGGGACTGGTGCGTGGGGTCCTATTCCATCGCCGATATCCACCTTTTCCGACTGTTCTGGCGCTTCCGCGGTTCGCTGGAGCAGCCGCCGGGCACCTTCCCGGCCCTCGAGGCGCATCACGACCGCATGATGGCGCGCGATGCCGTGCGAAAGACGATCGAGATCGAGGCCAAGGCCGGCTACCAGCTGCCGGCCTGAGCCTCGCGCTTGCCATCGGACAGGCACCGGTGGGAGCATCCCTCCCAAGGCAGCCCGAAGAAGGACCGCCCGGAGGATCGCGCGATGACGCTTCAACGGCGGACCCTGCTCGGGGCGGCGGCCATCACCCCCTTCGCGGCCCAGGCCCAAACCCCGGCCTGGCCCAGCCGGCCGATCACCGTCATCGTTCCCTATGTCCCCGGCGGGCTGCCCGATACCAACGCCCGCTTCATCGCCCAGAAACTGGCGGAAAAGCTCGGCCAGCCCGTGGTGATCGAGAACCGGCCCGGCGCCAATGGCGCCATCGGCAGCGAGGCCGTCGCCCGCGCCCGGCCGGATGGCTACACCCTGCTCTTCGGCACCATGGGCACCCATGGCTCCAATCCCGCGATCTATCGCAGCACGCCCTATGACGTGGTGCGCGACTTCACGCCCGTGCATGCGCTCTTCGCCGACAACAACATCGCCGTCACCAGCACGCGCAGCCCCTTCCGCAGCCTCGCGGACATCGTGGCCTATGCCCGCGCGAACCCGGGCAAGCTGACCTTCGGCTCGGGCGGCGTCGGATCGGGGGTGCATCTGGCGGGGGCGCAGTTCCAGAAGGTCGCGGGCCTCGACATCCTGCACGTGCCCTATCGCGGCACCACCGCCTCCCTGGCCGACCTCGCGGCAGGGCGAATTGACCTGATGTTCGACTACGCCGTCACCAGCATGCCCCTGATCGAGGCCGGGCAGATCCGCCCCCTCGCGGTGACGGGGCAGCGGCGCCTCCCGCAACTGCCGAACGTGCCGACCGTGGGCGAGGCCGGCTATCCGGATGCGGTGCTGGACGTGTGGTCCGGCCTCTTTCTTCCGGCCGGGGTGCCCACGGCGATCGTCGACCGACTGGCCGATACGATCGAGACCATCCTGGCCGAGCCGGAGGCCGAGCGCTGGGCCGCGCGAACGGACAGCGGGCGGCTGATCGGCGTCTCGCGCGAGCGTTTCGCGGATTTCATCCAGGCGGAGCTGGTGCGGTGGCGCGGCATCGTGGAATTCGCCGGCGCACGGCTGGATTGAGATCAGACGGTTCCGAAGGTCCCGCGCATCTCCCGCACCAGCTTGCGCCCGATGGCCTCCGCGAAATCCGCGTAGTCCGCGCAGTCCATGACGAAGGCGCCGGGGCCGCCGATCACCGCCTCGCGGTAATGGTCCATCAGATCGGGCTCCTCGTTCAGCACCGCGAGTCCGTTGATCGTTGCCCCGCCCGATACCGCCACGTCGCGGACCGGCCCCGGCGCGCGGCCGCGATTGCTGGCGCCGTCGCCGGAGACATCCACCACCAGCCGCGTCGCCTCGGCCGGGCATTGCGCCAGCAGCCGGAGCGCGGCGACCAGGCCCTCGCCCAGCGCGGTGGCGCCAGGGCGCGGCAGGCGGGGCGCGGCCTCCAGCGCCTCGGCGACGCGCGCGCCGTCCCCGGCCCCCGCGATGCGCTGCCAGGGCACGGCCACGTCCTGCCCCTCCGACCAGAAGAGGGCACAGACGGCCACTGCGCCGCGCGGCCCGCCAGTCGCGGCGGCGATCACGTCCGGATCGAGGAAGGCACGGCCGAGGCCGTTCACCATCAGGGCGAATTCGTCGTAATCGACGCTCGCCGAGACGTCGATCGCCAGCACGAGGGCCAGATCCACGGATTCCATAGACGCCATGGTCGGCTGCCGTCGCAGGCTTTCCAAGCCCTCGTCCTGGATAACCCCCTGCAGCGCGGCGGGAATCGCCTTACAGCGCGGGGAGCGGGTCGCCGATCTTCTGGTCCAGCACCAGCCGGCCGACCCCACCCGAGCTCCAGGAGCGGTCGTATTGCGGCGGAATCCGCACCGAGGCCGTCTTACCCAGCGCAACGGCCGCGTTGAAGGTCCAGTAGGGATCGCGCAGGAAGGCGCGGGCCAGCAGGATCATATCTGCCTTGCCCTCGTCGAGGATCTGCTGCGCCTGCGCCGGCTCAGTGATGAGGCCGACCGCCATGACCGGCACCGCCGCGCCGGATTTCACTGCCGCCGCGCCGGGCACCTGATAGCCCGGACCCATCGGGATCTTCTGGCCGGCATCGAGCCCGCCCGAGCTGACATCGACGATGTCCACGCCCAGACCCTTCAGGATCTTCGACAGTCCGACGCTCTCCTCGGTGTTCCAGCCGCCCTCGGCCCAGTCCGTGTGCGAGATGCGGATGGACAGCGCGAGTTCGTCGGGGATGGCGGCGCGCACCGCCTGGGTGACCTCGCGGGCCAGGCGGGTCCGGCCGTCGAAATCGCCGCCCCAGCCGTCATTGCGCTGGTTGGAAAGGGGCGAGAGGAACTGGTGGATCAGGTAGCCATGCGCGCCGTGGATCTCGATGAGCTTGTAGCCCGCCGTGACCGAACGCTTCGCCGCGGCCACGAAGGCGTCGATGACGGCCCGGATATCGGCCTCGCTCATGGCCTGGGGCGCGAGGAAATCGCCGAAGGCCGCGGCGCTGGGGCCATAGGTCTGCCAGCCATTCTCGGCCGGCGCCGGCGCGTCCCAGGGGCGGGCGCGGCTGGCCTTGCGGCCGGCATGGGCGATCTGCACGGCCGGAACCGAGCCCATCGCCGCGATCGCGGCCGCGAGGCGGGCATGCGGGGCGGTATGCGCATCGCTCCAGATACCGACGTCGCGCGGCGTGATACGGCCCTCGGGCACCACGGCCGAAGCCTCGACCATCGTCATGCCGGGACCTGCCACGGCGCGGGAGACGAGATGCGCCAGATGCCAGTCGGTCGGCAGCCCGTCCTCCGCGCAGGAGTACATGCACATGGGCGAGACGCCGATGCGGTTGCGGAAGGTGACCCCGCGAAGGGTGAGGGGGCTGAACAGGTCGGTCATGAACGCGTCTCCGGGAACCAGGGGGGTGTGCGGCCGAGCCGGCTTTCCATGATGACGAGGGCCCGGGGCTCGCCGGGCACCAGCCGCCCGCTTTCGTCGGCGGCCCAGCGCGAGAGGGTCACGCTGTCGGACACATTGCCGCCCACGGCCTCGACCACCCCGGCGCCGACCGCGACCACGATGTCGCAATGCATGGGGCGGAACTGCCCGCGTTCGCCGGCGCGCTCCGCCCAGGAGGTGAGCGGGCGACGCGAACGGTCGCGGCAGACGAGGTCGCCGGGCTGGGGCGCATAGGCCGCCGGATCGCGCGGCAGGAAGGGCGCGAGGCGCGGCCAGGCGGCGGCCAGGGCGTCGAGATGGTCGAGATAGCCGGAATGCGCGGCGTTGGGCGCGAATTCCGGCGCGTCCACCCCGGCGGCGGCCAGAACCCAGGAGATGAAGGCGGCCGACCAATAGGGCTCGGCCCAGAGGGCGGGCGCCGTCGCCTCGCCGCGCAGGGCGGCGGCATAACGGCCGCGATTGGCGGGAATGGCCCCTTCCGCGTTCGGAACGACACGCCAATAGGCGAGAACGCGCGGGAAATTCTCGATCGCGCTTTCGGGGCGCGGGATGCCGGGGTTCTCGCAGGTGGCGACGCTGGGCGTGGGGAGGCCGGTGACGACGCAGCCCCAGTCGCGCCATTCGCCGAGCGCCAGGCGGATCATGCGTTCGCGGGCCGCTGGCGGATAGCTCAGCGGCGGCGGGATGGTTGCGACCTGGGGCTGGGCCGCGCAACCGGCCAGCAACAGGAGCAAAGACAGGAGGCGCAACACGTCGGCCTGTCTGCCAAAGGCTGGCATCCGCCGCAAGACGGTCTATTTCTTCAGCCATGGGCACGAACTCCGAGACCGATGGCGGTCGCCTCTTCTTCCGCAGCGAAACCTTCGCGGGGGACACCAGGCGTCACCGCCGCCCGCCGACGGGCGAGACGGTAACCGAAGCCGCGCGCGGCATCCCGGTCCATGCGAACTGCGACGTGCTGGTGGTCGGCGGCGGCCCGGCGGGCGTGGCCGCGGCGGTGGCTGCCGGCCGCCAAGGCGCGCGGACCATCCTGCTGGAGCGGTACAATCATCTGGGCGGGCTTTCGACCGGCGGGCTGGTGGTCTGGATCGACCGGATGACGGACTGGTCCGGCCGCAAGGTGATCCGCGGTTTCGCCGAGGAGTTCCTGGACCGCCTCCCCCGCGAGGCCGTCGCCGGCCCTCCGCCCGCCGCCTGGGGCAGCCGCGATGCCGCGACCGCCGCCTGGTGGCAGCTCCGCACCGCCGCCTTTCATGGCGTGGTGACCCATTCGCCGACCTGCGATCCCGAGGTGATGAAGCTCGCCGCCATGGAGATGGTGCTGGAATCCGGCGCGGAAATCCTCTTCCACGCCTGGGGCGCCGAGCCAATCCTCGAGAGCGGCGCCGTGCGCGGCGCCTTCTTCGAGTCCAAGCAGGGCCGCCGCGCCATCCGCGCCGCCTGCGTGGTGGACGCGACCGGCGATGGCGACCTCTTCGCCCGCGCCGGCGCGGCCTATGACGCGGATATCGACGAGGCCGACATCCACCATTGCATGAATACGAGCTGGCTCTTCGGCGGCGTGAACATGCCGGCCTACCAGCGTTGGCGCGCCGAGGAGCCGGAGGCCTTCGGCGCCTTCATGCAGCGCGGCCGCGAGCGGTTCCGCTATTTCGAGCGCGCCTTCGCCTCCTGGCGCGAGGACGTGGCGCTGTTTCTGGGCCCTCGCCTCTCCGGTTATTCGGCCGTGGACGTCGACGACCTCACCGCCGTCGAAATCCAGAGCCATCGCCTGATGGCGCAGCATCTCGATCACTACCGGTCCGAAGCGCCCGGCTTCCAGAACGCCTGGATGATGCTCTCCGCCCCCCAGATCGGCATCCGCCATGCCCGCCGCCTTCGCGGGATAGGCAGCGTGCTGCGCTCGGACTGGGACGGGCGCGTCAGGACGGACGAAATCGGCGTCTCCCCGAGCCTCGCGCCGAAATTCGCCAATGTCTCCGTGCCCTATGGCGCGCTGGTGCCGGAGACGCTGGATGGGCTGCTCGCGCCGGGCCGCCATCTGAGCTGCGACACCAACAGCCACTCCTTCCTGCGGGAGATCCCGCAATGCTGGCTCACCGGCCAGGCGGCCGGCGTGGCGGCGGCCATCGCAGCCAACCGGGGTATCGCCCCGCGCGCAGTGCCGATCGGGGAGCTTCAGGCCGGGTTGCGGAAAGGTGGCGTCCACCTCTCCGATGGCAGCGCGGTCAAAGCCGCCTGACCTCCTCTCCGATCAGGCGGCGCTGAGCCGCATCTCGGGCAAGATCGCGCGATGGGCCGCAGGGCCGCTGCCGTCGCGGACGATGTAGCCGCGCCCCCAGACGGTGCCGATCACATTGGCCGCACCGGCGACTTGCAGCTTCTTGCGGAGCTTGCAGACGAAGACGTCGATGATCTTGCTGTCCGGCTCGTCCATGCCGCCATAGAGGTGGTCGAGGAAATTCTCCTTCGACAGCACGGTACCGCGGCGCATCAGCAGCAGCTCGAGGATGGCATATTCCTTCCCCGTGAGGTGCACCGCCTGGCCCTGCACCGCCACCTCCTTGGCGCCGAGATCCAGCGAGAGCGCGCCGAGCTGGATGCGCGGCTGGGAGAAGCCCTTGGAGCGGCGGATCATGGCCTGCAGGCGCGCCACCAGCTCATCGGGCTCGAAGGGCTTGGAGAGGTAGTCGTCGGCACCGACGGAGAGGCCGCGCACCTTGGCCTGGGTGCGCGAGACGGCCGAGAGCATCAGCACCGGGCACTCGACGCGCGAGGCGCGGAGCTTGGAGACCACCTCATAGCCCTCCATATCCGGCAGCATGAGGTCCACCACGACGGCGTCGTAGTCGTAGAGGCGGGCCAGCTCCAGCGCTTCGGCCCCGCAATCGGCCAAATCCACCACCATCCGGTGTTGCTGCAGCTGAAAGGCGATGCCGCGGGCGGCGGAGCGATCATCTTCGACCAGGAGGATACGCATCGGGGGGCTCTCCAACACACGTTTTGCGTGTGGAGGAATACCACTCCTGCGTGTGTCTCCCAAGGAATTTTCAGTGATTGATGTGTATTTAAAAAAATAATAGTCATTAATCACGACTTAACGCGGCAATTTGCAGCACCTTTGGCGGTTGAAGCCCCCGAATTCATCCGATCCTTGCGATCGTGACGAAAATCCGATCCGTCGCCGCAAAAATCTCACACCAGGGGAATCGCATCGCCATTTGAGGCGTTCCTCCGCAACGAAAAAGGGGCGCGCCCTGAACAGGCGCGCCCCTTCCTTCAGAACCAGGCCGGCCGAAGCCGGCCTGAGATCTCACTCTTCGGTGGCTTGCTCGCGGCGGCGGCGAATGGCCGCACCGAGAATGTCGCCCAGCGACGCGCCGGAATCGGCCGTGCCGTATTCCTTCACGGCCTCGCGCTCCTCCTCGATCTCCTTGCCCTTGACGGTCAGGGAGAGGCGGCGGGCGGCGCGGTCCACGGCGGTGATCTTCGCATCGACCTTCTCGCCGATGGCGAACTTGTCGGGGCGCTGATCCTGGCGGTCACGCGCCAGTTCCGCACGGCGGATGAAGCCGGTCAGCACGTCATTGACCTTCACCTCGATGCCATTGGCCTCGATCTTGGTGACGGTGCAGGTGACGATGTCGCCCTTCTTCACGTTGTCCAGCACCTCGGCGGCCGGATCGGCCTCGAGCTGCTTGATGCCCAGCGAGATGCGCTCCTTCTCGACGTCGACGTCGAGAACCTTCGCCTTCACCATGTCGCCCTTCTTGTAGGCGCCGATGGCAGACTCGCCCGGCAGATCCCAGCTGAGGTCGGAGAGATGGACCATGCCATCCACATCCGGGCCGACGCCGATGAACAGACCGAACTCGGTGATGTTCCGGATCTCGCCTTCGATCTCGCTGCCCAGCGGATGATCCTGCAGGAAGACCTCCCACGGATTGCCCTGAGCCTGCTTGAGGCCCAGCGAGATGCGGCGCTTGGGCTCGTCCACATCCAGGATCAGCACGTCCACCTGCTCGGAGGTCGCGACGATCTTGCCCGGGTGGACGTTCTTCTTCGTCCAGGACATCTCGCTCACGTGCACGAGACCCTCGACGCCCGGCTCCAGCTCCACGAAGGCGCCGTAGTCGGTGATGTTGGTCACGCGGCCGGAGAACTTGGCGTTGACCGGGTACTTGATCGCCACGCCATCCCACGGATCGGACATCAGCTGCTTCATGCCGAGGCTGATGCGCTGCGTGTCGCTGTTGAAGCGGATGACCTGCACCTTCACGGCCTGACCGATCGTCAGGGCCTCGCTCGGGTGGTTGATGCGGCGCCAGGCGATGTCGGTGACGTGCAGCAGGCCGTCCACGCCGCCCAGATCCACGAAGGCGCCGTAGTCGGTGATGTTCTTGACGACGCCGTCGAGAACCATGCCTTCCTTGAGGCCCTGCACCAGCTCGGCGCGCTGCTCGGCGCGCGTCTCTTCGAGCACGGCGCGGCGGCTGACAACGATGTTGCCGCGGGCGCGGTCCATCTTGAGGATCTGGAAGGGCTGCGACTGACCCATCAGGGGGCCGACGTCGCGCACGGGGCGGATATCGACCTGCGAGCCGGGCAGGAAGGCCACGGCGCCGCCGAGGTCGACGGTGAAGCCGCCCTTGACCCGGCCGAAGAGAACGCCGTTGACGCGCTGGTTGGCGGCGAAGGCCTTCTCGAGATTCGTCCAGGCTTCCTCGCGGCGAGCCTTCTCGCGCGACAGCACGATCGAGCCGTCACGGTCCTCGTAGCGTTCCACGAAGAGGTCGACGACGTCGCCCGGCTTGATCTCAGGCTTCATGCCCTGGGGGGCGAATTCCTTGAGGGGGACGCGGCCTTCGCTCTTGAGGCCCACGTCCACGACGGCGAAGTCATCATCGATGCGGATGATCTTGCCCGAGACGACGGAGCCGGCGAAGCCGGTGTTGGCGCCGAGCATCTCATCGAGAAGCGTGGCGAAATCTTCGGAGCCGCCGCTCGTGGCGGGGCTGTTGGCAAATGCCATGTGGCGATGTTGTCCTGAGTCGAGCGCGGGGCGATGGCCCCGCATTCCGGGTCTTGCGCCATCTCCCGGAGTCCAGGCGATCACGGCTTGCGGAGAGATCCGCCGGTCATTGGCGCGCGTACGGTCCGCACCGATCCGGCCGCACAAAGCGGCGCGCGTTACATCTGCCTTGATGCCCCGACCGTCAAGCGGAAATCACTTGCCCTGTATGGATTCGACGATTCGCAGCGCCGCCGCGAAGGCCAGATCGGCATCGAGGCCGGTGGTGTCGAGCTGCACGGCATCCCCGGCCGGCACCAGCGGCGCCACATCGCGCGCCGCATCGCGCGCGTCGCGCGCGGCCATCTCGGCCGCCACCTCGTCGAGTCCCGGCGAGGCGCCGCGCGCCGCGAGCTCCGCATGGCGCCGGCGCGCGCGCTCCTCGGGGCTGGCGGTGACGAAGAGCTTCACCGGCGCCTCGGGGAAGACGACCGTCCCGATATCGCGCCCGTCCAGCACCGCGCCATGCGCCGCGCCGAAGTTGCGCTGGAAGTCGAGCAGGGCGGCGCGCACGGCGGGGATCGCCGCGACCTTGCTGGCGGCGGCATCGGCCGCGGCGTCGCGCAGATCGGCGCGGGTGAAGTCCGCGGGCGTCAGGCCGCGCGCGGCCTGCTGCGCGGCGGCCGGGTCGGCGGGATCGCCCCCCGCGTCCAGCACGCGGCGCCCCGTCGCGCGGTAGAGCAGCCCCGTATCGAGATAGGGCAGCCCCAGATGCGCGGCCAGCCGCCGGGCGAGCGTGCCCTTGCCGGCCGCGGCAGGGCCGTCCACCGCGATGACCAGAGGCGGGGTCACGCCGGAACCATGGTCTCGGCGCCGAGGGCGCCATGCATCAGCGGCAGGAAGTTGGGGAAGCTGGTGGCGATGAAGCTGCCGTCGTCGATGCAGACCGGCGCCTTGCAGGCCAGGCCCAGCACCAGCGCGCTCATCGCCAGGCGATGATCCATCTGCGTGGCGACGAGGCCGCCCCCGGGCGGCGGCCCGCCGCAGCCATGGACGATCAGGTCGTCGCCCTCGATCTCGCAGCGCACGCCGGCCTGGCGCAGCAGCTCGGCGGTGCCGATGAGGCGGTCGCTTTCCTTCACGCGCAGCTCGGCGAGGCCGCGGAAGCGGCTGATTCCCGTGGCGCAGGCCGCCGCGACGGCAAGAATCGGATATTCGTCGATCATGCTCGGCGCGCGCTCGGCCGGGACATCGACGGCGCGCAGCCCGGTGAATTCGACGGTCAGGTCGCCCACCGGCTCGCCGCCCTCCAGCCGCGGATCGCCGACCTCGAGCTTCGCGCCCATCTCCCGCAGCGAATCGAAGAGGCCGGTCCGTAGCGGGTTCAGCCCGACATTGCCGATCACGAGGCGCGAGCCAGGCACGACCAGCGCCGCGACCAGGAAGAATCCGGCCGAGGAGGGGTCGCCCGGCACGTTCACCGCCGCCGCGCGCAGCTCCGGCTGGCCGACCAGCTCGATGATCCGGCCATGGCCCTTGGTCTCGACATGCACCGTCGCGCCGAAGTGGCGGAGCATGTTCTCCGAATGGTCGCGCGTCGCCTCGTGCTCCACGACGCGGGTGATGCCCGAGGCGCAGAGCCCGGCCAGCAGGCAGGCGCTCTTCACCTGCGCCGAGGCGACGGGGAGGGTGTAGTCCAGCGGCAGCGGGTTGCGCGCCCCCTCGATGGCGAGGGGCAGGCGGCCGCCCTCGCGGGAGGAGAATCGGGCGCCGCAGGCGGCCAGCGGGTCGGTGACGCGGCGCATCGGCCGGCGGCGGAGGCTGCCGTCGCCCGTCATGACCGCGAAGATGGGATGGCCGGCCAGCAGCCCGCAGATCAGCCGGGCGGCCGTGCCGGAATTGCCCATGTCCAGGACATCCTCCGGCTCGGTCAACCCGCCGATGCCACGCCCGGACACGCGCCAGCGGCCGGGGGCGAGGTGATCGACGGTCGCGCCCAGCAGGCGCATGGCGGCCGCGGTGCGCAGGACGTCCTCGCCTTCGAGCAATCCCTCGATCTCGGTGGTGCCGACGGCCAGGGCGCCGAACATCAGCGCGCGGTGGCTGATCGACTTGTCACCGGGCACGGTGAGCCGGCCGGAGAGCCCTTTCGGGGCCGGGCTGGAGCGCAGGGGAGTGGGATTTGGATCGTGCGACATGGAGGCCCCGTTTGACACCGACGCGCGCCCCGTGGCAATGCGCGCCGCTGCCCAACGGGGCAGAAGGAATCAGAGGGCCCCCATGGCAAAGCCGGATCTCGGTTTGAAGCGCGTCTGCGTCTCGTGCGGCGCGAAGTTCTATGACATGGGCAAGCAGCCGGCCGTCTGCCCCAAATGCGGGACGGAGCAGCCGGCGGAGCAGCCCCGCCCCCGCCGCTCGGCGAATATCGTCCCGGACGAGAAGCTGAAGAAGCGCGCCACGGCCACGACGGAGGCCGATGGCGACGATGTCGAGCTGGAGGACGTCGAGGCCGATGCCGGCGTCGAGGATGCCGACGACCTCGAGGACGAGGACGAGGCCATCGCCGACGAGATCGAGGTCGAGACCGACCGCGAGGAAGAGGGCTGACTTTCGCCCTCGGCCGCGCGATCCCGCGCTGACGATCTGCTGAAGCGCCGGGCCTGTGGCCCGTCGATGGGGCTTGTGGCCCCCATAAGTGCGCCCTGCCGGGCAGCCTTGCGTGGGGCTGCTGTTGCGGTGCGGGCCCAGCGCTCGTATCTAGCGGCATGCGCGGTCTTGCCCTTGCCCCCTCCCTGGCCATCCTGCTGACGCTCGCTTTGCCCGCCGCCCAGGCGCAGCCCGCCCGCGCGCCCGGCGCCAGGCCGGCGCAGCTCGGCGCCTTCCAGGCCTGGACGGCCGCCACCCACATGGAGGGCGGCCAGAAGGTCTGCTATGCCTTCACCCGCGCGCGCAGCATCGAGGGCGTGCCCGGACGCGAGCAGAACAACGTCATGCTCGTGGTCACGCACCGCCCCGGCGGCCGCGACCAGGTGGCCTTCCGCGCCGCCTATGCCTTCCCGCGCAACGCCGAGGCTCGCCTCTTCGTCGGCTCGACCGAGCTGCCCTTCTACACCTCCGGCGACACCGCCTTCGCCCGCGACGGCCGCGCCGTGGTCGCCGCCCTGCGCGGCGGGCGCGAGGCGCTGGGCCGCGGCCCGGGCCCGAACGGCCGCGGCCAGGCGACGGATACCTTCGGGCTGAACGGCTTCGGCCAGGCCTATGACGCCATCTCGCGCGAATGCCCGGCGGCCCGCAGGTGAGCAACGCCTTTCAGCCCTCCACGCGCGTGGCGCAGCCGCCGGACGGCCTGACCGAGGCCGAGCGCCTGCGCATCCTCGCCAAATCCGCGATCTTCGCGCCGCCGCCGATGACGGATGAGGAAGGCCGGCGCGAGCTGGTCGGGCTCACCCGCGATCAGCTGGCCGAGGAAATGCTCGCGATCGGCGAGAAGCCCTTCCGCGCCAAGCAGCTCTGGCACTGGATCTACCACCAGGGCGCGCGCGACTTCTCGGTGATGAACACCATCGCCAAGCCGCTCCAGGCAAAGCTGGCCGATCGCTTCTCCATCGGCCGCCCCGGCATCACCACCGAGCAGACCTCCACCGACGGCACCCGCAAGTGGCTGTTCAAGTGGCGCGACGGGCAGGAGGTCGAGACCGTCTACATCCCCGAGGACGATCGCGGGGCGCTGTGCATCTCGACCCAGGTGGGCTGCACGCTCAGCTGCTCCTTCTGCCATACGGGCACGCAGAAGCTGGTGCGCAACCTCGGCACGGCCGAGATCGTCGGCCAGTTCATGGCCGCGCGGGACAGCTACGGCGAATGGCCCACGCCCAAGGGCGAGGAAGGCCGGCGCGTCTCCAACATCGTCGTGATGGGGATGGGCGAGCCGCTCTACAATTACGAGGCCACGGCCCGCGCCCTGACCATCATCATGGACCATGAGGGCATCGCCCTCTCGCGCCGTCGCATCACGCTCAGCACCTCGGGCGTCGTGCCGATGATGGACAAATGCGGCGAGGAGCTCGGCGTGAACCTGGCCGTCTCGCTGCACGCCGTGCGCGACGACCTGCGCGACGAGCTGGTGCCGCTGAACCGCAAATATCCCATCGCGGAGCTGCTGGCGGCCTGCAAGCGCTATCCCGGCGCCTCCAACGCGCGGCGCATCACCTTCGAATACGTGATGCTGCGCGGCGTGAACGACAGCGAGGCCGAGGCGCATGAGCTCGTCCGCCTGCTGCGCGACCTGCCGGCCAAGGTGAACCTGATCCCGTTCAACCCCTGGCCGGGCAGCAGCTACCTGACCTCGACGCCCGAGGCCGTGCGGCGCTTTGCCGCGATCCTCAACGATGCGGGTTATTCCAGCCCAATCCGCCGGCCGCGCGGGCGTGACATCTTCGCCGCCTGCGGTCAGCTCAAGACCGAAAGCGAGCGCGCGCGGCGCACCACCGCCGCGTGAGGCGCGGATGTTCCCGTGGCCGCCCTGGCCGACCGGAATATCCCCACACCACCCCGTCCGAGAACTGAATCCAAATGACCGAAGGTCGCGCCGGCAATCCCCCGCAGGTGGCCATCTGGCTGCTCTCCCTGGCGGCCTTCGGCTCGGCCGCCGGCATGCGGATCATGGATCCGCTGATGCCCATGGTGGCCGCGGATTTCGGCGTCACCGTCTCGAACATCGCCGTCGTCGTCGCGATCTTCATGCTGTTCTACGGCAGCGGCCAGGTCGCGACGGGGCCGCTCGGCGACCGGCTGGGCAAGCTGCGCGTCGTGGCGGTCGCGCTGATTCTCTTCGGCCTGCTGACCGTCCTCGCGGAATTCGCCACCACCGTGACCCAGCTGGCGGTGCTGCGGGCGGCAAGCGGGCTGGTGGCCGGGGCGATCATTCCCCTGCTGCTCGCCCATATCGGCGACACCGTGCCCTATGCCGACCGCCAGGCGGTGATCGGCCAGTTCCTCATCGGCAATGTGATGGCGCAGCTGATGACGGGCCCGATCTCGGGCGTGATCGGGCAGCATTACGGCTGGCAGGCCAGCTACATGGCCTTCGGCGCCTTCACCCTCGGCGTGGGCGTGATCATGGCGAGCCTGCTGGGGCCGCGGATGTTCCAGGCTCTGCCCGAGGGCCCGCGCGGGCAGAGCGGGCTGATGGCCTATGCGAAGATCCTGAAGAGCCCCTCGGCGCGGCGGCTGATGTTCGCCGCCTTCCTGGACGGCGCGCTGCTCTTCGGCGGCGCCTTTCCCTTCATCGCCTCCTACCTGATCGAGGATTTTTTCCTGAGCGCCGGTGAGGCGGGGCTGGTCGTGGCCTTCTTCGGCGTGGGGGCGATCTTCTACACGCGGCTGGCCCGGCGGATGGTGCGGCGCTTCGGCGAGCGCGGGCTGCTGCTGGGCGGCGGGCTCGGCCTCGCGGCGGGGCTGGGCCTGACGGCGGCCGCCCCGGTCTGGGGCATGGTGCTGGTCCTGCAGCTCATGCTGGGCTTCTGCTTCTACAGCTTCCATGGGGTGCTGCAGGCGCGGGCGACCGAAGCCCTGCCGGAGGCGCGGGGGACCTCGGTTTCCTGCTTCGCGATGTCCCTCTTCCTCGGGCAGACGGCGGGCTCGCTGGTCTTCGCCGGCGTGATCGCCGGGGGCGGCTATCGCATGTGCTTCGGGCTGGCGGCGGCCGGCATGGTGGCCTTCGCCGTGTGGATGCGGAACGTGAAGTAGCGGCCGAACGGCATCAGGCCTTCGGCGCTTCCCGGGCGGGCCGGCGCGATCCCGTCGCCGGCCACGGCACGGATCAGCAGGACCCGCAGGTCAGCAGCGGCTCGCCATGCTCCTCGCACATCGCCACCCCCGTCCCCTCCACCATCGTGTTCCGACGCGGCGGCGTGGTGGCCGGCGTACCCGTCAGGTTCACCTTGGTATCGCCCTGGCTCCGGTTCAGCAGGCGCAGATAGGCCATGATGTCTGTCGGCTCCCAGCCGGACTGCTTGGAGAAGAAGTCGATGGTCTTCTTGCCCAGCAGCTTGTCCGAGCCGCCGGCGCGCAGCGCGCGGATCACCGTCGTCGAGCAATTCTTCTTGATCGTGTGGTAGCTCGCCGTCTCATAGGCATAGCCGCGCCACCACAGGCTGATCTTGTTCGTGTCGAGCACGCCGTTGGCGATCTCGATCACATTGTCCGCCGGCCGACCCTCCTGCGTGACATCGGCCTGGAGCGTCGTATTGCAGCGATGCTTCACCTTGTAGACGTTGGTGGTGCCGATGATCTTTCGCATCATGCTCGCCAGGAAGGGGCTCTTCTTGGCGTTGACCGTGTAGTTGCGATCTTCGTCGGCCGAAGGCCACCAGGAGATGTAGGCGCCCCCCTCGACCTGGACGGAGGAATGGCCCCAGGAGGCGCCCTCCCCGCCGCGGACGTGATCCCAGCAATAGACCCAGACTTTCGCCATGTGCTTCTCCCTCAACCCTGCCGGCCCGTCCGGGGCCCGGCGCCGACACCTGATGGTTGAAAATTCGGGAATTTCCGCCCGCCCGACAATCCGTCAGTTCCTATCGGATGGATCGATTCACCCGATCGGCGCCCATGACATGCCGGGTGATGGAAAAACCCCGTCCCGCCGGGGGATTCGCGATCGGAGAACCCACCGGGCTTGCAGGGCTTACGATCCGCTGGCATCCAGCCAGCCTCTCGAAAGAATTCCCGAAAGGTGCCGGACATGCGGGTCAAAGACGTCAAGAAGGTCGTGCTGGCCTATTCCGGTGGTCTCGACACCTCCGTGATCCTGAAGTGGCTCCAGACCAGCTATAACTGCGAGGTCGTCACCTTCACGGCCGATCTCGGCCAGGGCGAGGAGTTGGGCCCGGCCCGCGACAAGGCGCTGCTGCTCGGCATCAAGCCCGAGAACATCTTCGTCGACGACCTGCGCGAGACCTTCGTGAAGGACTTCGTCTTCCCGATGTTCCGCGCGAACACGGTTTACGAGGGCCAGTACCTGCTGGGCACCTCCATCGCCCGCCCGCTGATCGCCCAGCGCCAGATCGAGATCGCCGAGCAGGTTGGCGCCGATGCCGTGTCCCATGGCGCGACCGGCAAGGGCAACGACCAGGTCCGCTTCGAGCTCGGCTATTACGCGCTGAAGCCGGACGTGAAGATCATCGCCCCCTGGCGCGAATGGGACCTGACGAGCCGCACCAAGCTCATCGAATTCGCCGAGGCGAACCAGATCCCCATCGCCAAGGACAAGCGCGGCGAGGCCCCCTTCTCCGTCGACGCGAACATGCTGCACAGCAGCTCCGAGGGTAAGATCCTCGAGGAGCCCTGGGATGCGCCCGACGAGATCGTCTGGCAGCGCACCATCAGCCCGATGGACGCGCCCGACGTGGCGACCGAGATCACCATCGACTTCAAGAACGGCGACGCGGTCGGCATCAACGGCGAGGCGCTGAGCCCGGCCACCCTGCTCACCAGGCTCAACGAGCTCGGCAAGGCGAACGGCATCGGCCGCCTCGACCTGGTCGAGAACCGCTTCGTCGGCATGAAGAGCCGCGGCTGCTACGAGACCCCGGGCGGCACCATCCTGCTGCAGGCGCACCGCGCGATCGAGAGCATCACGCTCGACCGCGAGGCCGCGCATCTGAAGGACAGCGTGATGCCGCGCTATGCCGAGGTCATCTATAACGGCTTCTGGTTCTCGCCCGAGCGCCGCATGCTGCAGGCCCTGATCGACGCCAGCCAGGCGAGCGTGGAGGGCACGGTCCGCATGAAGCTCTACAAGGGCAATGTGATCGTGACCGGCCGCAAGTCGCCGCACAGCCTCTACTCGATGAAGCACGTGACCTTCGACGAGGACCAGGGCGCCTATGACCAGTTCGACGCCCAGGGCTTCATCAAGCTGAACGCGCTGCGGCTGCGTCTCGGCGCGATGGCGGGCCGCAAGGGCGGCGCGCTCTGACTTTGTTCTACCGGGAATGATGGACTAGCCTCGGCGCGGTATCGCCGAGGTTGTTCCATGACGCTCTACACCCCCGCATTGTTCAAGGAGGAACGGCCCGAGGTCGTCCTCCGCCTGATGCGCGAGGCGCGCCTCTGCCTGCTGGTCAGCAATGGCGCGGGCGGCGTGCCGGACATCTCCCACATTCCGCTGCAAACTGACGGCAAGCGCGTCGTCGGCCATCTGGCGCGCGCCAATCCGCATTGGAAGGCGCTGCGCGAAGCCGGGCGCGCCATCGCGGTCTTCCCCGGGCCCGAAGGCTATATCTCGCCCAACAGCTACCCCACCAAGGCCGAGACGCATCGCGTGGTGCCGACGTGGAACTACGAGGCCGTCCATGCCGAGGGGCCGGTCGAGATCGTCGAGGATGCCGCGCGGCTGCGCGAGATCGTGACCGCCCTGACCGACCAGCATGAGGCGAAGTCCGCCGCCCCCTGGTCCGTGGACGACGCGCCGGCCGAGTTCATCGCAAGCCAGCTCAAGGGGATCGTCGGCGTGGTGCTGACCATTGAAAGCCTCACCGGAAAGCGCAAACTCTCCCAGAACCGCAACGAAGCGGATCGGAAAGGCGCGCTGGACGGACTGGGCCCCGAGGATGCGGCGCTGGCCCGCTCGATGCGCGCCGCACGGGATGGGGGCTGACATCGATGGACATGGAACTGGCGGGCAAGCGCGTCGTGATCACCGGCGCGTCCAAGGGCATCGGCTATGCCTGCGCCGAGGCCTTCGCGGCCGAGGGCTGCGATGTCGTGCTGGCCGCGCGCACGCCCGATGAGGCGGCCGCCACGCTGCGCCGGAAGTACCAGGTGCGGGTCGAGGCCCTGGCGCTCGACCTGTCGAAATCCGCTGATCGCGTGAAGCTGCATGCGGCGACGCTGGGCGCCGATATCCTGGTGAACAACGCCGGCGCCATCCCCTCCGGCAGCCTCGCCTCGATCGACATGGAGACCTGGGAGCAGGCCTGGGCGCTCAAGGTCTTCGGCTATTTCCACCTGACGAAGCTCTTCGTGGCCGATATGCGCGCGCGCAAATCCGGCGTGATCGTGAACGTCGTCGGCATGGCGGGGCGCGCCTGGCGGCACAACTACATCGCCGGCACGGCGGGCAATGCCGCGATCATCGCCTTCACCTCGGCGGTAGGCGGCGAGGCGCAGGCGGATGGCGTGCGCGTCTTCGGCATCAACCCGGCCGCCACGCGGACCGAGCGCATGGTGACGATGGCCCGCCAGCGCGCCGAGGTGACGCTGGGCGATGCCAATCGCTGGGAAGAGACGCTGACCGGCCTGCCGCTCGGCCGCGCCATCGAGCCGAAGGAGATCGCGGAGCTCGCCGTCTTCGGCGCCTCGCCCCGCGGCGGCTATCTCGCCGGCACCGTCATCGACGTGGATGGCGGCGGTTGGTTTAAATAGGCCGTCTTGCCGAGGCTTCGGATTGAAGAGCACTCTTCCGCCCTCAAAACGGGAGGGAAATCCATGGATCTCAGAGGCAAGGTCGCGCTGGTGACGGGCGGCAATGGCGGGCTGGGGCAACGCATCTGCCACGCGCTGGCCCGCGAGGGCGCGCATATCGCCGTGGTCTATGCGCGCAGCAAGGATCAGGCCGAGGGCGTCGCGCGCGAGCTGACCTCCAGCCACCAGGTGAATGCCGCGACCTTCGCCTGCGACCTCACGGACGGCGCGGCCGTGCAGAAGCTGGTCGCCGATGTGGTGGCGCGCTTCGGCCGCATCGACCTCCTCATCAACGACGCGGCCTACAACAAGTCGATCCCCTTCCCCGACCTCGATGCCATGACCATGGAGGAATGGGACAAGATCATCGACGTGAACCTGACCGGGCCGATGCGCCTGCTCAAGGCGGCCGGCCCCGCGATGAAGGCGCAGGGCGGCGGGCGGATCGTGAACATCGCCTCCGTCGCGGGCATGGGGCCGACGGGCTCCTCCATCGCCTATGCCGTCTCCAAGGCCGGGCTGATCCATCTGACCAAGTGCATGGCCGTGGCGCTGGCGCCCGAGGTACTGGTGAATTGCGTCTCGCCCGGCCTGCTGGAGGGCACGCGTGCGACCTCGAACCTGCGGCCGGAGCAGGTGGAGCGCTCGGCCGCCAGCTCGCTGCTCCGCAAGCCGGCCGACAAGGACGACTGCGCCGATATGGTGGTGACCATGTGCCGTACCGAGACGATGACGGGCCAGACCGTGGTCATCGATTCCGGCCGCACCTTCCACTGACGCTGCCGGCCACCGACACTGCCGGGGGCGCTCAGCGGCGCCCGCCGTGCCGGGCCGCGATCTCCTCGTCCCAGCGGCGCAGCATCAGGGCCAGCTGCTGGGGGCCCAGCGGCGGCGCCAGGGGGGCGGCGGCGACACGGGCCGCCATCTCCGCCGGTAGGATCCGGTTCCAGGCGGATCGCTCCGCCTCGGTCCTCGGGGCAGGCTGGTTCACGGCGAAGCCCGGAAGGAAACCACGTCCGAAGGCGCCGGACTGGATCTCCGGGCGCAGGAGAAACCGCGCGAAGGTCTCGACGAGCGCGAGGCTCTCCTCCGTGGCGTCGCGCGGCATGACCAGGAACACGCCCTGGGGGATGAGGGGCGCACCTTCGAAGAGCGCGAAGCTGGCCTCATCCGGCAGGAGCGCATCCTTGCGGCCGCGCAGATAGGCGGTGAGCGAGGCCGGCATCAGGGCGATGCCGTCGGTGGCGAATTCCTCGAAGGCGGCCGCGTCGTCGCTCGGATAATAGTCGATGAAGGAATCCACTTCCTTCAGCCAGGCCCAGCTTCGGGTCCAGCCGAGCTGCGGGTCCGACGGATCGCTGTCCCTCAGCAGATGCGGCAGGGCCATCAGGAATTGCCGGCCGAGCGCGGATTCGGACGGGCGCGGATACAGGAAGCGGCGGGGATTCTGCCGGGCGTAGTCCAGCAGCGCGGCGGCGCTGCGGGGCGGATCGGGCAGGACGGAGGCGCGGTGCAGCAGAACCGGCCCGCCGGGATCGGGTGAGACGAGCATCGCCTCCTCGCCCGTCAACGGCTGCATCAACTGCGCCAGATGCCCCCCGGAGGCCGCGCCGGCCTCGCGCAACGAAGCCGGCAGGCGCCGCCAGGCGCCGCGCTCCGTCCCCCAGGCGACGCTGCCGGCATCGGCCAGCGCCGCATCCGGATAGGGCCGCCTGGCCTGGACCGCCTCCCGGATCTCCGAGACGGCCAGGCTGTTGTCGTCGTCGCGGACCAGCGTCTCGAAGAACAAATCGGGCTGCGAGGCCGTGAAGGCGCGCAGGATCGGCAGGAAGTCCGTCAGGCGCTCGAGCGGGATCGAGACGCGCATGCGCCGGGGCTCGCTCCGCGCCACGGCCCAGCCGGCCAGAGGCAGCGTGGGCAGGGCCAGGGCGCTGGCCAGCAGCGCGCGGCGACACGACCCGCTCACCGGGGCGGCACCAGGCCACGCAGGCCGGGCGCCACGCCTCGGACCTGCTGGGATTCCTCCCAAGGAGGAGATTCGGTCTTCTCGCGCTCGCGTTTGGGGATCCGGGCCAGGATCGAACTCCCGATCTCCGCGATCCTGTCCCGTAACGGCAGACGCCGGGCCGCCTCCACCGGCTCCTCCGCGGGCGGCTCTTCCGGCGCGGTTGCCGCGATGCGGACCTGAAGCACGATGGCGGCCCCGAAATAATCCGGCGCATCCGCGACGCGGATCGAGATGCCGGACGCCTCGCCTTCGCGCAGAAGGATCAGGGCGTGAACCGCGCGCACCCCGGCATGGCCGGCATAGGGTGGAATCTGATTCTGGCGCAGGTCGACCCAGGCGGGCGGGCGCCGGGGATGGCCGGGATCGCTCCAGAATCGGCGCGCCGCCTCGAGCGCCTCGTGGTCCATCCGCCCCCAGGCCAGGTTCAGTGGGATGCGCAGCGCATCCCACGAAAAGCGGGCGGGCCAGGACGGCGCGGGCACCACCGGCCCGCCCCGCGCGGGCAGCAGCAGCCAATCCGGCGGCAGGCGCCAGCGGCCGAAGGCCGCTTCGCGGATCAGCTCCAGCCCGTCGCGCTCCAGCCGCGCCCAGCGCCGGTCGCTCACGAGGCGCGAGAGCGCGCGGAAGGCGGGGAAGACGTAGTAGGAGAGGTTCACGACGGTGCCTTCCGCGCTGCGGAATCCGGCGGTCCCGGGCAGCAGGATCATCCGGCCGTTCACCTCCGTCACGCAGCATCGCAGGAGATCCTCGGCGATGCGCGTCGCGGCGGCGCGATATTCGGGAATGTCCCAGCGCTCGGCAGCCGCAAACAGGGCCCAGGCGATGAAGATGTCGCCATCCGTGGCGTTGTTCTGGTCGGTCACGGGGGAGTTGCCGCGCGGATCGTAGCGCCAGGCGAAAAGCCCGTCCTGCGCGCGCGAAAGGTTGTGCTGCGTCCAGCCCCAGAGGCGCTCGAAATTGGGCCGGTCGGCGAAATGGGCGGCGAAGAACATGCCATAGCCCTGGCTCTCGCTGTGGGAGATGCCGTTATTGGCCGTGTCGATGACGCGGCCATCGGCCGCCAGATACCGGTTCCGGAAGGCGCGCCATTCGGGATCCTGCGGGTGACCGCCCAGGGCCTGCGCCGATGCGGGAGAGGTGGCCCACAACACGATCAGGCAGACCTGAACAAGCGAAAGCACGGCCGACAACGCCCGACACATTCCGCTGATCCCACCTCTTGCAGTTGCAAGCTAACCGCCGCCCCCACACTCAGACAAGAAGTTCCGCGCGGGAATTTCGCCTTATGGTTGCAGTTTCAGCTTGGTGAGGCAGAGGCGGTTATCGGCCCGGAAAGCGAGGTAGCCAGCCGCGAAGCTGGTCGATCCTGCGGTTGCCCCATTCCATGGCCGTGTGCTCGCGCGCCTCGACCATCGGCAGGAGATGCGGCCAGCGGCGATCCACGACGCCCACGCCACGTTGGGCCCAGGCATATTGGTCGCGCAGGATGAAGGTCCCCAGGGCGACGAAGATGAAGCCCGGCAGGATCGGCAGGATGAGGCCAACGGGCCCGAGGGCGAGGCAACCGATGCCGATCGCCTTGCGTCTGCGATTTGGTCTGAATTCCATCATGCCGCGAAAACATGGAGGCGTTGTCATCAATTTTCAAGCGAAATGGGGGCAGCGGATCGAGATGGCGCGAGACGGTGCAGAAGCCCGTCGAGGCCGGCGCCACGTCGGTTTTCACCGCCGCCTCCTCCGTTGCGCCCCGCCTGCCTGCTTCCTAGGGTCGTGCGCATGGCCGCCCCCATGATTCTCCCCGAATTGGAAACCGACCGCGCCGGCATGAGGCGTTGAAGCCATCCACACTCGGCATGGTGCTGATGGTCGGCGCCATGTTCGTCTTCGGCACGCAGGACGCGCTCTCGCGCTATCTGGCCGGAAGCTATTCGGTCCTCGGCGTGCTGCTCATCCGCTACTGGTTCTTCGCGGGCTTCGTGGTGGTGCGCGCCCTACGCGCGCCGGGCGGGTGGCGCCAGGTCGTCCGCAGCAACCGGCCGGTCCTGCAATCGCTGCGCGGCGTGATGCTGGTGGTGCAGGTCTGGATGATGGTGACGTCCTTCACCCTGATCGGCCTGGTCGAGGCGCATGCGATCTTCGCCTGCTACCCGCTGATCATCGCGGCCCTGGCCGGCCCCGTCCTCGGCGAGCATGTGACCATGCGGCGCTGGCTCGCCATCGGCGCGGGCGCGCTCGGCGTGCTGCTCATCCTGCGGCCGGGCGCGGGGCTGTTCGCGCCGGCCTCGCTGCTGGTGCTGCTCGCCGCGCTGAACTTCGCGGCCTATGGCCTGCTGACCCGCGTGGTCGGCCTGCACGACACGCCGGAGACGAGCTTCTTCTACACCGGCATGGCAGGTGCCATCGCGATCACCTTGGCGACGCCCTGGATCTGGACGCCCATCGCCGTCCAGGACTGGTTCTGGATGGGGCTGCTCTGCGTCTCCGGCTCGATGGGCCACTACCTGCTCATTCGCGCGCTCTCGATCTCCGAGGCGAGCCGGCTGCAGCCGCTCGCCTATTTCCAACTGATCTTCGCCTCGGCGGCCGGGGTGATCGTCTTCGGCGAGCACCTCCAGCCCATGACGGTCGCGGGCGCGGCGCTGGTGGTCGGCGCGGGGCTGTTCAACCTGCGCGCGTCGCGCTGAGCAGCGCGGCGAGCTCCGGCGAGAGGCCGGTGGTGTGGCGTCCCGAAGGCGCGGCGTAGCTCCCCACCTTCGGCTTGGGCAGCTTCAGCGACACCAGCATCTCGCAGAGCTTCACGCCGCAGGCGATGCCGTCGAGCAGCGGCACCTGCGCCCCGGCCTGCAACCGGTCGGCCATGCCTGCCAGAGCCGCGCCACCAAGGATTACCGCATCCGCGCCCTCCGCCACGACCTGGGCGATGCCCCCCTCGACCTTGCGCGCCACGCCCTCGGGGTCGCGCACCGATTCCTGCGGCGTCGCATCCAGCCCCACCAGCGAGGCCAGGCGCGAGGACAGTCCGTGCGCGGCGATGCGCTCGCGATAGGTCTCCGTGCCGCCGAAGGTCACGAGGCCGAAGCGCCCGCCCAGCAGGCAGGCGGCGAAGCAGGCGGCCTCCGTCATGGCGACGACCGGGCAGGGCATCATCTGGCGGGCGGCCTCCAGCGCCGTGTCGTGGCTCACCGCCAGCAGCACGGCGTCGACCTCGCCCGCATGCGCGGCGAGCAGTTCGAGCAGCGCGTGGCCCGCCACGATGTTCTCCGCGCGCGTCGAAATCACCTCCGCGCCGAAGCGCGGCGTGGCGGGGATGATCTGCGTGCCGGGCGCGGCGGCGGCGCGCGCCGATGCCGCACAGCGTTGCGTGATAGCTTCCGTGGTGTTGGCATTGGCGACGAGCAGACGCATCCTCAATCCCCTGACGATAATCCCCTGACGATTCTGCCATACCAAACGAGGATTCCATGGAAGCCAAGCTCGACCTGCCCTTCGACGCCGAGGAGATGCTCGCCGGCCTCCGAACCTGGGTCGAGTGCGAAAGCCCGACGCATGACGCCGCGGCGGTGAACCGCATGATGGCCCTGGCCGCGCGCCACCTCGCGATCATGGGCGCTTCGGTCGAGACGATTCCCGGCCGCATGGGCCTCGGCGACTGCGTCCGCGCCCGCTTCCCGCATCCGAGCAAGGAGCCGGGCATCCTCGTGATGGCGCATCTCGACACGGTGCATCCGGTCGGCACGCTGCAGAACGGCCTGCATTTCCGGCGCGAGGGCGACAAGGCCTATGGCCCCGGCATCCAGGACATGAAGGGCGGCACCTATCTCGCCATCGAGGCCATCCGCCAGCTCGTCATCGCCGGCATCGCGACCTCCAAGCCCGTCACCGTGCTGCTGACCTCCGACGAGGAGATCGGCAGCCCCTCCACGCGCGACCTGATCGAGGCCGAGGCTTCGCGCCACTCCGTCGTGCTGGTGCCCGAGCCCGCGCGCCCCGATGGCGGCGTGGTCACCGGCCGCTATGCCATCGCGCGCTTCAACCTGCGCACCACGGGCCGTCCGAGCCATGCCGGCGCGCGCCTCGGCGAGGGCCGCAGCGCCATCCGCGAGATGGCCAAGCAGATCGTCGCCATCGAGGACCTGACCACGGAGGCCTGCACCTATTCGGTCGGCGTGATCCATGCCGGGCAGTGGGTGAACTGCGTCTCGACCTATTGCGATGCCGAGAGCCTCTCCATGGCCAAGCGCCAGGAGGATCTCGACGCGGCGGTCCAGACGATGCTTTCGCTGAAGGCCAGCGGCAACGACGTGTCGCTCGAGGTGAAGCGCGGCGTCACCCGGCCGGTCTGGGAGCCGGATGCGCGCGGCATGGCGCTGCACGCGACCGCGGAATCCATCGCCAGGCGCCTCGGCTTCGCGCTGCCGCACCAGTCCGCCGGCGGCGGCTCGGATGGCAATTTCACGGGCGCGATGGGCATCCCGACGCTGGATGGCCTCGGCATCATCGGCGCGCTGGCGCATACGCTGGAAGAGCATGTGCAGGTGAGCAGCATGGTGCCGCGCGCCAAGCTTCTCGCTGGGCTGTTGCAGACCGTCTGACGATAGGTGCTGCCTAAGACCGGGATAGATTTCTCGGTCTCACGCCTATGGCGAGGCAACAGGTAATCCTTCTCTCAGCGGCGGGGCACAGGGCCCCGCCACCCGAGACGAAGGACACCCCGCCATGATCCGCATCGCTTTCCCCGCGCTGGCTCTGATCCTGGCCTTGGCCCTGGCCGCCAGCCCCGCCTCCGCCCAGCAGGTGACCTCCGGGGGCGCCATCCACGGCCAGGCCTGGAACATGGGCCAGAACCTGAGCAGCCTGGATGCAATGACCCGCCTGAACTCGCCCTTGGCCCGCGACCGCGCCGCCCGCGCCAGCCGCCAGGCCCAGTTCAACCAGCATTATTCGGGCGCGCCCATCCGCCAGGCCGGCCGCTGAGCATCCTTCGGTGGTAAGCTCTGGAGGGCCGCGTTAGGGTCGCGATGGACGTGCGCCCCACAGGGCGCCCATCAACGGGAAGATCCATGCGCGCCCTTGCCATCACCACCGCCCTCCTGGCCGGTATCTCGGCCCCTGCTTTCGCCCAATCGGCATCGGGCCCCGGCGGCAGCGGCGCCATCCATGGCCAGAACTGGACCATGGGTCAGGACCTCAGCAACAACCGCAACACCGCGGCGCAGCCCGGCACCCTGGCCGGCGACCGCGCCGCGCGGGCCGAACGCCAACGGCAGCACGGCCAGAACTTCAGCGGTACCGGGCGTCCGACCTCCGCGCCGCAGCCTAATTCGCCGCGGGCGCGCTGAGCGTCACGCCCGCCTCGCGGTAGAAACGCGCCGCGCCCGGGTGGAAGGGCAGGACGCGGTTGTTCGCCGCGGCCTCCTTGCGGCTCGTGGCGGCGACCTGGCCGATGTCGCGCGCCGGGTCCGCCACCGTCAGCACGGCCTTGGTGATGGCATAGGCCGTCTCCTCCGGCAGCGCCTTGTTGGCGACGATGAAGTTCCAGGCCGCGAAGCTTTCGATCGGCGCCGTCTGGCCCGGATAGGTGCCCGGCGGCAGGATCGTCGGCGCCAGCATGGGCAGGCGCTGCGTGACCCGGCCGACCGTCTCGGCGCCGGGGCCGAAGACCACGCCCGGCGCGCGCGACAGCGCCTCCATGATCGAGGGGATCGGCACGATCGCGCCCTGCCAGAGCGCGTCCATGCCCCCGCTCAGCAGCCTCTCCGACATTTCGGCCGGGCTGCCGCTCACCACCTCGACGCGGATGCCTGCGGCCTCGGCGGCGGCGAGGAGGAAGGTCTCGGCCGGGCCGCGCGCGGGGCCGGCGCCGACGCGCTTGCCATTCAGCTGCGCGAAATTCGTGAGCCCGCTGGAGGTCAGCGCCGCGACCTGGAAGCTCGTCTCATACATGGGCCAGAGCGCGCGTACGTTCACATGCTTGCGATTGCCGGCGGCCGGCGTGCCCTGCACCGCATCCCAGGCCGAGCCGAGGAAGGCCGTGCCCAGGGCATGGGCATTGTCCTCGACGGCGGTGAGGTTCTGCAGCGAGCCGGTGCTCGCCTCGACCGTGGCGGTGATGCCCTGCCGCGAGAGCAGGGCCGCGATGGCCTGGCCATAGGTGACGAAAGGGCTGCCTTGCCCGGCCGTGTGGATGGCAAGGGCCGGATGGCCCTGTGCACGGGCCGCCTCGGCAAGACCGAGAGCGGCGGGCGTGGCGAGCAGGCTGCGGCGCATGATCATCCGTCATCTATCCTGGGCTGGGGTCTGGGGATTAGATGCCATCCCGGCCGCTTCACCAAGGACTCGCATGCCGCATATCGCCGTCGCCCGCCTCTGGTTCGAGGGAAACAGCTTCGCGCCCGAGCCCACACCCCTTTCGGCCTTCCAGGGCCGCGAATGGGTCGCGGGCCCCGAGGCGCTGGAGCGCTATCGCGGCACGGCGACCGAGCTCGGCGCCGTGGACGCCTTCCTGGCCGAGCGGCCCGGCTGGAGCGCGACGGTGCTGCGCTGCACGGCGGCCCAGCCCGGCGGCCCCATGACCGACGAGGCCTACGACACCTGGATCGCCGAGGTGGAATCCGGGCTGAAGGCCGGGATCTATGACGGCGTCTACCTCTCGCTGCACGGCGCCTGCCTGACGCAGAGCGACCCCGAGGCCGACCTCACCACAATCCGCCGCGTGCGCGCGCTGATCGGCCCGAGGGTGAAGCTGGTGGCCAGCTTCGACTTCCACGGCAATATCTCGCCCCAGGTGGTCGGGCTGCTGGACGGCGCCTCGGTCTATCGCACCTATCCGCATATCGACATGGACCGCGCCGCGATGCGCGCCTTGCGCCTGCTGGAGCGCGGGCTGGCGGGCAAGCCGGTGCATGGGGCCATCGCGAAGCTGCCGGTGGTGCTGCACTCCTTCCACATGCGCGACGCCGAAGGGCCGATGGCCGAGGTCTGGGCCGAGGCCTGGGCGGCGGAGAAGGCGCCGATCCTGGACGCCTCGCTCTTCGGCGGCTTCGCCTGGGGCGACACGCCGACGGCCGGGCCCTCGGCCATGGTCTGGGCGGAGGAGCATGCGCCGGCCCGCGCGCTCGCGCGCCAACTCGTCGGCGAGATCCAGGTGCGGCGCGCGCGCTTCGCCGTGACCCTGCCGACGCCCGAGGTTGCGCTGCAAACCGCGCTGGCCGCCCCCCCCGGCCTCGTGGCGCTGCTCGATCCGGCGGACAACCCGCTCTCCGGCGGGGCGGCGGACACGCCCGGGCTGCTGCGGGTGCTGGTGGCCGCCAGGCTCGACGTCGAATGCGTCTATTGCTTCCTGCACGACCCCGACGCCGTGGCGGCCGCGCAGCAGGCGGGCCTGGGCGGCAGCTTCGCGCGACCGCTGGCCGGGCGGACCACGGCGGATTTCGGCCCGCCCGTGCCCTTCTCCGGCACGGTCGAGGCGCTGACCAATGGCCGCTTCCTGAACACCGGCCCAATGGAGCACGGCGCGCCCGTCGATCTGGGCGCGACCGCGCTGCTGCGCTCGGGCAAGCTCCGCGTGGTGGTGACGAGCCGCAAGGAGGCGGCGGTGGACCCTGCCTTCTTCGAGGTGCACGGCATCGATCTGACGCAGGTGCGGCTGCTGGCCAACAAGGCCAAGAACCACTTCCGCGCCGCCTTCGCATCACGCTGCAGCGCCATCGTGGAATGCGACGCGCCGGGGCCGGCCGCGCTCGACCTGCTGGCCCTGCCCTTCCGCCACGTGCCCGAGGCCTGGCGCAGGCCATGATCCGCGACATCGAGGCGGCCGATCTGCCGGCCCTGCTCGCGCTCAACAACTCCGAGGCGGCGGCGGTGAACGAGCTCACGCTGGCGGAGTTGACGGCACAGGTCGCCCTCGCCCTCTCGGCGCGAATGACGGCCGATGGTTCGGGCTTCCTCGTGGCCTTCGGTGCCGAGACGCCCATCCAGGGACCAAACCATGCCTGGTTCGTCGGGCGGGGCGAGGGTTTCGCCTATATCGACCGCATCGTCGTCGCGCTCCAGGCACGCGGGCAGGGCGTGGCGCGTTCGCTCTACGAAGACCTCGCCGCACGCGGCCTGACGCTGGCCTGCGAGGTGAATCTCGACCCGCCCAATCCCGCCGGCCAGGCCTTTCATGCGCGCCTGGGCTTCCAGCCTGTCGGCGAGGCGGTCGATCCGCGCAATGGCAAGCGCGTGCAGTACCTGATGCGCGGCTGAGGCCGCGCAAGAGCATCACCCGATCAGACGAAATCGTCTGGCCGGGTAAAGATGATCGAAAAAACAAAGAGTTAGAGACTTCGAAGTGAGCCCTTGCGAACGAAGAAGACTCTAACGCACCCGCAGCGCCGCGACCTCCTGCCGCAGCGCCCGCACCTCCTGCACGAGGAGGCGGATCTCCCGTCGCTCCTCGCCCTTGGCAACCTCCTCGGCCACGATCTCGCCGCGATCGCGGTCCTCGCGCAGCGTCTGGATGCTGTCCACGATCACGCCGATGAAAAGGTTCAGCACAACGAAGGTCGAGAGGATGATGAAGGGCAGGAAGAAGACCAGGGCGAGGGGCACGGCCTCCATGGCCGGCTTCACGATATTGGCCCAATCGTCCAGCGTCATGAGTTGGAAGAGCGTGAAGAGGCTCTCGCCCAGCGCGCCGAACTGCTCGGGCATGGCCTCGCCGAAGAGCTTGGTCGCCATCACCGCGAAGACATAGAAGATCAGCGCCATCAGCAGCACGATGCTACCCATGCCCGGCAGCGCGCCGAGCATCGCCTCGACCACGTGGCGCAGCGAGGGCACCACCGAGATCAGCCGCAGCACCCGGAGCACGCGAAGCGCCCGCAGCACCGAGAGAGGTCCGCTGCCCGGCAGCCAGGCGACGCCGACCACCGCCAGATCGAAGAGACCCCAGGGGTCGCGGAAGAAGCGGCCACGGAAGGCGTAGATGCGCAGACCGATCTCGGCGGTGAAAAGCCAGAGCAGCACGTCGTCAATCAGACTCAGCGCCGGGCCGATGCTGGCCATTGCCGTCGCGCTCGTCTCGAGGCCGAGGGTGACCGCGTTCAGCAGGATCAGCCCGGTGATGACGTACTGGAACCTCGGCGAGAGGACGAGGCGCGCCACGCGCGAACGGATATCGTCGCCGGCGTGTTCCGCCGTGAGCGCTTCCTGCATGTCCGATTCTCCATATTTCGGACAGGAATGACCGCGCTGCGGCGCGGCATCAAGCCCCCGTCGGAGGGCCAGTCAGGCGATCGGGCCGAGGATCCGGACGAGGGCCGGGATCTCGCCGCGGTCCACCTGGCTCCGGACGAAACGACTCAGGGCCGCCAGGCGCGGTGGTAGGGGTGGTTCGTCCGGATGCACTGCGCCCGGAACAGCTGCTCCGTCAGCAGCGCGCGGACCAGCAGATGCGGCCAGGTCAGCGGGCCGAGCGACAGGCGATGCTCGGCACGGCGGGTGACGGCCTCATCCAGCCCCTCGGCGCCGCCGATGGCGAAGCAGACGGGCCGCGCGGCCTCTTCCCAGCGACTGGTCAGTGCGGCGAGAGCCTCGCTCGACGGCGCGGCGCCGCCCAGGTCCAGCGCGACCAGCAGCGCGTTGGCGGGCAAGGCCGCGAGGATCGAAGCACCCTCCCGCCGGCGGATCTCCGGCGGGCTGCCGGCCGCATCCGCCAGCTCGACGAGGTCGAGCGGCGGCCGCAGCCGGGCATTGTATTGTGCGAAGAGCGCGCCCTCGGCGCCGGATTTGAAGCGCCCGACGGCGAGGAGCCGTGCCTTCAAATGGGCGACTGCTCGCCCGGTCCGGCCTCGCCCACCGGGCTGTCGGGACCCCACATCTTCTCCAGGTCGAACTTCAGGCGCGCTTCCGGCTTGAAGAGATGGATGATGAGGTCGCCGCAATCGATCAGCACCCAGTCCTCGCTGGACTGCACGGAGTCGCGGCGGAGCTTCAGCCCCTCCTCGCCCAGCGCCTGGTCGATATGCGAGGCCATCGCCTGGATCTGGCGGTCCACCTGGCCGGTGGCGATGATCAGCCAATCGGCATAGCTGGCGCGCGTGCGGACATCGAGGACGACGATGTCCTCGGCCTTGTCGTCATCCAGGCTCTTGCGGGCGGCCTCGACGAGACGCAGCAGCCGATCCGGATCGGTCTTGACCGAACGCCGCTTGGGAGCGGCCTTGACCTTGGCGACAACCGGCTTGGCGGCCTTCGCCGCTGCCTTGGGGGCGGCGCGAACCGTGGCCGTCGTGCGCGGCGCCGGCTTGGCCGGGGCGGCGGCAGGCTTGGCGAAGGCACGCGTCTTGGTCGTCGTCGGCTTGGCGGCCGCACGGGGACGGGTCGGCCGATCCTCGGACGCGGTCGCGCGAGACTTCGGCGCGGCGGTGCGGGCGCGCGAAGGCGTCGCGGCGGCAGAGGCGCGGGTCGGCCTCGCGGCAGGCTCAGCGGCAGCGCGCGAACGCGGCGCGGCAGTGCGCCCACGGGTCAGCGTCGCAACCGGCTCGGCGGCAGCGCGCGAGCGGGGAGCGGCGGTGCGGCCGCGGGTCGGCTTCACTTCCGGCTCAGCGGCAGCGCGCGAGCGAGGAGCGGCGGTGCGTCCGCGGGTCGGCTTCACTTCCGGTTCAGCGGCAGCGCGCGAGCGGGGCGCAGCAGTGCGCCCACGGGTCGGCGTCGCAACCGGCTCGGCGGCAGCGCGCGAGCGGGGAGCGGCAGTGCGTCCGCGGGCCGGCTTCGCTTCCGGCTCGGCGGCAGCGCGCGAGCGAGGAGCGGCGGTGCGTCCGCGGGCCGGCTTCACTTCCGGCTCGGCGGCAGCGCGCGAACGCGGCGCGGCGGTGCGCCCACGGGTCGGCGTCGCAACCGGCGCGGCGGTGCGGGCGCGGGCCGGCTTGGCTTCCGGTTCAGCCGCGGCGCGCGAGCGGGGGGCGGCGGGCTTCGCGGCGGCGGCGCGGCTCTTCGGGGCGGGCTTCGCCGCCGTGGTCCGTGCGGGGGCCTTGCGGGCCGGCTTCTTCGTGTCGTCTGGGGTCCGCGCCATGCGCCGAAATCTTTCTTCTATTCAATGGGGCTGGAGGCTGCCCGGATGGCAGTGGCCGAAATGGCCCGCTCCGCGGCCGGCACGAAGCACCAGGGGGCCCCCGCCGTCCACCGCGAATTGAGCAGGGAAGCTGCGCGTCGGCGGCGATGCCGCAACGTCGAAGCCGCCTGCCCGTGCAATGCGGCCCTGCTGTAGCCCGGCCGAGGCAAGACCGCCAGCGGAACATGGCGCAGCATCTGCCGCCAGCGCCGCCAGCGCGGCAGCTGGATGAGGTTGTCCGCCCCCAGGATCAGCACGAAGCGCGCGCGCCGGAACCGCTTCTGCAGCAGCGACAGGGTCCGGTGCGTGTAGCGAGAACCCAGCTTCCGCTCGATATCGGTCGCGATCACGCGCACGCCATCCGCCGCCTTCCGCGCGCTCGCCAGGCGTTCGGCGAAGGGCGCCATGCCCTTGGCGGGCTTCAGCGGATTGCCCGGCGAGACCATCAGCCAGACCTCGTCCAGGCCAAGCGCGCGCCGCGCCGCGCGCGCGACATGCACATGGCCGTGATGGGCGGGGTTGAAGCTGCCGCCCAGGAGACCGATGCGCCGCCGGCGCCCGTCACCGTATCGTCCCGGTCCATGATTCAACGCGTTCGGATGCTCACATCGACCGGCTGGGCCAGCAGGCCGTCATAGCGCACGGTATAGCTGCGGCCCGCCTCGGCCGCGACGGCCGGCGAGAAACCGCCGAGCGAGATATACTGCCCCACCTGCATGCGCAGGCCCCGCCGCGCGAGATCCTCGGCGAGCCAGGGGATCACGTTCAGCGGATGGCCCAGCAGCGCCGTCCCCGGCGCGCGCGCCAGCTCCCGCTGGTCGCTGGCCAGCGTCACGGTCATGGTGCCGAGCCGCGCAGCGAAGTCCTCCGTCGCCTGGACGGGGATGGCCTCGCCCACCACGCCCAGTCGCGCGCCGACATTGATGGCGAGCAGGTTCGGCCCGTCCATCCCGCCGGAGAGCACGAGGTCGGGCATCTCGATGAAGGGGATCACGAGGTCGATGGCGCGCAGCACGTCGAGATGCGTGCGCGCCTGATTGATCGCGTCGCTGCTCACGCGGACCAGAAGATCAGCCTCGATGTTGGGAACCGCGCCGAAGCGCGCCGGCACCTCGCCGCCCGAGCGCAGGGCGATGGTCTGCTGATAGATCGTTCCCACCACGGGCTGCGGCACGCCGAAGCGCTGCTGGGCGGCGGCGTTGGTCAGCCCGACCTTGTAGCCGACCGGCTGGCCCAGATGCGGCACCATCAGCGGCACCAGGATGTCCTGCGCGCATTGCCCGTCGGCCAGCCCCGTCATGCCGGTCAGCGCCGGCACCGGCGTATTGGCGAGGATGGAGCGCGAGAGCGCCTGCATCGTCTCCGCCGAGGGACAGGCGGCGAGCGCCGGGCCGAAGGTCGCCAGGCTGGCCGCCGCGGCGAGGAGCAAGGTGCGCATGATGGTTCTCTCCCGTGTTTCGGGTGAGCCTAATCCCTCGCCGCGCCGCGTGAACATGGAAATCCGCCCCGCATCCTAGCCGCGAACCTGCCCGTTCCCCGTGATCCGGTAGCGGAAGGTGCAGAGCTGCTCGAGGCCGACCGGGCCGCGCGCGTGCATCCGCCCCGTGGCGATGCCGATCTCGGCGCCGAAGCCGAATTCGCCGCCGTCGCAGAACTGGGTGGAGGCGTTCCACAGCCCCACGGCGGAATCGATGCCGCCCAGGAACCGCTCCGCCGCCGCGGCGTCCCCGGTGACGATGCACTCGGTGTGCTCGCTGCCATGCCGGCGGATATGCGCCAGCGCGCCGTCGACGCCATCCACCACGGCCACGTTCAGGATCGCGTCCAGCCACTCGGTGGAGAAATCCGCCTCGGTGGCGGCCGGCAGGACGGGCATGATCGCCCGCGCCCGGGCATCGGCATGGAAGGCGCAGCCGGCGGCGGCGAGGTCGCCCAGCAGCAGCGGCAGCAGGCTGGGCGCGATCTCGGCGTCGATCAGCAGCGTCTCGGTCGCGCCGCAGACGCCGGTCCGGCGCAGCTTCGCGTCCATCAGGATGCGCCGCGCCATCTCCGGCTCGGCGGCCTTGTGGATGTAGGTGTGGCAAAGCCCCTCGGCATGGGCGAGGACGGGAACCCGCGCCTCCTCCATCACGCGGTTCACGAGGCCCTTGCCGCCGCGCGGGATGATGAGGTCGATCAGCCCCGCCGCGCGCAGCATGGCGCCGACGAAGGCGCGGTCCTGCGTGGGGGCGAGCTGCACGGCATCCTCGGGCAGGCCCGCCTGGCGCAGGCCGGCGCGCAGGCAGTCCGCGATGGCATGGGCGGAACGCGCGCTCTCGCTGCCGCCGCGCAGGATCACGGCCGAGCCCGCCTTGAGGCAGAGCGCGCCGGCATCGGCGGTGACGTTGGGGCGGCTCTCGAAGATCATGCCGATCACGCCGAGCGGCTGGGCCACGCGGGCGATGTGCAGCCCGTTCGGGCGCGTCCATTCGGAGAGGACGCGGCCCACGGGATCGGGCAGCTCGGCGATCTCGTCCAGGCCCAGGGCCATGGCCTCGACGCGCGCGGGGGTGAGCGTGGCGCGGTCCAGGAAGGAGGAGGAGAGGCCGGGCGCGCCAGCGAGATCCGCCGCGTTCGCGGCAAGGATCTCATCGGCGCGCGCCCGCAGCGCGGCGGCGGCGAAATGCAGCGCCGCGTCCTTGGCCGGTCGATCCGCCCGCGCGAGCGGGACGGCCGCCGCGCGGGCGGCGCGGGCGGCGGTGTCGAGCAGCGTGGCGGTGTCGTCGGTCAGGGCATTCATGTCGGTCACTCCTGTGACCGACATAGGACCGCGCCCCGCTTGCGGCTACCCCCGCCGTCTTACCCCTCGGGTGTCGCGCCGCTCGCGCGGACCAGCGGCGCCCAGCGCTGGGTGTCGGTCCGGATCGAGGCCGCGAGCTCCGCCGGCGAGGAGGGATAGGCCTCCAGGCCGCGCCGGGCGAACTCGGCCTGCAGCTCCGGCGCCTTCAGCACCTGGGTCAGCGCCGCGGTCATGCGCTGGACCACCGGCTCGGGCGTGCCGGCCGGGAAGAGCCAGGAATCCCAGTTGCTGACGCTGTAGCCCTCGAGGCCGGCCTCGGCCACCGTCGGAAGATGGGGCATCAGCGGGCTGCGCGTGGCGGTGCCGATGGCAAGCGCCCGCAGCCGCCCGGCCTCGATGGCCGACTGCACGGTGGGCGTGGTCGCGAAGCCGTAATCGACATGGCCGGCCAGGAGGTCGGTCGCGAGCGGGCCGCCGCCGCGATAGGGCACATGCAACGTCTTGGTTCCGGCCAGATGGTCGAAGAGAACCGTCGCCAGATGGCCGATCGAGCCGGTGCCGGAATTGCCGGCGCGGATGGATTCCGGATCCCGCAGGAGGGCGGCGCGCAGGTCCGCCACGCTGCGCCAGGGCCGGTCCGCCGGGCAGACCAAGAGATTGGCCACCGTCATGACATGGGAGATCGGCGCGAAGCTCGTCATCGGGTCGAAGGTCAGCGAGCGGAAGAGCGTGGGATTGACCGTCATCACGCCGGCATTGCCCTGGAAGATCGTGTAGCCGTCGGGCGTGGCGCGGGCGACGGCATCGGCAGCGATATTGCCCCCGGCTCCGCCCCGGTTCTCGATCACAAGCTGCTGGCCGAGCAGGGCCGAGATCCGCGGCGCCAGCATGCGCGCCGCCACGTCGGAGGAACCGCCCGCCGCGAAGGGCAGCACCACGCGAATGGGGCGTGACGGCCAGTCCTGCGCGCGGGCGACGGCCGGCAGCGCGAGTCCGGCGAGAAGGGCGGTGCGACGAAACATATAACGGAGTCTTTCCAGTGAAGCGGCCGGAAACTAGGCGCGGCCTAGCATCAGGGAAAGCATGCGGAAGTCACCGAATTCTGGACAAGAGTTGGGAAATACCCCGGATTGGACCGATACCTGTCCATCTCCTGGGCAAAACGGATCAGTTGGCCGTCCGGATCCTGTCCCAGGAACTGTCGCCTCCTCGATCTCGATCATGGCGAAACCCGCATCAGAGGCGAGGCCGGCGGCGCAATCGGTGACGCCGAGCCCTGGAATAAGAGAAGGACCGGACATTCAGGGAGACCTACAGGTTTGCAGGGGGAGGGGAATGGTTTAGGTCCAAGGGTCACATCTTCCCCCAAGGACCGATGCCAGATATCCGTATAGCCCCCTCCCTGCTCGCCGCCGATTTCTCCCGCCTGGGCGAGGAAGTGCGCGCGATCGAGCAGGCCGGCGCGGACTGGCTGCACCTCGACATCATGGACGGGCACTTCGTCCCGAACATCAGCTTCGGCCCGAGCCTCATCAAGGCCCTGCGGCCGCACAGCAAAATGCCCTTCGACGTGCATCTGATGATCGCACCGGCGGACCCCTACCTCGCCGCCTTCGCCGAGGCCGGGGCCGACCTCATCAGCCTGCATCCCGAGGCCGGCCCGCACATCCACCGCAGCCTCCAGACCATCCGGGCGCTGGGGAAGAAGGCGGGGGTGGTGCTCAATCCCGGCACGCCGGTCGATGTGCTGGCCCATCTGATGGACCTGGTGGACCTCATCCTGGTGATGTCGGTCAATCCGGGCTTCGGCGGGCAGTCCTTCATCACGAGCCAGCTCAGCAAGATCGCCACGCTGCGGCAGATGATCACGGCCTCCGGCCGGGACATCGCGCTCCAGGTGGATGGCGGCGTCACCGTGAAGACCGCGCCCGACTGCATCGCGGCCGGCGCGGACGTCCTGGTGGCGGGCACGGCCGTCTTCGGCGCGCCGGATTACGCGGCGGCGATCACTTCTTTGAAGGGAGTGCGTTGATGTCCGACATGATGCGCAACGCCCGAAAGCTCTTCTCCAAGCTCAAGCCCATCCGCGTGCCCGACGCCCCGGCACGGGTTTTCCGCGACCTCTGGCCCGGTGACGCCAATCGCGGCGCGCGGCTGCTGCGCGGCGAATTCGAGGTGGCGGGCAGCGTCCGCCAGCTCGACAGCTGGGGCCCCGCCTCCGGCCCGACGCCCTGGCGCCAAGCTGCCCACAGCTTCGCCTGGCTGCGGGACCTGCGCATGCTGGGCACCGACGCCGCCCGGGTGAAGGCGCGCGACCTCGCCGAGGACTGGCTGGCCCGCGGCACCGCCGAGCCGATGGCCCTGGCGCCCGAGGTCGCCGCCGCGCGCATCTCCTCCTGGCTCGGCCATTGGGACTTCCTCGCCGCCACGGCCGAGGACGGCTTCCGCCGCGCCTTGCTCCAGCGCATGGCCCTGGACGGGCGCGCCATCTCGGGCTCGCTGCCGGCCGAGGCCGCGCATCGCGGCGCGCTGGTCGTGCTCAAGGGCACCATCGCCGCCGCTGTCGCGCTGGAAGAAGAGGCCTGGCTCACCCGCGCCCTGCGCTTCCTGCCCGGCGAGCTGGAGCGCCAGTTCCACACCGATGGCGGCCATGTCGAGCGCAGCCCGGCCGTGCAGATGCTGGCCCTGCAGGACCTCATCGAGATCCGCAACCTGCTGAACGGCTGCGGCGTGAACTCGCCCCCGCAGCTCTCCACCGCGCTGGACCGCGCCGGCCAGGCCCTGCGCCTCTTCCGCCACGGGGACATGGCGCTGGCGCTGTTCAACGGCACCCGCGAGGAGGCGCCGGCTCTGGTCGACGTCGTCCTCACCCAGGGCCAGGCCAAGGGCCGCGCGCCCATGCTGCTGGAGGAGACCGGCTTTCACCGCCTCGCCGCCGGCCGCACCCTCATCATCGCCGATTGCGGCGCGCCGCCGCCCGGCCGCGCGCCGGACCCCGCCTCAGGCCTGCCGCGCGGGGCCGATCGCGGGGCGCATGCCGGCACCCTGTCCTTCGAGATGTCGATCGGGCGGGATCGCCTCATCGTGAATTGCGGCGCGGCCCCGGCCGCCGAGGCCGGCTGGCGCGACGCGATGCGCGGCACGGCCGCCCATTCGACGCTCATCCTGTCCGACACCAACAGCAGCGAGCTCAAGGAAGAAGGCCTCGGCCGGCGTCCCGAGCGCGTGGAGCTGGAGCGCCAGGAGGCCAATGGCGCCCAATGGCTCGAAGCCGGGCATGACGGCTACCGCCGCACCCATGGCGTGATCCACCGCCGCCGCCTCTATCTGTCGGAATCGGGCGACGACCTCCGCGGCGAGGATGCGCTGGAGCCCTTCCCCGGCCCGGCCGTCCCCTGGGCCCTGCGCTTCCACCTGCATCCGGGCGTGACCGCCGTGCTGCAGGAGGAGGAGGGCGGCGTGCTCATGCGCCTGCCGGGCGGCCAGGGCTGGCGCTTCCGGGCGCGCGGCGCGCGGGTGGCGCTGGAGGAAAGCGTCTACCTCGCCGCCGATCCCCGCCGGACGAGCCAGATCGTCCTGACCTCGGATGGCGAGGCCGAGACGGTGCAATGGGCCGTCAGCCGTGTCATTTCGGGCGGCACGCCAGCCAGCGAGACGCCGACGGACGGCTGAGCCTCGCCGTGAAGGTCCTCCAGCTCACCAATGTCGATTTCTCGCTCCGGCACTTCCTTCTGCCGGTGATGCGGGGCGCCCGCGCGCGCGGGCATGAGGTGGTGGGCATCTGCGCCGAGGGCCCGCTGCTCGACATCCCCCGCGCCGAGGGCTTCCGGATCATCCCCGTGCCCATGGCGCGCAGCTACGACCCCCGCCGGCACGTGCCGGCCTTCCGCGAGCTGCGGCGGATCATCCGCGAGGAGAAATTCGACCTCGTCCACGCGCATATGCCCATTGCCGGCATCCTGGCCCGCGCGGCCGCCAAGGCCGAGGGCGTGCCCCACATCGCCTATACCTGCCACGGCTTCCTCTTCAACCAGCCCGGGCCCTGGTGGCGCCGGGGGCTGTCGCTGGGGGTGGAATGGCTGGGCGGGCGGATGACCGACACCTTCCTGACGGTTTCCGAGGAGGAGGCGCGCGATGCGCGACGGCTCTTCATCCATCGCGGCGCGACCGCCACGCGCAACGGGCGCGACCCGGCGATCTTCCATCCCGATGCCGGGGCCCGCGCCGCGCTGCGGGCCGAGATGGGCGTCGGTGAGACGGATTGCGTCGTCATCGGCATTTCCCGCCTCGTCCGCCACAAGGGCTGGCCGGAGCTGCTCCAGGCCATGGAACGGGTGCCGAACGCGCATCTGTGGGTGGTGGGCGAACGGCTCGCCTCGGACCACGGCGAGGACATGGCCCCCCATTTCGCCCGTGCCGCCGAGATCATGGGCCCGCGCCTGAAGATGTTGGGCTACCGCCACGACGTGCCGCGCTGGCTCCAGGCCGCCGACATCTTCGCCTTGCCGAGCCATTTCGAGGGCCTGCCCATGTCCGTCATCGAGGCGATGCTGACCGGCCTGCCCGTCGTCGCCACCGATATCAGCGGCTGCCGCGAGCAGGTGGTAACGGGCGAGACCGGCTATCTGGTGCCGCCCATGCAGGTTTCGGGCCTCGCCGATGCGCTGGCACGGCTGGCGGGCGACGCCCCGCTGCGGCAGAGGATGGGCGCAGCGGGCCTGGCCCGCGCCCGCTCCCTTTTCACCGAGCAGGTCGTGGTGGACCGCACCCTCGACCTCCTTGGGCTATGATGGAGGTCTGCATGACCGAATCCCTTCCGATCCGCCGCGCCCTTCTCTCCGTCTCCGACAAGACGGGCATCGTGGAATTCGCCCGCTTCCTCGCCGATCGCGGCGCGGAGATCCTCTCGACGGGCGGGACGGCCAAGGCCATCCGCGACGCCGGCATCCCGGTGAAGGACGTCAGCGAGCACACCGGCTTCCCCGAGATCCTCGACGGCCGGGTGAAGACCCTGGTGCCGCAGGTCCATGGCGGCATCCTCGGCCGGCGCGACGAAGCCTCGCATCTCGCGCAGATGGACGAGCACGCCATCGCCCCGATCGATCTGGTGGCGGTGAACCTCTATCCCTTCGAGGCGACGGTCGCGAAGGGCGCCGCCTTCGAGGACTGCATTGAGAATATCGACATCGGCGGCCCGGCGATGATCCGCAGCGCCGCCAAGAACTTTTCCGGCGTCGTGGTCTGCACGGAGCCCGCGCACCTCGCCCGCGTCACCGCCGAGATCCAGGCCGAGGGCGGCACGTCGCTGGCGCTCCGCAAGGAGCTCGCGGCGGCGGCTTACGCCCGCACGGCGGCCTATGACGCCGCCATCTCCGGCTGGTTCGCCGGGCAGCTCGGCCAGGAATTCCCGCCGCGCCTCGCGGTGGCGGGCATCCTCAAGCAGACGCTGCGCTACGGTGAGAACCCGCATCAGCAGGCCGGCTTCTACCTGAGCGGCGCGAGCCGCGCGGGCATCGCCACGGCGCGCCAGGTGCAGGGCAAGGAGCTGTCCTACAACAACCTGAACGACACCGACGCCGCCTATGAATGCGTCGCCGAATTCGACAAGCCCGCCATCGTCATCGTGAAGCACGCCAATCCCTGCGGCGTGGCCGAGGGCGCGGACCTCGCCTCCGCCTGGGACAAGGCGCTGCTCTGCGACCCCGTCTCGGCCTTTGGCGGCATCGTGGCGGCCAACCGCAAGCTGGATGCGGCCGCGGCCGAGAAGATCGCGGCCATCTTCACCGAGGTGGTGATCGCGCCCGACGCCGATGAGGCCGCCATGGCCATCTTCGCCAAGAAGAAGAACCTGCGCCTGCTGCTGACCGGCGGGCTGCCCGACCCGGTCTCCCCCGGCCTGTTCTTCAAGAGCGTGGCGGGCGGCTTCCTCGCTCAGTCGCGTGACGCCGGCCGCGTGACGGCCGAGACGCTGAAGATCGTGACCCAGCGCGCGCCGACCGAGGCCGAGATCGCCGATCTCCTCTTCGCCTTCCGCGTCTGCAAGCACGTGAAGTCCAATGCGATCATCTATGCCAAGGGCATGGCGACGGTCGGCATCGGCGCGGGCCAGATGAACCGCGTGGAGAGCAGCCGCATCGCCGCCTGGAAGTCCGAGGCCGCGGCCAAGGCGGCCGGCCTGTCCGAGCCGCTCGCCAAGGGCAGCGTCGTGGCGTCGGACGCCTTCTTCCCCTTCGCCGACGGCCTGGAGACGGCGGCGGCGGCTGGGGTGACGGCCGTGATCCAGCCGGGCGGCTCCATCCGCGACGCCGAGGTGATCGCCGCCGCCGATGCGGCCGGGCTCGCCATGGTCTTCACCGGGATGCGCCACTTCCGGCACTGAGCCTTCGGCCCGGAACGGGTTCGCACGACGCCGCAATTGGTGTTCATCTGCCGCCGCGACCCCCGCGAGAATCGGGTCGCGGATGGAATCTGAGCGATGACGGTCGAAGTGGTGCTGCTGGGCCTGGTGGTCCTTCTCCTGCTGGCGGTGCTCGCCGTGCTGCTGACGCGGCGCCCGCCCGCCGATCCCCTGCTGCCGCTGCTCCAGCTCGGACAGGAGCGCCAGGCCACGGCGCTGGCGACGATGAAGGAAGCGCTGGCCGGCGACATCGCCCGCCAGAAGACCGAGCTTTCGCTGGAACTCTCCGGCTTCACCGCCGAGCAGACCCGCGCACTCGGCGCCGCGATGCTCCGTCAGACGGAATCCCTGGGCGCGACGGAGAAGGCGCTGCTGGAGCGCCTCGCCGCCGGCGCGACGCTCGCGCAGGAGGCCTCGGCCGCGCAGACCAAGGCCGTCAGCGCCGCCATGCTCAAGCAGGCGGAATCCCTGGCAGCGACCGAGAAGGCGCTGCTCGAGCGTCTCGCGACCGGCGCGACGCTCACGCAGGAAACGACCGCCGCGCAGACCAAGGCCGTCAACGCGGCGATGCTGAAGCAGGCGGAATCGCTCACCACCATGCAGACCTCGCTGCTGGAGCGCCTGACCGCCGATGCGAAATCCACGCAGGAGGCGATGAGCGCCGAGACGGCGCGCTCGCGCGACGTGCTCGACAAGAAGCTCACCGAGATGCGCGAGAACAGCGAGAAGCGTCTCGCCGAGATCCAGAAGAGCGTGAACGAGCAGCTCGCCGGCGCGGTCGAGAAGCAGATGAACGAGAGCTTCAACCGCGTCATCGACCAGTTCACCGCCGTGCAGAAGGCGATGGGGGACGTGCAGGCCGTCACCGCGCAGATCGGCGACATCAAGCGGCTCTTCGGCAATGTGAAGACGCGCGGCGGCTGGGGCGAAACCCAGGTGAAGGCGCTGCTGGACGACATCCTCCCCGAGGGCTCCTACGAGACCAATGTGCGCCTGCGCGAGGGCAGCTCGGACTCGGTCGAGTTCTGCGTGGTCATGCCCATGTCTGGCAGCGAGCGCGTGCTGCTCCCGGTGGATGCGAAATTCCCCATCGAGGATTACGAGCGCCTGCTCACGGCGTGGGAGGCCGCGGACCCGATCGCCGAGGCGCTGGCGCGCAAGGGCCTCGAGAACCGCATTCGCGGCGAGGCCCAGAAGATCGCCCAGAAGTACATCTGCCCGCCGCGCACGGTGGAATTCGGCGTGATGTACTTGCCGACCGAGGGTCTCTACGCCGAGGTGGCGCGCATCCCCGGCCTCATCGACGACGTGGGCCGCGTGCATCGCGTGCTCATCCTCGGGCCGACGCTGCTGCCGGCGCTGCTGCGGACCATCCAGCTCGGCCATGTCACCCTGGCGTTGTCGAAGAACGCGGAATCGGTGCGTGAACTTCTCTCCGCGACCAAGGCCGAGATGGGCAAGATGGACGGCGTGCTGAGCTCGCTCGGCAAGCAGGTGGGCACCGTGGCCAATACCATCGGCAAGGCGCAGGTCCGCACACGGGCCATCACGCGCAAGCTGCGCGGGATGGACGCGCTGCCGGGCGAGCGCGTCGACCAGATCTTCGAGATCGAACAGGAGATCGCCGAGGACGAAGAAGCATGAGCCTCCCCCAGCTTCAGTCGGCGCTGGGCCTCGTCCTGCTGTGCCTGCTGTGCTGGGTCATGGGCGGCTGCAAACGCCACGTCTCCTGGCGCGTCGTGATCGGCGGGTTGGTTTGCACGATCGGCGTGGCCGCGCTGCTGCTGAACGTACCGCCCCTGCGCGCGCTCTTCTCCCTCTTCGGCCGCATGGTGGACGCGCTGGCGCGCTCCACCCAGGCGGGCACCTCGCTCGTCTTCGGCTATCTCGGCGGCGCGCCGCTGCCCTATGCCGAGACGGCGCCGGGCGCGAGCTTCATCCTCTTCTTCCAGGCGCTGCCCATCGTGCTGCTGGTCGGCGCGCTCTCGGCGCTGCTCTATCACTGGCGCGTCCTGCCCTTCGTGGTGCGCGTGCTGGCCGTGGCGCTGAACCGGCTGCTCGGCCTCGGCGGCGCGGCGGGCTTCTCGGTCGCGGCGAACGTCTTCGTGGGCATGGTGGAGGCGCCGCTGCTCATCCGGCCCTGGCTGAGTCGCCTCACCCGCGCCGAGCTCTTCGTCGTCATGGTCGCCGGCCTCGCGACCATCTCCGGCAATATGCTGGTGGTCTATGTGCTGATGATCTCCTCGCTCGTGCCGGATGCGGCGGGGCATCTGCTCACCGCCTCGCTCATGGGCGCGCCGGCGGCGGTGCTGGCCGCGCAGCTCATGATCCCCTCGACGGGCATCACCCAGGGCGAGGCCGAGGCGCCGCGCCTCTATTCCAGCAGCATGGAGGCGCTGGTCCAGGGCATCGCCGACGGGCTGCAGCTCCTCCTCGGCATCATGGCCGCGCTGGTCGTCTTCGTGGCGCTGGTGGCGCTGGTCAACGAGATCGCGCAGCCGATCCTCGGCCTCACGCTCCAGCAGATCGCGGGCTGGCTCCTCTGGCCGCTGGCCTGGGCCATGGGCGTGCCGGTCGCGGAGGCGCAGACGGTGGGCCAGTCGCTCGGCATCAAGCTCGTGATCAACGAGTTCGTCGCCTATCTCGACTTCGCGCGCGGCAGCGGCGAGGCGCTGGCTCCCCGCACGCGGCTGATCCTCTCCTATGCGCTTTGCGGCTTCGCCAATTTCGGCTCGGTCGGGATCATGCTGGGCGGGATGTGCACCCTCTGCCCGGAGCGTCGGCCGGAGATCGTGGCCCTCGGCCTGCCGGCGCTGGCGGCGGGCACCGTTGCCTGCTGCATGCTCGGCGCGGCGGTCGGGGTGCTGACGCCGCCCTAGCATCGCGATAGGCTCGCGCATCAGCCGGAGCGCGATATGTCCAACCTCGTTCACCGCAATCTCAACGTGGCCCCGCCCATCGCCGTCTCGGGCAAGGGCATCTGGCTGCGCGAGTCCTCGGGCCATGAGGTGATCGACGGTTCAGGCGGCGCGGCCGTCGCCTGCCTGGGCCATGGCCATCCGCATGTGCTCGCCGCCATGCGCGCGCAGCTGGAACAGCTGACCTATGCCCACACGGCGCTCTTCTCCTGCGAGAGCGCGGAGAAGCTCGCGGACATGCTGGTCGGCCACGCGCCGGGCGGGTTGACCCATGCCTATTTCGTCTCCTCCGGCAGCGAGGGGATGGAGGCCGCGATCAAGATGGCGCGGCAGTATTTCGTCGAGATCGGCCAGCCGCAGCGCAAGCACTACATCGCGCGCCGGCAGAGCTATCACGGCAACACGCTCGGCGCGCTCTCGGCCGGCGGCAACGCCATGCGCCGCGCGCCCTATGCGCCGATCCTGAGCCCGGCCTTCAGCCATGTCTCGGCCTGCTACGCCTATCGCGACCGCGCCGACCACGAGAGCGACGCCGACTACGTCCAGCGTCTCGCCGACGAACTGGAGGCCGAGTTCCAGCGGCTCGGCCCCCAGAACGTCATCGCCTTCTGCGCGGAGACGGTCGTCGGCGCCACGCTCGGCTGCGTCGCCGCCCTCCCCGGCTATTTCCCGGCGATGCGCGCGGTCTGCGACCGGCATGGCGCGCTGCTGATCCTCGACGAGGTGATGTCGGGCATGGGCCGATGCGGCACCATGCATTCCTGGGAGCAGGAGGGCATCGTCCCCGACATCCAGGTCATCGCGAAGGGCCTCGGCGGCGGCTACCAGCCGATCGGCGGCATCCTGGCGCAGGGCAAGGTCATCGAGGCGATCCGCACCGGCTCGGGCGGCTTCATGCACGGCCACACCTACCAGGCGCATCCCATGGCCTGCGCCGCCGCGCTGGCCGTGCAGGAGGTGATCGCCCAGGAGAACCTGCTGGGCAACGTCCAGGCGATGGGCGCGCTGCTGGAGCAGCGGCTGACCGAGCGCCTCGGCAATCACCGCAACATCGGCGACATCCGCGGCCGCGGTCTCTTCTGGGCCATCGAGCTGGTGCAGGACCGCGGCACCAAGGCCGTCTTCGACCCCAAGCTCAAGATGAACGAGCGCGTGAAGAAGGAAGCCTATGACCGCGGCCTGGGCTGCTACCCGATGGGCGGCACGATCGACGGGCTGCAGGGCGACCACGTGATCCTCGCGCCGCCCTATACGGTGACGGCCGCCGAGGTGGAGATGATCGTCGAGCGCTTCGGCGACGCGGTGGAGGCCGCGCTGGCCGGCTGATTCAGCGCCGCGCCTTGAAGGCGGCGGCCAGCGTGCCGTCGTCCAGCACGTCGAGCGCCCCGCCCATGGGCACGCCCTGGGCGAGGCGCGTCACCGGCACCTTCGTGGATTCCAGCCGGTCGGCGAGGTAATGCGCCGTGCTCGCGCCCTCGACGGTCGCGGGCAGCGCCAGGATGATCTCGCGCGCGCCCAACGCGCGGGCCAGCAGTTGCGGGATGGCGAGGTCGTCCGGCCCCACCCCGCCCAGCGCCGAGAGCGTGCCGCCCAGCACGTGATAGGCGCCGTGATGCGCCTGCGCCCGCTCCAGCGCCCAGAGCTCGGCCACGCCCTCGACCACGCAGATCAGGCCCTGGTCGCGCTGGTTGTCCGAGCAGATGTGGCAAGGGTTGCTGGCGTCGAGATTGCCGCAGTTGGAGCAGGGCTTCACCGCCGCCGCCGCCACGCGCATCGCCTCCGCGAGAGGGAGCATGCGGCTTTCCGGCTCCATCAGCATCCGCAGCGCTGCCCGGCGCGCGCTGCGCCGGCCAAGGCCGGGCAGCTTCGCCAGAAGCGCGATCAGGTGCTCGACGGGATCGTTGGGCCGCATCGCCTCAGAAGGGAAGTTTCAGCCCGGGCGGGAGCGACATGCCGGCCGTGGCCTGCGACATCGCCTCGGCCATCGTGGCCTCGACCTTCTGCTTCGCATCGGCATGGGCGGCGACGATGAGATCCTCCAGGACCTCGCGATCCTCGGCCGTCATCAGCGAGGGGTCGATGGAGATGCCGCGCAGGTCGCCCTTGCCAGTCAGCCGGACCTTCACCATGCCGGCGCCGGCCTGGCCCTGCACTTCCGTGGATTCCAGCTTGGCCTGCATCTCCGCCATGCGGGACTGCATCTGCTGGGCCTGCTTCAGCATATTGCCGAGATTCTTCAATCAATCCTCCTCTGGGATATCGGGGTCGAAGCCCGCCGGCTCGGCCTCGGGCGGGGCGAAGTCCGGGAAATCCGGCTCGTCCTGCGCCTGGACCGGCAGCAGCCCGTAGGCATCGACGTTTTCGTCGCGCACCGCATCGAGGGTGGCGCCGGGAAACTCCTGCAGGATCATCTGCACGAGCGGATGGTTGAGCGCCGCGGTCCGCCGGTCGGTCTCGGCGCTGCGCGACTGCTCGGCGATGGTCGGCTCGCCCTCGGCATTGGAGAGCGCGATGGTCCAGCGCTCGCCGGTCTTGGCCTCGAGCAGGGCGGAAAGCTGCGCGCCGAGGTCGCGCGGGGCCTGGGGCCGCACGCGGATCTCGACCTGGCGCTTGGCCACGCGCACGGGATGCACGTCATGCAGCAGATGCGCGTGCAGCAGGGCATGGGTGCCGGAGGCGAGCGCCACGACTTCGCGCCAGGCGGTGGGCTGCGGGCGCGTCTCGACGAAAGGCGCGGGCTCGGCGGCCATCATCGCGCCGCCACCACCCATGGCCCGGAGGCCGCCGCCGTTCGGCGCGGGACCGGGCGAGCCGGAAGCCACGGAGCCACCCGATTCGAGGCGCTTGAGGATATCGCCGGGCGTCGGCATCTCGGCGACATGGGCGAGGCGGATCAGCACCATCTCGGCCGCCGCGCGGCGATCGGGGGCGATCAGCACCTCCTCGATGCCCTTGAGCAGCATCTGCCAGGCGCGCGTGAGCATCGGCACCGAGAGCTTCGTCGCCAGGGCCGCGCCGCGCACGCGCTCCGTCTCGGGAATGCCGGCATCCTCGCGCAGCGCGGGGATGGCCGCGAAGCGCGTCAGCATATGCACCTGCTCCAGCAGGTCGTTCATGATGGTCGCGGGGTCCGCGCCGCGCTCATGCGCCTCGTCCATCCGGCGCAGCGCGGTCGGCAGGTCGGCGGAAAGCACCGCGTCCAGCACGTCGAAGACCAAAGCGCGGTCGGCGAGGCCCAGCATGTCGCGCACGCTCTCGGCCGCGACGCCGCCGCCTTCGCCCGCCAGCGCGATCGCCTGGTCCAGCAGCGAAAGGCCATCGCGCACCGAGCCATCGGCGGCGCGGGCCAGCATCGCCAGCGCGCCCTCCTCGATCTCGGCGCCCTCTTTCCCCGAGATGCCGCGGAAGTGGTCGCGCAGGCGCTCCTCGGGAACGCGCTTCAGCGAGAAGACCTGGCAGCGGCTGCGGATGGTGATGGGCACCTTCCGCAATTCCGTCGTGGCCAGGATGAAGGTGATGCTGGGCGGCGGTTCCTCAAGCGACTTGAGCAGGGCGTTGAACGCCTGCTCCGTCAGCATATGGACCTCGTCCAGGATGAAGACCTTCTGGCGCCCCTGGGCAGGGCGGAAGCGCAGCGCCTCGCGCAGCTCGCGCACATCGTCGATGCCGCGATTCGAGGCGGCGTCCATCTCGATCACGTCGGGGTGGCGATCGGCGAGGATGGCCACGCATTCCGGGCAGACGCCACAGGGGTCGGCCGTGGGACCGCCCTTGCCGTCCACGCCGATGCAGTTGAGCGCGCGGGCGATGATGCGCGCGGTGGTCGTCTTGCCCACGCCGCGCACGCCGGTCAGCAGGAAGGCATGGTGGACCCGGCCGCGCGCGAAGGCGTTGCGCAGCGTGCGGACCAGCGCCTCCTGGCCGATCAGGTCGTCGAGCGTCTGCGGCCGGTATTTCCGGGCCAGGACGCGATAGGGCATGGGCTTCGCGGCGACGGGGGCCGTTGGAATGGGGGCCGCGGGGATGGACGCGGCGAGAACCGGCGCGGGCGGCGGATCGTCGAATCCGAAAAGGCCCGGTCCCTCGGGGGCCGGCGGCTCGGGAATGTCCTCCCAGGGGAGCACCTTCGCCCCGTCGCCTGCTGCCCCCTCTGGGCCGATGTCGCCGATCAGATCGCTGGGCATCGTCCGCACCGAAGAGGGAGCCATGAGGTGGAAGGCCGGCATCGACCCGAGCAAGAACCCGTTGCGGCTGCTTCCTTCCGGACCTGACCGGTTTGGCGAGGAGCCCGTCCGCGCCGACCTTCCGGGGGTGCATATAGCATGCCCGCTCGTCCGTTGCATGGGGGGTGGGGCAGGTTAACGTCGCGCCATGCGAATGGCTGACCGGAACCCAAAGCGGCTCCGGCGCGGTGCGGGCGAAACCCGCACGATCCGGGGGCGTTCCATTCCCATGACCGAAGACAAGCACGTCCTTACCGCGACCGAGGCCCGCCAGGGAACGACCCCGAACATCGTCCGATGGGTCCTGATCGGGGGACTGGTCCTGGTGATTCCGGCCCTGGGCGTCGCCTGGTATCTGACCGCCGGCTGAACCGCACGCCCCCTCAGTTGGCGGCCCGGCGCGGGCATGGCAGGTTGCGGCCATGCTCATGATCCCTGCCAGCCGCGAGAACGTCTATACGGGCAGCCCGCTCGACCGGTTGTCCGGCCAGCGCGACGACGCCGCCTTCATCGAAGCCCAGCTGGCCGACGAGGCCGCGCTCTTCGTGCCCGTCTGGCGCTCGCGCAGCCTTATGCGCGGCGTGGAGCAGGGCCAGCCCGAGGCGGTGCTGCTCTCGCGCTCCGGCGCCGAGGCGGTTCGCATGGCCGGCGGCCCCTGGGCCTTCCTCGGCCTGTGGGAAAAGCGCCCGATCTTCGCGGTGGACTGCTCCCACACCGACGACCCCCTCCCCCTCCTGCCCCCCGAGATGGGCGCCTTCAGCGACCTGCGCGGCGTGGCCGGCCTGCTGCCGGAGGGCGAGGCCAGCGTGCTCGCCCATGCGCGCGGGCTGATGCACTGGCGGGTGAAGCATCGCTTCTGCGGCGTCTGCGGCACGGGCACCGAGCCGCGCAGCGCCGGCAACGCTTTGGCCTGCCCCAGCTGCGCCGCCCAGCATTTCCCCCGCACCGACCCCGCCGTCATCATGCTCGTCGTGCGCGGCGACCATTGCCTGCTCGGCCATTCCACGCGCTTCCCCAATGTGAAGATGTATTCGACACTGGCCGGCTTCGTGGAGCCGGGCGAGAGCCTCGAGGAGGCCGTCCGCCGCGAGGTGATGGAGGAGGCCGGCATCTCCGTCGGCCTCGTGCGCTATCATTCCTCCCAGCCCTGGCCCTTCCCGGCCTCGATCATGCTCGGCTTCTACGGCGAGGGCCTGACCGAGCAGATCGTGATCGACCCCGAGGAATTGCAGGATGCCCGCTGGTTCAGCCGCGCCGAACTGCGCGACCCCGCGGCCCATGGCTTCGCTTTGCCGCGTGTCGACTCGATCGCGCGGCGCCTGATTGAGGATTGGCTGGCGGCATGAAGCGTTTGATTTTCCTGGCCCCGCTCATGGCAATCGGCTGCGGCGGCCTGGTCCCCATCGCCCCGCCCCCGATCATGACGGACGATCAGTGCCGCGCCGAGGCGACGAGCTCGCGCGACGTGCGCCTCGTCTCGCGCGAGGCGAATTCCGACAATTATGCCAATATGCGGCAGGTCCAATCCGACCGGAACACGGCGCTGCGCGAGGTCTACGAGACCTGCATGCGGGCCCATGGCCGGCCCTTCGGCGGCGGGGTGGAGCCGGTCCTGCGGACCAATTAGACGAACGCCCCTGGTGAAATCCCCTCGGGGCGCCATCTGACGAGGGCGGAGGAGCGAGACATGCCCCAGACCACGAACCGGACGGCCGTTCCCTCCGGAACCATCCTTCGGCACCCCTGCACCGCGGCTTCGATGCCCGCCATCCGCCTGTGGGACCGCATGGTCGCGGAGGCGACGGCCCTTTCGACCACCGACCGCCTCATGGCCGGGCCGGTGAGCCGGGCCGTGCTGTCCCATGGCTGCCTGGCCGAAGCGCTGGCCGCCCGGATCGCGACCCGCCTGGGCGATGCCGAGCTCGATGCCGCCGCCCTGCGCGACGTGGCCCGCGAAATTTTCCTCGACCGGCCGGAGCTGGTGAGTTCGGCCGCCGCCGACCTGCTCGCCGTCCAGGATCGCGACCCGGCCTGCCCGGACCTCCTCACCCCGTTCCTGCACTTCAAGGGCTATCTGGCGCTGCAGGCCCATCGCGTGTCGCACGGGCTGTGGCTCGCGGGGCGCGCGCATCTGGCGCGGCATATCCAGGCCCGGATGTCCGAGGTCTTCGCCGTGGACATCCACCCCGCCGCGCGATTCGGCTGCCGGGTGATGCTCGATCACGCGACCGGGCTGGTGGTGGGCGAGACGGCCTCGGTGGGCGATGACGTGTCGATTCTCCAGGGCGTGACCCTGGGCGGCACGGGCAAGGAATGCGGCCAGCGCCACCCCCAGGTCGAGCGCGGCGTGCTGATCGGCGCGGGCGCGCAGATCCTGGGCAATATCCGCATCGGCGAGGGCGCCAAGGTCGGCGCCGGCAGCGTCGTGCTGGCGGATGTCGCGCCTTTCACCACGGTGGTCGGCGTCCCCGCTCGCGAGGTCGGCCGCCACCGCGGGCTCCCGGCGCTGACCATGGAGCACGGTCTGCCGAACGGCGAGGTTGCGATCACCGGCGACTGATGGACACCGACTCGCCGCAGGGCGGCCCTCCACCCTTCTCCACCCATGATGACATCGTCCGGATGATCGATCAGGGGATCTGCGTCGTCGAGGTGGCCTTCGACGCCGAGGGCATGGCGCGCGACTACCGCTTCCTCGAGGTCAATCCCGCCTTCGTGACGCAGACCGGCCTGACCGATGCCGTCGGCCGGTCCATGCGCGAACTGAAGGCGGACCACGAGCAGCATTGGTTCGACATCTACGGCAAGGTGGCGAAGACCGGCGAGCCGACGCGCTTCCAGGCGCCGGCGGCCGCGCTGGAGCGTTGGTACGACGTCTTCGCCTTTCGCGTCGAGGCGCCGGCGCAGCACCGGGTGGCCATCGTCTTCGACGACATCACCGAGCGGCGTCAGACCGAGGAACGCCTGCGCGTCCTGGCCTCGGAGATGGCGCATCGCGCGAAGAACACGCTGGCCGTCGTCTCCAGCCTCGCGCAGCTGTCCCAGGCGGAGAGTGTGGAGGCCTACCGGGCCGAGCTGGTGTCGCGCCTCACCGCCCTCGGCAATTCCCAGCATCTGGTCGAGGCCGCGGCGGGTCGCGGCGCAGACCTGAGGCGGCTGATCGAGCTGGATCTTGCCGGCTTCCAGCTCTCCGGCGAGGCGCGCGTGACGATGAGCGGCCCCAGGGTGCTGATCGAGCCTGGCGCCGCGCAATCCTTCGCGCTGGGGCTGCATGAGCTGGCCACCAATTCGGCGAAATACGGCGCGCTCTCCGTCGCGGCCGGCCGCGTCGCCATCCACTGGGCCTGGAGCGACGGCCGGCTGGCCTGGCGATGGGAAGAGACGGGCGGCCCACCGGTGAAGGCGCCGACCCGCCTGGGACTAGGCGTCAGGCTGATCGAGAAAATCGGCCATGACGAGATTGATGGAGGTCAGGCGGAATTCGACTGGCGGCCGGAAGGGCTCGTCTGCGAGATGCTTCTCCCCAAGCGGACGGTCCTGCCAGCCTAACGGGGCCAGCCTGAACGGGGCCGGTCAGACCCCTTCGCGCGCCAGGCGGAAGGGGCTCGCCGGATAGGTGCCCAGCACCCGCAGCTCGCGCGAGAAGAACCGCAGCTCCTCCAGCGCGCGGAACAGATGCGGCTCGTCCGGATGGCCGTCCACGTCGCAGAGGAACTGGGTGGCGGTGAAGTTGCCGTCGAGCATGTAGCTCTCCAGCTTGGTCATGTTCACGCCGTTGGTCGCGAAGCCGCCCAGCGCCTTGTAGAGCGCGGCCGGCATGTTGCGGACCCGGAAGACGAAGGTGGTGACGGGGTTCAGCATCTCGCTGAGGGCCGCGCGCCGAGGCTCCCTGGTCATGACGTAGAAGCGCGTGGTATTGTGCAGCGCGTCCTCGACGTTGCGGCGCAGGATTTCCAGCCCATAGATCTCGGCGGCCAGCTCACTGGCGATGGCGGCGTCCTCGGGGGTGCCGTCCTTGGCGATCATCTCCGCCGCGCCGGCCGTGTCGGCCTGGATGACGGGGGTGAGGTTCAGCTCCTTCAGCACGTTGAGCACCTGGCCCAGCGCCACCGGATGGCTGTGCGCGCGGCGGATGGTCTGCAGCGTGGCGCCCTTGCGGGCCAGCAGGCAGTGCTCCACCCGCTCGAAATGCTCGCCGACGACCGAAAGGCCCGAATCCGGCAGCAGGCGATGGATGTCGGGCACCCTGCCCGCGAGGCTGTTCTCGCAAGGGAGCATGGCCATATCGGCCCGGCCCTCGCGCACGGCGCTCATCGCCGCCTCGAAGCTGGGCGAGGGCAGCGTCGTGAAGCCGGGATAGGCGTGGCGGCAGGCCAGGTCGGAATAGGCGCCGGGGACGCCCTGGAAAGCGATGGTCTGGGACATGTTCTTTATCTTCTCAACTCAGCAACTGGCGGGCGCGCTCGAGGTCGGCGGGGGTGTCCACACCAAAGGGGCCATGGGCGACGCGGGTGACTGAAATCCGCATTCCCGCCTCCAGGGCGCGAAGCTGCTCCAGCTTCTCGCGCCGCTCCAGCGGGGATTCCTTCAGCGTCACGAATCGCTCCAGGGCGCTGCGGCGGAAGGCGTAGACGCCGATATGGTGCCAGCGCGGCCCTTCGCCCCAAGGGATCGGGTTGCGGCTGAAATACAGGGCCGGCGCGACCTCCGACTCGCCCTCAAAGGCGCAGGCGGCCTTCACGAAGGAAGAGGTCGTCGCCTCATGCTCGTCGGCGATGGGACAGACGAGGGTGGCGATATCGACCTGGGGATCGGCCAGCGGCCGGAGCACGGCCTTCAGCAGCTCGGGGTCCAGGGTCGGCACGTCGCCCTGCAGATTTACCACCACGTCATGCGCGCCGAGGGGGTCGAGCTCGGCCAGGGAGCGATGGACCCGGTCGGTGCCGCTGGGGAGGTCCTCGGCGACGAGGACGGCCCGGCCGCCCGCCCGCTCCACGGCCGCAACGATCTCCGCCTCCCCGGCCGCCACCGCCACGGGGCCGATTCCGGCCTCCCGGGCGCGGTCCAGCACATGGACGATCATCGGCCGGCCCGCGATATCGGCCAGCGGCTTGCCGGGCAGGCGGGTCGCGGTCATGCGCGCGGGAATGATGACGATGGGGTTCACTGTTTGAAATCCAGGGCTTCGTTCACGTGGGGGCGGTTGATGCAGCGCACGGGCGCCTGTATGGGACAAGGACGAATAAGTCAGGGTCCGGCTTCGCGCAAACGCGCTCGCCGCGCCCCTCGCTCGGAAGGGTCCGCTCGGCATGAGCTTGGAGTTCAACAAGGCGTTCGCGGCGGTGCTGACCGCGGGTATCGCCTTCATGGCCGCCGGTGTCATCGGCACGCAGCTGGTGAAGCCGCATCGCCTGCATGAGCCGGCGATCGCGCTGGGTGCCGTCGCGCCGACCGCGGTGCCGGCCGCCGCTCCCGCGGCGCTGGAGCCCATCGGCCCGCTGCTGGCCGCGGCCAGTGCCGATAACGGCCGCGTCATCGCCGGGCGGGTCTGTGGCTCGTGCCACACCTTCACCGACGGCGGCCGCGCCGGCGTGGGTCCGAACCTCTATGGCATCGTGGGCAACCACCATGCCCATATGGCGGGCTTCAACTACAGTGCCGGCATGAAGGCCAAGGAAGGCCAGCCCTGGGACTACGAGGCGCTCAACACCTTCATCGCCGGCCCGGCCCGCGCCATCCCCGGCACCCGCATGGCCTATGGCGGCATGAACAGCACCGCCCAGCGCGCCGACCTGATTGCGTTCCTGCGCAGCCTGGCCAGCACCCCGGCGCCGCTCCCCTGATCGACCCGGCCTTCGTCGCGGCGGCCGAAGCCGCCGCCGACCTCGCGGGCGGCATCATCCGACCGCTGTTCCGCTCGGCCCTCCTCGTGGAGGCCAAGGGCGACGCCTCCCCCGTCACCGAGGCCGACCGCGCCGCCGAACGCGCGCTGCGCGCCTTCCTGGGCGAGCGTTTCCCCACCCATGGCATCATGGGCGAGGAATACGGCACCGAGCGCGGCGACGCCGAATACCTCTGGGTCCTGGACCCGATCGACGGCACCCGCGCCTTCCTGACCGGCCGTCCGCTCTTCGGGACGCTGATCGGCCTGCTGCATCGCGGCCGGCCGGTGCTGGGCCTCATCGACCAGCCCATCACGCGCGAGCGCTGGCTGGGCGTGTCCGGCGAAGGCACCCGCTTCACCGGCCCGCTGGGCGGTACGATCGGCCCGCGCGCCTGCGAGTCGCTCTCGGTGGCGGAGCTGGCCTGCACCTCGCCCGATATTTTCCCGCCCGCCGAGGCCGCCCGCTTCGAAAAGGTCCGCAGGGCGGCCCGCCGGGTGAGCTGGGGCGGCGATTGCTATGGCTATGGCCTGATCCCGCTCGGACTCGTGGATGCCGTGGTCGAGACCACGCTGAAGCCCTGGGACTGGGCCGCCTTGGTCCCCGTCATCGAGGGCGCCGGCGGCCGCATGACCGATTGGCAGGGCAAGACCCTGACCCTGGAGAGCCCCGGCGACGTGATCGCGGTGGGCGATCCCGCGCTGCTGCCGGAGATCGTGGGCCTGCTGCGCTGACGAAGGTTGTCCTGGGCGCGGCCTGCGCCCAATCTCCTTCCATGCAACGCCGTGACCTCTTCGCCGCCGGCTTCGGCCTCGTGTCCTTCGCCGCTTCTGCCCAGCAACCGCTGGGGGTCGTGCGCACCCACGCGCTGTCGCTGCTCGGCGTGCCGGCCCTGCCGGCGGATTTCCCCCATTTCCCCTGGGCGAACCCCGAGGCCCCCAAGGGCGGCGAGGTGGCGCTGACGCGGCTCGGCAGCTTCGACAGCTTCAACCCCTTCATCCTGCGCGGCACCGCGGATCCGGGGGTCATGAACATCTACGACACCCTGCTGATGGACAGCCCGGACGAGGCGAGCACGGAATACGCGCATCTCGCCTCGATGGTGGAGCTGCCCGCCGACCGCATGGGCGTCACTTTCGAGATCCGCGAGGGCGCGCGCTGGCATGACGGCCAGCCCATCACGGCCGAGGACGTGGTCTGGACCTTCAACACGCTCCGCACCCAGGGCCGGCCCTTCTACCGCGCCTATTGGGCCGATGTGTCCGAGGTGGTGGCCGATGGCCCGCGCCGCGCCGTCTTCCGCTTCAAGAGCAACGAGAATCGCGAACTCGCGCTGATCCTCGGCCAGCTCGCCGTGATGCCGAAGCATTGGTGGGACGGGCGCGATTTCTCGCGCCCGTCGCTCGATGTTCCGCTCGGCTCCGGCCCCTACCGGCTGGAACGCTTCGAGCCGGGGCGCAGCGTCGTCTACCGCCGGGTGGAGGACTATTGGGCGCGCGACCTGCCCACGAAGCGCGGCTTCAACAATTTCGACGCCCTGCGCTACGAATATTTCCGCGACACCACCGTCGATTTCGAGGCGTTCAAGGCCGGCCAGATCGATTTCCGCACCGAAAACCAGGCGCGCAACTGGGCCACGGGCTACGACTTTCCCGCCGTGCGCCGCGGCCTCGTGAAGCGCGACGAGATCCGCCACGAGCGGCCGACCGGCATGCAGGCCTTCGTGATGAACCTGCGCCGCCCGCTCTTCCAGGATGCGCGGGTGCGCGAGGCGCTGGGCCAGGTCTTCGACTTCGAATGGCTGAACGCCAATATCTTCAACGGCCTCTACACGCGCACGACGAGCTTCTTCTCCAATAGCGAGCTCGCCTCCTCCGGCCTGCCCACGGGCAAGGAGCTCGCGGTGCTGGAGCCCTTCCGCGCGCAGCTGCCCGACACGGTCTTCACCGCCGAATCGCGCCTGCCCACGACCGACGGCAGCGGCAACAACCGCGACGGGCTGCGCCGCGCGCTCGGCCTGATGCGCGAGGCCGGCTGGACCATTCGCGACCGGCGGCTGGTCAACGCCCAGGGCCAGCGCTTCGAATTCGAGATCCTGCTCAACGGCGCGACCTTCGAGCGCATCGCGCTGCCCTATGTGCAGTGGCTGCAGCGCCTGGGCGTGGAGGCGCGGGTGCGCACGGTCGATCCGGCGCAGTACCAGGTCCGCACCGACGCCTTCGACTACGACATGACGGTGGACGTGATCCCGCAGTCGCTCTCGCCCGGCAACGAGCAGCGCGACTTCTTCACCTGCGCGAAGGCCCAGGAGAACGGGTCGCAGAACATCGCGGGCATCTGCGCGCCGGTGATCGACGCGCTGGTGGAGCTGGTGATCAACGCGCCCGACCGCGAGGAGTTGATCGCACGCTCGCGGGCGCTGGACCGGGTGCTGCTGAACGGCGCCTTCGTGATCCCGCAATGGCATCTGCGCGCCTTCTGGATCGCCTATTGGAACCGCTTCGGCCGGCCGGCGCGCAATCCGAGATTCGGCCTGGGCTTCGACACCTGGTGGGTCGATCCGGCGCTCGACCGGGCGCTCGCCGAGGCCAAGCGCAGCCTGTGACGTAGCCCGAAGTGACCGCTTATCTTTTCCGGCGATTGCTGCTGATCGTGCCGACCTTGTTCGGCATCATCCTCATCAACTTCGCCGTGGTGCAATTCGCTCCCGGCGGCCCGGTCGAGCAGATGATCGCCGAGATCCGCGGCCAGGGTCAGACGCTGGGCCGCCTCACGGGCGAGGGCGGCGGCGAGGTCCGGCAGGCGCCTTCCAGAACCGAGGGCGGCGGCTCCACCTATCGCGGCGCGCGCGGCCTCGATCCCGCCGTGGTGCGCGAGATCGAGCGCGCCTTCGGCTTCGACAAGCCGGCCCATGTGCGCTTCGGCGAGATGCTCTGGGGCTATCTGCGCTTCGATTTCGGGCGATCACTGTTCCAGGATCGCCCGGTCTGGACGATGATGCTGGAGAAGCTGCCGGTCTCCATCTCGCTCGGCCTGTGGTCGACGCTGATCATCTATCTGATCTCGATCCCACTCGGCATCCGCAAGGCGGTGCGCGACGGCTCGCGCTTCGACGTCGCGACCAGCGCGGTGCTGCTGGTAGGCTATGCGATCCCGGGCTTTCTCTTCGCCATCATGCTCGTCGTGCTCTTCGCCGGCGGCAGCTTCTTCCAGTGGTTCCCGCTGCGGGGGCTGACCAGCTCGGGCAGCGAATCCTGGCCCTTCTGGGAGCGCGCGCTCGACTACGCCTGGCACATGGTCCTGCCCACGATCACCCTGGTCATCGGCGGCTTCGCGGGGCTGACCATGCTGACGAAGAACTCCTTCCTGGAGGAGATCAACAAGCAATATGTGCTGACCGCGCGGGCCAAGGGCGCGGGCGAAGGGCGGGTGCTCTACGGCCATGTCTTCCGCAACGCGATGCTCATCATCATCGCGGGCTTTCCCTCCGCCTTCATCAGCATCCTCTTCACCGGCGCGCTGCTGGTGGAGATCATCTTCTCGCTCGACGGGCTCGGACTGCTGGGCTTTGAATCCGCGATCCGGCGCGACTACACCGTGATGTTCGGCACGCTCTACATCTTCACCCTGCTCGGGCTGGTGATGCAGATCGTGAGCGACTTCACCTATACGCTCGTCGATCCGCGCATCGATTTCGAGGCAAGGCGCTGATGCGCGACCTGCCGATCTCCTTCGCTCCGCTTCGGAGGCAGGACGCATGATGCGCGGCCCGCTGATCCTCCTCGCTCCGCTCGTCGGGCAGGACGCGACATGATCCTCTGGCCCCAGCAAGACGGCAGCGTCATCGCCACGCCGCAGCCCGCGCATGCGATTCTTTCGGGCCAGCTCATGCGCGTGCTGGCCGATCCGCCCGTTCCCTTCGAGCCCGTCGTGACCGCCGCCGCCCAGCACGACTGCGGCTGGATGCGCTGGGAGGCCGACCCCGAATTCGACGGCGACACCGGCCTGCCGCGCGCCTTCAATGCCCTCTCCGGCGCCAAGCACGTGCCCATGTGGGAGGCGGGCGTGCGCCTCGCTCTGGCGAATTGGGGGCTTTGGGCGGGCCTGCTGGTCCTGCGCCATGGCAGCTTCATCTATCGTCTCGGCATCGAGCATCAGCGCATGGCGCCCGGCGACGAAAGCCTCCTCGCCATGCAGGGCTATATCGACCGCGAGAAGGCCTGGAGCACGCTGCTGGCGGAAAAACTCGGAGTCAGTGAGGCGCAGGTGGCCGCGAACGCGAAGAAGATCGCGCTGGTCGATGCCATCGCCCTGGGGCTGTGCTGGGGCCGCGATGCCTTCGACTGCGGCCAGGCGAAGCTGAAGCGCGTCTCGCCCTTCGAGGCCACCCTCGATCCCTGGCCGCTCGCCGTGCCGGAGATCACGCTGGAGACGGAGGCGCTGCGCCTGCCGTCCCGCTACGCCGATGCGGGCGACATGCATGGCGGCCTGGCCCATGCTCCCCGCTTCCCGCTGCGCTTCCGGCTGACGCCCGCATGAGTCCGCTGAACCGCCGCCGCACCGCGAATTTCCGCGCCAATAAGCGCGGCTCCATCTCGCTCGTGATCTTCGCGATCCTTTTCGTGCTGACCCTCTTCGCCGAGCTGCTGGCCAATGACCGCCCCCTGATCGGCCATATCGACGGCCATTGGCGCTTCCCCGTCCTCGTCCATTACGCCGAGGAGGACATCGTTCCCGACGGCCTGCCCGTCGAGGCCAATTGGCACGATCCGGAATTCCTGCGCGAGGTCGAAGGCCGCGGCTGGGTCCTCTGGCCGCCCATCCGCTACAGCCACGCGACGCTGGTGACGGGGCTCAGCGTGCCCGCGCCCTCGCCGCCCAGCTGGAAGAACATCCTCGGCACCGACGACCAGTCGCGCGACGTGATGGCGCGGGTGATCTACGGCTTCCGCATCTCCGTGCTCTTCGGCTTCACGCTGACCATCTTCGCCTCGGCCATCGGCATCCTCGCCGGCGCGGTGCAGGGCTATTACGGCGGCTGGACCGACCTGCTCTTCCAGCGCTTCATCGAGATCTGGTCGGGCATGCCGCAGCTCTTCCTGCTTATCATCCTGAGCAGCGTGATCGAGCCGGGATTCTGGACGCTGCTGATCTTCCTCCTGCTCTTTTCCTGGATGGGCCTGGTCGGCGTCGTGCGCGCGGAATTCCTGCGCGGCCGCAACCTCGATTACGTGCGCGCGGCCCGTGCCCTGGGCGTGGCCGACGGGCGGCTGATGTTCCAGCACATCCTGCCCAATGCCATGGTGGCGACGCTGACCTTCCTGCCCTTCATCCTCTCGGGATCCGTCACGGTGCTCTCCACGCTGGATTTTCTCGGCTTCGGCCTGCCGCCCGGCTCCGCCTCGCTGGGCGAGCTGCTGAGCCAGGGGAAGAACAACCTCCAGGCGCCCTGGCTGGCCTTCACCGGCTTCGCGGTGCTGGGTGGCGTGCTGACTTTGCTGATCTTCATCGGCGAGGCGGTGCGCGATGCCTTCGATCCGAGAAAACTTCCGGGAGGCGGGAGATGAGCCTCCTCGAAGTCCAGAACCTCTCCGTCGCCTTCCGCGGCAAGCGCGTGGTGCAGGGCGTCTCCTTCCACGTCGATCCGGGCGAGGTCGTGGCCCTCGTCGGCGAGAGCGGTTCGGGCAAGTCCGTCACCGCGCTCTCCATCCTGCAATTGCTGGCCAATACCGGCTCCAACCCCGAAGGCAGCATTACCCTCGACGGCGTGGACGTTCTGAAGGCGAGCGGCGAGGAGCTTCGCCGCCTGCGCGGCGGCACGGCGGGCATGATCTTCCAGGAACCCATGACCTCGCTCAACCCGCTGCACAGCGTCGGGCGTCAGGTGAGTGAGGCCATCACCCTCCATCGCCCGCTGCGGGGCGCGGCGCTGCGCAAGGCGGTGATCGACACGCTGGTCCGCGCCGGCCTGTCCAATGCGCAGGAGCGGCTTTCCGCCTATCCGCACCAGCTCTCCGGCGGGCAGCGGCAGCGCGTGATGATCGGCGCGGCCCTGGCCAACGAGCCCAGGCTGCTCATCGCCGACGAACCCACCACCGCGCTCGACGTCACCATCCAGGCGCAGATCCTGGAACTGCTGGCCGACCTCAAGAAGCGGCTCGGCATGGGCATGCTGCTCATCACCCATGATCTGCAGATCGTGCGCCGCCACGCCGATCGCGTGGTCGTGATGAAGGACGGCGCCGTGGTCGAACAGGGCACGGTCGAGACCGTCTTCACCGACCCCAAGCATCCCTATACGCGCATGCTGCTGGCCACCGAGCCACGCGGCCGCCCCGCCCCCGTCGCGCCCGATGCCGTAGAGGTTCTGGAGGGCGATCAGATCCGCGTCCACTTCCCCATCCGCAAGGGCTTCCTGCGCCGCACCGTCGCCGTGGTGAAGGCGGTGGATGGCGTGGACGTCTCCGTGCGCGAGGGCGAGACGCTCGGCCTCGTCGGCGAAAGCGGCAGCGGCAAGACCACGCTCGGCCTCGCGCTCATCCGCATGGAGGGCAGCGAGGGCGTCATCCGCTTCGAGGGGCGCGACATCCAGGGCCTCTCGCGCGGCGAGCTGCGGCCGTTGCGCGCCCGCATGCAGATCGTCTTCCAGGACCCCTACGGCTCGCTCTCGCCGCGCATGAATGCCGGCGAGATCGTGGGCGAGGGCCTTACCGTGCATGAGCCCGGCCTCAACGCCGCCGGCCGCGCGCTTCGCGTCGGCACCGCGCTGGAGGAGGTGGGCCTGGATGCCGCCATGGCCGAGCGCTACCCGCATGAATTCTCCGGCGGCCAGCGCCAGCGCATCGCCATCGCGCGCGCCTTGGTGCTGAAGCCGCGCCTCGTCGTACTGGACGAGCCCACCAGCGCGCTCGACGTCAGCGTGCAGGCGCAGGTGGTGGAACTGCTGCGCGGCCTGCAGGAGCGCCATCGCCTCGCCTATCTCTTCATCAGCCACGACCTGCGCGTGGTGCGCGCCATGGCGCATCGCATCATCGTGATGAGGAACGGCCGCATCGTGGAGGCCGGCGAGGCCGAAGCCCTTACCCAAAACCCCCGCGAGCCTTATACGCGGGCCCTGATGGCCGCTGCCTTCGAACTCCGCGCGGCCAAGGAGAATGGCGCGCCTTGAGCGAGACCGAAGACCATCCCTGGGCCGGCCAGGAGCGGCAGAAACTGCAGGAGCTGATGGATGCGGAGCATGTGAAGCTCGGCGTCCATATCCGCAAGATGAACTCGCCCGGCAGCCCGGTGTACCGCAGCTCCGAGAACGTCGTGCCCGCCGCCGGTATCCTCATCGCCTCCTTCGCGGCGACGGCCTTCCTGCATTTCTATGTCGGCGCCGTGATCCTGGCCGTCGGCTGCACCTGGTGGGTGTGGAAGATCCTCCCGCAGATCCGCGAGGCGGTGTTCCTGCGCTCCTCGGCCTATGTGCTCGAGAGCGACCGCAACTTCGACCAGATGTGGGGTCGGGCCATGCTCAGCCTCTACGCCAAGCTGCCCGACGGCACCGAGCGCGCCGCGGCCTATCGCGACGACTGGCGCGTCTTCGTTCGCTCCCTCTACGGAATTTTCTGATGGCCATCCTTCTCTGCACCAAGACCACCGCCATGAACGACTGGCGCGACGCGCTGCTCGCCGTGGACCCAGCGCTGGACATCCGCCTCTTCCCCGAAGCGGGCGATCCGGCCGACATCGAGGCCGCCGTCTGCTGGAACCAGCACGACATGGGCGAGCTGCGGCGCTATCCGAACCTGAAGCTCATCGTCTCCATGGGCGCGGGCGTGGACCATCTGCTGCGCCAGCCCGGCCCGCCGCCGGGCATTCCGGTGGCCCGGCTGAAGGACCATATGCTCACGACGGGCATGACCGAATTCGTCGTGCTGAACGTGCTGCGCTTCCACCGGCAGGACCTGGACTACCGCGCGCAGCAGGCCGCGCGCGTCTGGAACGAGCTGCCCGCGCCGGTCACGGCCGAGCGACGTATCGGCATCCTCGGCCTGGGCGAGCTGGGCGCCGCCTCGGCCCGCGCGCTGGTGTCCTTCGGCTTCCCCGTGATGGGCTGGACGCGCACCCCGCGCGAGGTCGAGGGCGTGACGAACTTCCACGGCGAGGATGGCCTGGACGCGATGCTGCGCCAGACGGACATCCTCTGCTGCCTGCTGCCGCTGACGCCCCAGACGCGCGGCGTGATCAACGCCCGCACCCTGGCCCTCATGCCGCGCGGCGCCTTCGTCATCAACTCGGCCCGCGGCGGGCATCTGGTCGCCGAGGACCTGCTGGCGGCGCTGGATTCAGGGCATATCGCAGCCGCCGCGCTCGACGTCTTCGAGCCGGAGCCCCTGCCGGCGGAGCACCCGCTGTGGAGCCATCCGCGCGTGCTGGTCTGGCCGCATGCGGCGGCCATCACCATCCCCTCCAGCGCCGCGCCGCAGGTGGTGGATAATCTGCGCCGGGCCCGCGAGGGGCGCGAGCTCATCAATCTGGTGGATTTCTCCGCCGGCTACTGAGCCCGATCGGCGGAGGCGTCTCCGCCAAAGCCGTGAAGCGGTCTCACGGCACTTTCAGCGGCGCGGCGGATCGCGCGACAGGCCCTTGCCCGCAAGGGCCTGTTCGTACTCCGCCCAGAGCCGGTCCCGCTCCAGGCCCAGCCGGTGCAGCGTCTCCCAGGTGTAGAGCCCGGTGTCGTGCAGGTCGTCGAAGAAGATCCGCACCGCGTAATTGCCCACGGACTCGATCTTCATGATGCCCACATGCCGTCGCCCGGCGACGAGCTTCTTCTGCCCCGGCCCGTGCCCCTGCACTTCGGCCGAGGGGCTTTCCACGCGCAGAAATTCCGCCGGCAGGGCGAAATGGCTGCCGTCGTCGAAGCCGACATCCAGGGTCCTGTCCGCCGAGCGGTAGCGCAGCTCGGTGACCGTGACCGCCATCAATCGAGCTTGCGGGCCTGGTCGGGCAGCATGATGGGAATGCCGTCGCGCACGGGATAGGCGAGGCCCGCCGCCTCGCTCACCAGCTCGCCCGCCTCGCGGTCGTAGCGGAGGGGCTGCTTGGTCACGGGGCAGACGAGGATCTCCAGGAGCTGGGGATCCACGGCGCCGGCTTTGCTGGGCGTATCGGTCATGGGGAAGTCCTAGCTCGGTCGCCCGCCGGGCGGAAGCTCCCCGCCGCCCAGTGCGGCCATCCGCAGCAGGGCGATCAGGTCCTGGGCGCGCTCGGCGGGGCTCGCCGCCTCCAGCAACGCCTGCTTCTCGGCCACCGCGAAGGGGCAGACCATGGAAAGGGTGGTGACCAGCGAGGGGCAGCTCATCTGCTCCACCGCCGACCAATTCGCGTCGATGCCCTTGGCGGTGAAATAGGGCTTCAGCGCCGCCAGGATGCCCTCGCGCGGCAAATCGCCGGGCTCGGGGGGGTCAAGATCGTCGAGATAGAGCGTGTAGTCGGCCCGCACACGGCGATAGCCCCGGCAGGCGGTCAGTTCCTCGGTAACCCGGAAGCGGATCAGGCCTGAGAGCGTGATGAGAAGGCGCCCATCCTCCGTCTCGGCGAAGGAGGACAGCCGGCCGAGGCAACCCACGTGATAGAGCCCGTCCCCGGCGCCATTGGGGTCGGCCTGGATCATGCCGAACATCCGCCCCTGGGCCAGGCTGTCCAGCACCAGGGCCAGATAGCGCGGCTCGAAGATGTTGAGCGGCAGCTTTCCGCCCGGCAGGAGCAGCGCGCCCGAGAGCGGGAAGACCGCGATCTCGGCCGGCAGCTGCTCCGGTGCGGGCTGGAAGGGGTTCATCGTCAGAGCCTTTTGCTTTCGCGGATGCTCACTTCAGCTCTCCTCGTCCAGGCGGGCGGGCGAATGCCCTCAGCGGAACAGCAGCGCCGAGAGGCCGCGGCGGGCCTTCAGCGTCGCGGGGTCGTCGAAGCCCCAGGCCTCGAAGAACTTCAGCAGCTGCTTGCGGGCGGCCTCCTCGTTCCAGGCGCGGTCGCGCTTGATGGCTTCCAGCAGTTCCTGGGCGGCCTCGACGCGCTTCTCGGCGGCGTTGAGGGCCACGGCGAGCTCGATGCGAGCCTCGTGGTCATCGGGGTCCTGGGCCAGCCGCGCCTCGAAGATGCCGAACTTCGACTGGGCGATGCGCCCGGCCTCGGCCAGCTCGATCTGCGCGCGGAGAGCGGAAATCTCGGGATGCGCCTGGAGCTTGGCGTCGAGGCCCTCGATCATCTCCTTGGCCTGGGCCTCCTCATCCAGCGCGAGGAGGCAGCGGGCGAGGCCGGCAAGGGCCTCGGCGTTCTCGGGCTCCTGCTGGGCCAGGGCGGCATAGACCTCGAGCGCGCCAGTGAAGTCCTGCGCCTCGAAGAGCTCCTTGGCCTCGCCGATGAGGTCGTCGGAGGGCATCTGGCCGCCGGCGACTTTCAGCAGGTTCTCGATGAACTTCTTCACCTCGCTCTCGGGCAGGGCGCCCTGGAAGAGGTCGGCGATCTGGCCCTGCCAGAAGGCGGCCACGGTCGGTACCGACTGCAGCGGCAGGCCCATCTGGGTGAGCTGCTGGACGAGCTGGCGGTTCTTGTCGATGTCGATCTTCACGAGGCGCACGCGCCCGCCCGAGGCGCGGACCACCTTCTCGATCGTCGGCGTCAGCGTCTTGCAGGGGCCGCACCAGGTCGCCCAGAAGTCCACCAGGATGGGGACCTCGCGCGAGGCCTCGATCACATCCTGCATGAAGGTCTTCTGGTCGCCGTCGCTCACGGGATCCACGCCGCCGGGGGCGCCAGCGGGGGCATTTGGCTTGTTGGGGTCGAAGATCACGTCCATCGGGCTCGGTCCTGGCGAAAGCAGAGAGATGTTGTGGGGGCGGGCATAAGACAAGCCGTGCGACTTGTCTCGCGCTTCAAGGGTCCAGCCGAAGAACGGCCACGTCATGGCCCAAACCGTTGAGGAATCGCAATAAATCGGCGGGGCGCAGACCGACCGACGCCGTGTTCACCAGCGGATGGAACCAGGCGAGATCGGGCGCCTCGGCCAAGGCGGCGTCCAGCACCACCCGGACCGAGCCGGGCGGCGCGTTCACCAGCCCGAAGGGCGTGACGCTGCCGGGGGTGACGCCGAGGGTCCCGACCAGCGCCTCGGCCGGGGCCATGCTCACCTTGCCCCAGCCGGCCGCCCGGGCCAGGGCGTTCACGGACACCTTCCGCTCGGCCTCCAGCACGGCAAGCGCATAGGGGCCCTCCCCCTTTGCCGGAGCGAGGAAGAGGTTCTTCGAATGCGCGCCGGGCATCCCGTCGCGGACGGATTCGGATTCGGCAACGGTGAAGACCGCCTGGTGCGCCACGTGGCGGATCTCGATGCCGGCCGCGGCGAGGCGGGCCAGCAGCCCCTCGGGCGTTTCCATGAACTCAGGCCGCTCCCGTCTCGAATCCGGTCCGGCGGGGATCCCGCCGGACCGGTCGCGTCGATCAGCCCTTATAGGCGACCGTGTTGGAGACCTGCTCGCCCAGGCCCTCGATACCGACCTTGAGCTGCTGGCCGGCCTTGAGGAACCACGGGGTCGGCTTCTTGCCGAGGCCCACGCCCGGGGGCGTGCCGGTGAAGATCACGTCGCCGGGGAAGAGCGTGATGCACTGGCTGACATAGCTCACCAGCTGCTTCACGCCGAAGATCATCGTCTTCGTGCTGCCGTCCTGCTGGCGGACGCCGTCGACATCGGTCCACATCTTGAGGTTCTGCGGATCGGCGACCTCATCCTTCGTGACCATGTAGGGGCCCAGCGGGCCAAAGGTCTCGAAGCCCTTGCCCTTGTCCCAGGTCGGGCCGCGCTCGGCCTGCCATTCGCGCTCGGAGACGTCGTTGCCGACGGAATAGCCGGCCACATGGTCCATCGCGGCCTCTTCCGTCACGTAGCGGGCGGTGGTGCCGATGACGATGCAGAGCTCGCATTCCCAATCGGTCTTCACCGAACCCTTGGGGATGATGATGTCGTCGAAGGGGCCGTTCAGCGCGCCGAGCGACTTGATGAAGACGATCGGCTCCTTCGGCAGGGCCGAGCCCGTCTCCGCCGCATGGTCGGCGTAGTTCAGGCCGATGCAGATCAGGTTCTTCATGCCCGTGACGGACGAGCCGAGGCGCGGGCTGCCGCTGACGGCGGGAAGGGTGGAGGGATCGACGGAAGCGAGCTTCTTCAGCGCGCCGGGCGAGAGCGCATCGCCGTTGATGTCGGGGACCAGCGCCGAAAGGTCGCGAATGGTGCCGGACGCGTCGAGCAGGCCGGGCTTTTCCTGGCCCTTGGGGCCGTAGCGAAGCAGCTTCATGATGATTCCTCCGTGAAAGCGGGCGAAGACTGCACGGGAAAGCGCGGGACGCGAAGTCCCGCGCGCCCTGCCTATTCCGCGCGGATGCCGGCGCGGCGGATCAGCTCGCCCATCCGGTCGTATTGGGCGACGTTGCGCGCCTGGTACTCCTCCGGCGTGCCGGGCAGCGGCGTCGCGCCCAGCTCCTGCAGGCGCGACGCCGTCTCCGGCCTGGAGAGGCCCGCGCGCAGCGCCGCATTGGCGCGCTGGATCACCTCGGGCGGCGTGCCCTTGGGCGCCACGATTCCGAACCAGGCGGTGACCTCGTAGCCCGGCAGCGTCTCGCCGATCGCGGCGATCTCGCGCGCGCCGGACCAGCGGCCCGTCGAGGTCACGCCGATCGGCACCAGCGCGCCGGAGCGGATATGCGGCAGGATGGAGGGCAGGTTGTCGCAGCCGAAATCGATGCGGCCGGGCAGCAGGTCCACCATCATCGGCGCGCTGCCGCGATAGGGGACGTGGGTCGCCTCGATCCCCGCCATCAGCCGGAAGAGCTCGGCCGAGAGATGGGTGGAGCCGCCGACGCTGGTCTCGCCGTAGGAAAGCCGCCGCTGCTTGGCCAGAGCGATCAGCCCCGCCGCGTCGCGCACGCCCAGGCTGGGATGCGCGGCGATGAGGTTGGGCACCTCCGCGATCTGGCCGATCGGCAAGAAGTCCGTGCGCGGGTCGTAGCCGGAATTGCTGTAGAGATGCGGGTTGATGGCATTGGTGCCCGGCGAGCCCAGCAGCAGGGTGTAGCCATCGGCGGGGCTGCGGAGCACGGCCTGGGCGGCGATGTTGGAGCCGGCGCCGGGACGGTTCTCGATGACGAAGGGTTGGCCCAGGGCCTCCTGCAGGATCTGGCCCGCCACGCGCCCGAGAATGTCGGTGGTGCCGCCGGCCGGAAAGCCGACGAAGATGCGGACGGGCTTGTTGGGCCAGGCGCCCTGAGCAAGCGCGGGCGTGGCCAGCAGGGCGGCGGGCGTGGCCAGCAAAGCGCGGCGTGACGTTTTCATCTTGTCCTCCCGGGGACGATTTTCCGGAAGTATCGGGAGGCGCGGAGCGCGCTGTCAAACCGGCGCGTTCCTCAGAAACTCATGCCGATCCCGAAGGACGCGCCGGTCACGCCGCCATCTCCGAAGAAGTAGCGCCCGATCAGCCGCACCCGGCTGAGATTGAGCCCCATCGCGCCGACCTCATACCGCCCCACGTCGAACTCGATGCCGCCGCCGATCTTCACCGCCCAGGCATAGCCCAGCGCCTGCCGCTGATCGCCGAGATAGGCGGTGCCCGAGCCGTCGATCACCCAGCGCACCGGCCGCCCGAAGGCCTCCCAGCCGGTGGGCCAGCGCAGGCGCGACCAGAGGCCGAGCGTGCGCGGAACCGAGCTGCCGCCGATGCCCGATGGCGTGTCGCCGAAGCTCTGCAGCCGGAGCTGCGTGTAGCGCAGCTCGACATCGATATCCCGCGCCGGCGTGTAGTCGTAATAGGCGAGCATCAGCGAGGCGCCGAGGCCGTAGACGTTCATGTGCTTGTCGGTGAGCGCGGAGAGATCGGTGCCGCGGCGGTAGTCGACGAAGGCGCCGAAGATCGACGCATCGGTGGCCGCGATGCCCAGCGAGCCGTTCAGGATCGGCCGCAGCCAGAGATTCTCGGCGAGGCGGATGTCGTAGCCGATGCCCAGCGTCGCCGTGATGTTGTTCCAGCGCAGTGGCAAGGCGCGATCCTCCGCCCCGCTCGTGAGATAGGCGCGCGGATCGTAGCGCGCGATGCCCAGATAGGCTTCCAGGAAGACCGGCAGGGACTCGCTCGCCGTGAAGCCGAAGCCGAACTGGCTGAGCTGCAGGGCGGTCGCGCCATCGCCGCCGGCATGGCCGGAGCCGCGGTTGATCACCAGCGAATTGGTTGAGCCGTCGGGCGTCATATTGTAGCCCATCAGCCCGAGCACGCCGCCGCTCCTGGGCTGGAAGGTCGTGCGCATCTGGGCGAGGCGGTCCTGGACCTGATTCGGCTGCGCGGCCGCGCCAAAGGCCGCGACCAGAAGCCCGATGGCCATGCCGAGGAAACGACCCCAGGCCAAATTCATCCACCCTCGCGAAGCGCCAGCGCGGCGCGCCGCAGCTGATCCTCGGCGATGCGGACCTCCTGCACCACGTCCTCGCGCGTGACGCGGCCGGCGCGGCCCTTGAGCAGGGCATGGCCGGCGGCGACCTGGGTCAGGATCTCGTCGTATCGAAGGCGCGCGGCGGCCTGGGCGGCGAATTCGTCGTCGCGCCGGCGGGCCCATTCGCGCAGCACCTGGCGTGCCGCCGCATCGCCGCTCCTGGCCTCGATCCCGGCATAGAAGGCGGCCGCGTCCTGGCGCGCCGGGGTCTCGTCCCCGATCCGGTGCGCGACGGCGTTCCGCAAGGCGGAGACCAGCGCCTGCACATGCGGATCGGCGGCCTGGATGTTGTCGCGCAGCATCGGCGCCTGGGCGTTGGTGCGATTGGCGTGGCGCAGCAGCAGGCCGAACGCGGTGATGGCCTGACCACCCATGGGCGATCCCAGCGCGGCGCGCGCCGCGAGCTCCACGAAGGGACTCTCGCGATAGGGCAGCACGCCATCCGAAGCGAGCGTCGCGATGGCCCGGAGGTAGGTGACCAGGGCCTCCTGCATGGCGAGAATGCCGTCATCGGCACCGGGCGACGGAAGGATCGCGCCGCCGGCCACCCGCGGAAAGTCCACCGCGCGGCTCGCGGTCGAGGCCCAGTCGCGCACGGGGGAGTAGTCGGGCGCATTGCAGCCGGCGAGCGCGAGCGAGGCCCAGAGGACAAGGGTGCCGCGCATGGATGGGGCCTTCCTAGGGATCATGGCGCCGGCGCGCGGCGGGCGTCGATGGCGCGCTGGAGGCGATCCTCGGCGTCGCGAAGCTGAAGCTCCGTCGATCGCTGCCGGATCTGCCCGGCGCGGTCCGCCAGCACGGCCTGGCCCTCGGCGATGCGGTCCAGCACCGCAAGATACCGCGCGCCGGCCGCCTGCCCTTCCGCGACGAAATGCGCGTCCCGCTCCAGGAGCGCCTGGCGCAGCGCCGGATCGCCCACGTCGGGAACCCCCGCGTCCGGAATCGGCGTCCGCGCGGGCATGGTCACCGTGCCGGACAAAGCGGCGAGCAGGATCCGCACGGGGCCATCGGCCGCCCGGATCGTCCGGGTCAGCCGCCGGTCCTCATAGGCGGGCACCGGGCCGGAATTGTCGCGCGGGAGCCAGCGTGGGGGCTTCTCGTCGCTCGCCGCGCGCAGCACGCGCCCGAGCTCGGCGATCGCCTGCGCGGCCCGCGGCTCGGCCACCTTCTCCGCAAGTCCGGCGAAGCGCGCCTCGTCGAAGGTCAGATCCGAACCGTCCCACAACACGCCCAGCGCCTGGAAGTAGATCGAGAGCGCCTGCCGTAGGGCGCGGGCCGCCTCGGGCTCCGCGACGCCGGGCCGGGCGACGGCGATGCCGGCGGTTCCCGACCAGTCCCGCACCGCCGTGTTGAGCGGGAGCGCGCAGGCGCCGAGAAGCGCGGGCAGAAGCAGCCAGAAGCGGAATCCGAGCAAGCGGCGAGCCATCCCCTGCAAGCTCATGACACGAGGCGCGGAGTGACGAAGAAGCGCCGTCGCGTCAAGCGCTTCGCGACGCTACAGCGTCCACCCGCCATCGATGACCATCGCCTGGCCGGTGACGAAGGTGCTCTCGTCGCTGGCGAGATAGACGACCAGCGCCGCCATCTCCTCCGCCGTCGCCAGCCGTCCCATGGCCTGGCGCGCGATGAAGGCCGCGCGCGAGGCCTCCAGCCCGCCCGCCGCCGAGGCATTGGCCGCGATGCGGTCGCCCAGGCTCGGCGTGTCCACGGTTCCGGGCGCGAGGCAGTTGCAGCGCACACCCTGAGTCACCGTATCCGCCGCGATGGCGCGCGTCATGCCGATCACCGCCGCCTTGGTCGTGCCGTAGACGAAGCGGTTCGGCGCGCCTTTGATGCTCGAGGCGGCCGAGGCCATGTTGATGATGCTGCCATGCCCCGCCGCCAGCATGCCCGGCAGCGCCGCGCGCAGGCAGCGCCACATGGAGCGGACATTGAGGCCGAAGGCGAAGTCCCACTCGTCGTCCGTGCAGGTCAGCGCCGTGTTCTGGTGCACGAAGCCCGCGCAGTTGAAGAGGATGTCGAGCGTGCCGGCCCCTGTGATCGCGGCCTCGACCGCGTGGTCGTCCAGCACGTCCAGCGCCATCACGGTGATGCCATGGGCCTCCAGCCCCGCGAGCTTGGCGGCCTCGCGGTCGGTGGCGATGACCGAGGCGCCTTCGGCGGCCATGGCCAGCGCGCTGGCGCGCCCGATCCCCTGCCCCGCCGCGGTCACGAAGGCGCGCTTGCCCGTCAGACGTCCAGCCATGATGGTCCTCCCTGCGTTTATTTCCGCATTCCCGCGCTGGAAGCGACCCGGCGTCAACCTTTGGCGAGTTCGGTATCCAGCGCCGAAGCCAGGTCGAAGAACCGCCGGCGCACGCCGTGAGAATAGGGGTTGGCCTGCTCGATGGCCCGGAACACCTCCGGCGCGTCGTGGCGGACCATGCCCACGGCCTGGAGGATCAGCTCGAAGCTCCGCGTCGTCATGCGGCTGGGCAGAGGCTCCATCTGCACGAGCACCTTCGCGACGAGATGGGTCAGGCCCTGCACCATCGCGGCCTCGCGGTCATGCGCCTCCGGCGTGGTCAGGATGACGTCCAGGCCCAGCACCTTGCGCAGGAAGGCCGCCACCCGCGGCGCGCGCTTGCCGCGGACCGGGCAGACGGCGATCTTCAGGCCCCGGATGCCGTCGCGCGCGCTTTGCGGCCCGAAGAGCGGGTGGGTCGCGACGATATCGGCATGGGCAGGCAGTCCGCGGCGCATGATCGCCGCCGGGTTCACCTTCACCGAGCCGACATCGAGCACCAGCACGCCCCGCCGCAGATGCGGCCCGATGGCGCGCACCGTCTCCTCCATGGCGCCGACGGGCATGGCGAGGATCACGATCGGGCAGGAGGCGGCCGCCGGCAGATCGACCTGCATCACGCCCTCCATTCCCGATCCAGGCGCAGGATCGTAGGCGCATAGGGAAAAATGCGGCGCGAGGTGCCGGGCCATCAGTCGCCCGAAGGCGCCGAAGCCGATGATGCCGATGTCGCTGTTGGGGAGCACGTCAGAACCTCTGCAGAAGCAGCGAGGCCAACGGAATGTCGTGAAATCAACCGCTGGCGAGGCAGCGGTTGATGGATGACACAGATCACCCCGCCGCTAGGACAGCGGCGCGTAATACAGCCCGGAGAGGGTGGAGATCGTCGTCACGCGGCGCAGGTAAGCCCAGCGCGGCATGGGCGTCAATATTGGCGGAAGATCCATTGGTCGAGCGTGACACCGGCCCATTCGACCGTCCCGTCCCTGACCGCGCCGAGCTTGCGGGCGACATGGGCCGAGGCCGTGTTGGCCGAATCGATATTTCCCGTGACGCGGTAGGGCCCATGCGCTTCGGCGAGCCAGTCGAGCGCGAGCCTCACGCCCTCCGTGGCATAGCCGCGGCCCCAGCAGCGCGGCGCCAGCGCATAGACCAGCAGCGGATGGGCGCCGCCGTAGGGGTGGAAGAAGCCGAGCCGACCCACGAACCCCTCGCCGTCCTCCGCGATCATCATGCCATAGCCGCGCAGCGCCCATTGCCCGAGCGCGCCAGCCATGCGGTTCCAGACGTCGGCCGCGGAAGGCGTCGCCCCCTCGTGCATGAAGCGCATTGCCTCCGGGTCCCGTGCGAGGGCGAGCAGATCCGCATGATCCTCCGCGCGCATGCCCCGCAGGGTCAGCCGGGCGGAGCGGAGGACTGGGATCGTCACCGAGGCTGCTGCTTGTCGCGGCGCCAGATGCGCCAGATCTGCCAGAGGAACAGCACGCCCACCAACAGGACCAGGCCCTTGCCGATGGGGTCGATCCAGGGTTCGAGCTGATTATAGCCCTCCTCCAGGACGTAGCCGACGATGGTCAGCGCGCCGACCCAGATGGTCGTGCCCAGGGTGGTCCAGGCATAGAAGGTCTTGCGCGGCATCTCGATGAGGCCGGCCGGGATCGAGATCACGGTGCGGATGCCGGGCATGATCCGGCCGAGGAACACCGCCAGCGGCCCCCAGCGGCGCAGCGTCTCCTCCGCCTTGTCGAGGTCGGACGACTTCACGCCGATCCAGCGGCCGTATTTCTCGCAAAGTCCGCGCGTGCGGGCCGCGCCGAAGGCCCGGGCGAATTCGTACCAGAACATATTGCCGATGACCGTGCCGAAGATGCCGGCCAGGATCACCAGGGTGACCGAGAGCTCGCCCCGCGCGGCGGCGAAGCCGGCGAAGGGCATGATGAGCTCGGAGGGGATCGGCGGGAACAGGTTCTCCAGGAACATCAGCCCGATGATGCCCACGTAGCCGGCCGCCGCGACCCAGCTCGTGATGAGGTCCATCATGGCGTGGCCACCCGGTAGAAGCGCAGCGTCACGCGCCGACCGCGCGTGTAGTTCAGACCATCCACGGAACCCATCTCCTCCACGCGCAGCCCAAGCCGCGCGGCTTCCCGGCGGAAATCCGCCTCGGCACGATCACCCACGGCCACCACCCTGCCCGGCTCGGCGGACAGAAAGATGGCGGCATCCTCCCCGCGCCGCAAAAGCCGCAGCCCGCCGCCGACATGGAACAGCGTCGAAGGCTCGGCATGGCCGGTGATGCCGAATTTCTCCGAGGGCAGGCCGGGCGCGGCGCGCTCCAGCAAGGCCTCGATCCGCGGGGCGATCCAGATCGCCTCGATGCGCGGGAAGGTCAGCTGCATGACGCTGACATAGAGCGGGATGGCGGCCACGACCGCGACGGCCGCGGCCCGTGCCCAATGCCCGCGCCCGATCTCGCGCCAGGTCAGCCAGATCAGCAGCGCGGCCGCCGGCAAAGCCAGCAGCGCGCCCAAAGGCTCATGCCCGGTGACGGCCCAGGGCACGGCCACGGCCACCAAGGCGAGGCCCAGCGCCACGCCCGCCACGGCGAGCTTCGCGGTCCAGCGCAGCCAGCGCGGCGGCTCGCGGCGCAGCGGGTCCATGGCCCAGACGGCGCCCAGCAGCATCAGCGCCGGATAGGTCGGCATGGTGTAGTGCGGCAGCTTGGTCGCCACCGCCTCGAAGAGCAGCCAGGTCGGCACGATCCAGGCGAGGAGGAAGCGGATGGCGGGCTTGCGGCGCTCGGCCCAGCTCTGCCGCAGCGACAGCATCACCAGGAAGCCGGCCGGGAAGGCCGCGATCAGGAAGGTCAGGACATAGAAGCCGGGCGGGCCCCAATGCTTCTCGTCGCCGGCGCCGACCTTGCCCAGCATGTCGCCGCCGATGGCCTGGGAGAAGAAGCGCCCCTCGGTCGCGATGCCGATCGCGATCATCCAGGGCAGCACCATCGCCACCATGACCGGCACGCCCCAGGTCAGGCGCAGCGGCCGCAGCCAGGGCGCATGCAGCCAGGGGCCGCCGGCGCGGCGGTCGCAGACGGCCAGGGTCAGCCCCGTCAGCAGCGGGACCATGGGGGCGATCGGCCCCTTCAGCAGGACGCCGATGCCCAGGATCACCCAGAAGGCCAAAGCCTGCCGCGCGGTGAAGGCCTCGGGCCGCAGATAGGCCAGGCCAAAGAGGCCCATGGCGCCGGTCACGGAGGCGAGCAGCGCCGCATCGGTCTTGGCGATATGGCCCTCGACCATCAGCACCATGCAGCCGGCGAGCATGGCGGCCGCCAGCATCGCCGTGCGCCGACCGACCAGCCCGCGCCCGAACTGGAAGGTGGCCAGCACGGCGAGGATCGCGCCCAGCAGCGAGGGGATGCGATAGGCCCAGATCTCGCGGCGGTCGCCCAGGCCGGTCAGTTCCAGCAGATGGACGCTGGCCGCCTGGGCCCAATGGATGCCGACGGGCTTCTTGTTCCGCTCCTCGTCGCCGACGCGGATGTGAACGTAGTCCCCCGTCTCGACCATCTGGCGCGAGGCCTGGGCGAAGCGGCTCTCGTCGCGGTCCGTGGCGGGGATGTTGAAGAATCCCGGCAGGAAGAGCGCCAGGCAGAGCAGAACGAGCACCAGCCGAGGCCAGCGCTGGGCCGCGCCGCTGGCCGTGTCGAGCCAGGAATCCAGCCGCGCCGCGCTCATGCGGCGGGGTGGCTACGGAGGGAGCGGAGGGGCGGCATGTTGCGGCGCGTCTAGCATGTGAGGAGGCGCGCGGCCATAAACCGCCGGATGAGCATCTCACCTGCCCGCCTTGTCGCCTCGCTTCTGCTGGAATCCGTCCTCGAGCAGCAACGCACGATGGAGGACGCGCTGGACGCGATCCCCTCCAACATCGAGGCGCGCGACAAGGCCTCCGGCCACCGCATCGCCGCCGCCGTGCTGCGCCGGATTGGCAGCATCGACGCCGCGATGGAGCCCTGGCTGCGCCGCGAGCCCCCCAAGCCCGCCCAGCGCGCCCTGCGGATCGGCGCGGCGGAGCTCCTGCTGCTCGGGACGCCGCCGCATGCGGCCGTGGCCTCGGCGGTGTCGCTGGCGCCCAAGCCCCTGGCGGGCCTCGTGAATGCCGTGTTGCGCCGGGTCTCCGAGGCCGGGCCGGCCGTGCTGGAGGAGATGGACCCGCGGATCGATACGCCGACCTGGCTCTGGACGAGCTGGCATGCGGCGCATGGCTCGGCGGTGCGCGCCATCGCGGCGGCGCATCGGATCGAGGCGCCGCTGGATCTTTCCCTGAAGCCCGGCGTGGCGGCCCCCGAGGGCGCCATCATGCTGCCCACCGGCACGGCGCGGATGCCGGCCGGCACGCGCATCACGGAGCTGCCGGGCTTCGCCGAGGGACATTTCTGGGCCCAGGACGCCGCCGCCGCCTTGCCAGCCCGGCTGCTGAACGTCCGGCCAGGCGAGCGCGTGGCCGATCTTTGCGCCGCGCCGGGCGGCAAGACCGCGCAACTCGCGGCGCTGGGCGCCGAGGTCGTGGCGGTGGAGCGGGATTCCAGCCGCATGAGCCGCCTGCGGGAGAACATGGTCCGCCTGCAGCTCGGCCCGGAGCTGGCCAATGCCGATGTGCTGAAGTGGCGACCGGGCGAGCAGTTCGACGCCGTCCTGCTCGACGCGCCCTGCACGGCCACCGGCACCATCCGCCGCCATCCGGACCTGCCCTATCTCAAGCAGTCCAAGGACATCACCAAGCTCGCCGCGCAGCAGCGGCAGTTGCTGGAAGCGGCAGCGCGGCTGCTGAAGCCGGGCGGGCGGCTGGTCTTCGCCACCTGCTCGCTCCAGGCCGAGGAAGGCGAGGCGCATCTGGCCCATCTGCCGGAAGGGATGCGCATCGACCCGATCCGCGACGAGGAACTGCCGGAAATCGGCGCGACCGCGCAGGGCGCCATGCGGACCCGGCCGGATATGTGGGCCGACCAGGGCGGGATGGATGGCTTCTTCGCCGTCCGTCTCGTGAAGGGCTAGGAGCCCTTCCGGCCAGACGGACTAGCGGCGGCGACCGTAGCCGCCGCGATATCCGCCCCAATAACCGCCTCGTCCACCCCAGTATCCGCCGCGATATCCACCCCAATATCCGCCATACCCGCCATACCCGCCATAGAACCCTACACTGGGGCCATAATAGTAGGGATAGGGATAGAAGGGCGCGGGATAATAGGACCCCGCGTAATAGGGAATGCTCGCCGCCCTCGCCGGTCCGGCCTGGATGGTGTTGCCATAGGCCGTCATGCACTGGGCATAGACCGTGTCGAATTGCGCTTGCATCTCATAACCCGTGCCGGCGGCGGCATTTGCGCCGACCGCGCTTCCGGTGACGAGACCCGCACCCGCGCCGATGGCCGCGCCCGCGCCCGGATTGCCGGCCGCGGCCCCGATCAGCGCGCCGGCCGCCGCGCCCACGGCCGTTCCGACCACAGCGCTTCCCACCGCCGCATTCGTCGCCTGCGAGGGATCGACATAGCCGATGGCGAGGCCGGCATTGCGCTGGCAGGCCATGTCCTCGCGCTGGAACAGCGCGAAGTCCTTCCCCTGGGGAGGAAGCGCCATGAGCGTCGGGCCGGAAGGCGGCGGAACCGCGCAGGCTGACAGGCCCGCCAATCCCAGGATCATCAGATTTTTCATGGCTGTCCTCGCAGGCCGAATTCCGTGCTTCGGATATAACTTCCCAGGCACGAAGCGGCAGCGGCGGTTACAAAATTTCATGGCTGTTCCGCGCGATATCTACCCCACGCCCGGCGGCAGCAGCGACACATGGGCGGCGACGATCCGCCAGCCCTCCGGCGTCCGCAGCCAGCTGTGGCTCTGCCGGCCGACCCGATCCGAGCCGTCGCGCAGGAAGGTCGTATTGGCCGTGGCGAAGTCCCGGCCATAGGTGGTGACGACGGTCCGCAGCAGCTTGCGGGTCAGCCCCTGGGAGGGGCGGCTGGCACGGAATTCCGCGATCTCGGCATAGGAGAAGAGGTTCTCCGTCACCCCGAAGCGCAGCGTGTGCTCCTCGTTCCAGAAGAGCTCGTCCAGCACGGCCACGTCGTTGCTCACCAGCGCCGCTTCGTAGCGATGGAAGGCGGCGGTGACCTCCGCATGCACCTCGGGGATATTCACGTCGTGCATCAGTTCTTCCTCATCTTCCTCAAAGGGGGGGCGAAGCGCGGACACTCATTCTTCTCCAGCGCGGCGGCCGTGCGGAAGAGGGGCGTCTCCGCCGGGGCATAGGTGCTGGGTCGAACTCGGGCAGGGGTCCTTCCTGCGGGATGGACCTCCCCGGGAGGGCTGGACGGAAGGCGAGAATCGCCCTGGTCGCGCCTTTCCCGCCTCACCTTGCGCTTTTGCGGGGCAGGCTTGCCGCCCTGATGGGCAGTCGCGCATTGACCCTGAGCCATCCCCCTGCCATCCCGAGGCCCATGTCCGCCGATCCCTCTCTCCGCTCCGTTCGCGCCTGGCCCTTCGAGGAGGCCGCCAAGCTCGCTGACCGCATGGCCGCCTCAGGGAAAAAAGAGGCGCTGTTCGAGACGGGCTACGGCCCCTCGGGCCTGCCGCATATCGGCACCTTCGGCGAGGTCGCGCGCACCAGCTGGGTGCGCGAGGCCTTCACGCGGCTGACCGGGATTCCCTCCCGCCTGCTCGCCTTCAGCGACGACATGGACGGGCTGCGCAAGGTCCCGGACAACGTGCCGAACAAGGAGATGCTGGCCACGCATCTCGGCAAGCCGCTCACGCGCATTCCCGATCCCTTCGGCACCCATCCCAGCTTCGGCCAGCACAACAACGCCCGCCTGCGCGCCTTCCTCGACGAGTTCGGCTTCGACTACGACTTTGCCTCCAGCACCGACTACTACGCCTCCGGCCGCTTCGACGCGGCCCTGCTGCGCATGCTGGCCCTGCACGAGGAGGTCCGGCAGGTGATCCTGCCCACCCTCGGTCCGGACCGCCGCGCCACCTACTCGCCCTTCCTGCCCATCCATCCCAAGACCGGCGTGGTCATGCAGGTGCCGATGGAGGAGACCCGCCCCGAGGCCGGGACGATCGTCTGGCGCGACCCCGACACCGGTGAAGTTTTCGAGACAGCGGTCACCGGCGGCGCCTGCAAGGCGCAGTGGAAGGCCGACTGGGCCATGCGCTGGCACGCGCTCGGCGTCGATTACGAGATGTCGGGCAAGGACCTGATCGACAGCGTCAAGCTCTCCTCGAAGATCTGCAAGGTGCTGGGCAGCGAGCCGCCCGTCTCCTTCACCTATGAGCTGTTCAACGACGCCGCCGGCCAGAAGATCAGCAAGAGCAAGGGCAACGGGCTCACCATCGAGCAATGGCTGGAATACGGCCCCCCGGAGAGCCTCGCCTGGTTCATGTTCGCCTCGCCGGGCAGCGCCAAGCGCCTGCACAAGGAGGTGATCCCCCGCGCGGTGGACGACTGGATCGCGAACCTCGCCAAGCTGCGCGAGAATCCCGACCCCTCGAATGCCGCCTGGCACATCCATCGCGGCCATCCGCCGAATTTCTCACCGCCGCCGGTCTCCTACGCGACGCTGCTGAACCTCGCCGGCATCGCGAACACCGATGATCCGGACCGGCTCTGGGCCTATCTGAAGAAGTATCATCCGGAGCTGTCGCGCGAGGCCGAGCCCCTGCTCGACCGCCTGGTCCGCAATGCCTGCGCCTATTGGCGCGACTTTATCGCCCCCGAGCGCAAGTTCCGCGACGCCACGCCCGAGGAGGCCGCCGCCATGCGCCGCCTCGTGGAGATCCTGCGCGAGCGCGCACCGGAATTCGACGCCCTGCCCCCCGGCCCCCAGCGCGAGGCCGCCCTGCAGGAGGCCGTCTATGACGCCGGCCGCGAATTCCCCGCCTTCCAGACGCCGGCCAAGGATGGCGGGCGCCCCGGCGTCGGCCGCGCCTGGTTCAGCGCGCTCTACGAGGTGCTGCTCGGCAAATCCGAGGGGCCGCGCTTCGGCGGCACCATCGCGGTGATGGGCGTGGTCGAGGCCTGCGCCCATATCGAGCACGCCCTGGCGCGGGAGAGCGCCACGGCGTGAAGGCGCTGCTGCCGTTCCTCAAGCGCCATGGCGCCACCGTCTTCGGGCTGATGCTTCTGGTGGCGGCCATCTGGGTCGTCCAGCGCGAATTCCGCAGCCTCTCCATGGCCGACGTCATGCGCGCGATGGGCGAGATCCCGGATTCCGCGCGCTGGCTGGGCGCGGGGCTGACGGTCGTCGCCTACCTCGTGCTCGCGGCCTATGACTGGCTGGGCGCGCGCTATGCCGGAAAACCGTCGAGCTGGGGGCGGGCGCTGGTCGCCTCCTTCTGCGGCTATGCCCTGGCGCATAATCTCGGCTTCGCGGCCGTCTCGGGCGCGGCCGTGCGCTACCGGCTCTATTCGGCCTGGGGCTATTCGACGCTCGAGATCGGCAAGGTCATCGGCTTCACCTCGCTGACCTTCGGGCTCGGTGGCATGGCACTGGGCGGATGGGTGCTGATCCTGGAGCCGGAGGTCCTGCCCTGGGTCGGGACGCATCTGCCGCATTGGGTGCTGCAATCGCTGGCGATCCCGCTGTTCGGCATCGTCCTCTCCTACATCCTGTTGAGCCGCTTCCGCCGCACCGTGACCGTCTTCGGCCATGTGGTGGAACTGCCCGGGACGCGGATGGCGATCGCGCAGAGCCTGCTCGCCACGGTGGACGTCGCGGTCACGGCGGCGATCTTCTATGTGCTGCTGCCCCCGGTGGAGGGGCTCACCTTCATCCGCTTCGTCGGCATCTACCTGGCCGCCTATGCGGCGGGCATCGTGGCCAGCGTGCCGGGCGGGCTCGGCGTCTTCGACGCGGCGATCGTCATCGGCCTCGCCCCCTATATGGGCCCGGCGGAGGTGATCGGGGCGCTGCTGGTCTTCCGGCTCTACTACTACATCGTGCCGCTCTTCATCTCGGGCCTGCTCTTCGCGGGCTTCGAGATCAGCCAGCGCCGCAACGCCCTGTCGCGCTTCACCGCGCTCGGTTCGGGCGCCATGCCGCTGGAGGTGCCGGTGCTCACCGGCCTCGTGGCGCTGGGCGGCGCGCTGCTGATCTTCCTGGGCTCGTTGCCGGTGGACGAGTTCAAGGAATGGGCCGGCTACGAGGCCGCCATCGCCTCGCAATTCGCCGCCTCCATCGTCGGCTCGCTGCTGATGGTGATGGCCTTCGGCCTCGCCCGGCGGCTGAACATCGCCTGGGGCGCGGCGCTGGTGCTGCTGGGCATGGGCGCCCTGATCGCCTGGCTGCGCAACGAGGCCTGGTGGACCTGGGGCATCTTCCTGCTGGTCGCCGGCGTGCTGGCCACCATGCGCCAGGCCTTCTACCGCGACAGCCGCCTGCGCGCCGAGCCGCTCTCGCAGGAGATGCTGCTGCCCTTCGCCGCCGTCGCGATCAGCGGCGCGGCCATCGCGCTCTTCGCCAATGCCAGCCGCCTGCAGGACGACTACTGGTGGGAGGTGGCGCTGACCTATGGCGCGCCCATCCAGCTCCGCTTCGCCGTCGGCATCACGGGGCTGCTGCTGCTCATCGGCATCGTGCGGCTGCTGCGGCCGGCGCGCATCCGCCCCGCCGCCTATGACGGCACGCAGCGCGCCCTGCTGGCCGCGCTCGGCGGCACGCTGCCTGCCCAGGCGGATGGCGTGCTCTGGGGCGAGGCGGCCCGCGCCGGCTTCGCCTTCTCCAAGGCCGGCCCCATCTGGATCGGCCATGGCGATCCGGCCGGCGATGCGCGCGATGCCGTCTCGGCCATCTGGCGCTTCCGCGATCTGTGCGAGCGCAACGGCGCGCGCGCGGCCTTCGTCGGCGTGGGCCCGGCCTATCTGCGCATCTATGCGGATACGGGCTTGCAGACCCTGCCGGACCCCAAGTCGCCGGGCCGGTTCGTGGCCTGCCATGCCGAGCACGACATGGCCGTGCTGATGGATTACTGCGGCGGTCCGGCGGAATCATCCGCGGCGCCGGTTGCGGGCTGACCTGCCTCGCCCATTTAGGTCAGGATTGATGACGGGAACAACGGGGCCGAAGCCCCGGGGAAGCAAGCTCCAGGAAATTTGAATCTGATCGCGGCCGGGGATCTCCCGGTCGCCGAGGACCTGCGCTTGAATCAGCCCGCCACCGTCTCCGCCGCCCTGCCCGTGCCGCGCTCCGCCGCCGGGCCGGCACTCGTGCTCCTCGCCCTCGCCATGGGCGGCTTCTCCATCGGGACCACCGAATTCGCGGCGATGAGCCTGCTGCCGCAATTCGCGCCGGCGCTGGGCGTCGACGAGCCGATGGCGGGCCATGTCATCAGCCTCTACGCGCTCGGCGTGGTGATCGGCGCGCCGCTGATCGCGGTGCTGGGCGCGCGGCTGCCACGGCGCTCGCTGCTGGTCGGGCTGATGGTGGTCTTCGCCGTGGCCAACGGGCTCTCCGCGCTGTCGCCGAGCTATGGCTGGATGCTCGCCTTCCGCTTCCTGAGCGGCCTGCCGCATGGCGCCTTCTTCGGTGTGGGGGCGCTGGTCGCCGCCTCGCTGGTCCCGCGCGAGCGCCGCGCCCAGGCGGTCTCGCGCATGATGCTAGGGCTGACCCTGGCAACGGTGGTGGGCGTGCCCCTGGCCAATGGCCTGGGCCAGGTCGTCGGCTGGCGATGGGGCTTCGGGCTGGTGGCGCTCCTGGCGAGCGCGACGGTGGTCCTGCTCCTCGCCTTCCTCCCGCATGAGCCGGGCGACCGCCATGCCAGCCCGCTGCGCGAACTCGGCGCGCTGCGCCGGCCGCAGGTCTGGCTGGCGCTGGGCACCGGCGCCATCGGCTTCGGGGGGCTCTTCGCCGTCTATACCTATCTCGCCACCACCCTCGTCGAGGTGACGGGCGTCTCGCCGGCGATGGTGCCGGTGGCGCTCGCCGTGCTGGGCGTCGGGCTCACGGCGGGCAACCTGCTCTGCGCCTGGGCGGCCGATCGCGCGCAGATGCCGGCGGCGGCCATCACCCTGCTGTTCAGCGCGGTCATGCTCGCGCTCTACGGATGGGCGGCGCAGAGCCTCTGGACGCTGCTGCCGGTGCTGCTGCTGATCGGCATGGGCGGCGGCCTTGGCGCCATCCTCCAGACCCGGCTGATGGATGTGGCGGGCGATGCGCAGACCCTGGCGGCGGCGCTGAACCATTCGGCCTTCAACGCGGCCAATGCCCTGGGGCCCTGGCTCGGCGGGCTGGCGATCTCGGCCGGCTATGGCTGGACCTCGACGGGCTGGGTCGGCGTGGGCCTCGCGCTGGGCGGCCTGGCGATCTGGATGCTGTCCTGGTGGCTGGACCGGCGCTAACCTGTCCGCATGAAGATCATCGGCCTCGCGGGATGGAGCGGCGCGGGCAAGACCACGCTGGTGGTTCGCCTCATCCCGGCATTGATCGCGCGCGGCGTGACGGTCTCCACCGTGAAGCACGCGCACCACAATTTCGACGTGGACCAGCCCGGCAAGGACAGCTTCGAGCACCGCCAGGCCGGCGCGGCGCAGGTGCTGGTCTCCTCGGCCCATCGCTGGGCGCTGATGACCGAGCATCGCGGCGCGCCCGAGCCATCGCTGAAGGAATTGCTGGCGCGGCTGAACCCGGTGGACCTCGTGGTGGTCGAAGGCTTCAAGCGCGACCCCGTTCCCAAGATCGAGATTTTTCGCGCCGCCAATGAAAAGCCCTTTCTCTACCTGGAGGATCCGCTGATCCGCGCCATCGCGGCAGACGTGGCGGTGCCGCCGGACGCTCCGCCGGCGATGCCTCTCGACGATATCGAGGCCATTGCGGATGCGGCCCTACGCTACGCCGGGGACTTCTGATCTACTCGGAGCAAATCCGGGAGAAGACCATGTCCGACCATGTCCTGACCGAGCGCGACGAGGCCGTGCTCACCATCCGCCTCAACCGCGCGGATAAGAAGAACGCCCTCACCCGCGCCATGTATGACGCCATGGGCGCGGCGCTGAGCGCGGCCGCGAGCGATGACAGCGTGCGCGTGGTGATGCTGGCCGGCGGGGCCGACTTCACGGCCGGCAACGACATCAAGGACTTCGCCGCCGTGGGCGACCGCCCCGCGAACTCGCCCGGCTCGGCCTTCAGCTTCCTGGAGAATATCGTCGCCTTCCCCAAGCCGGTCGTCGCCGCCGTGCGCGGCTATGCGGTCGGCATCGGCACGACCATGCTGCTGCATTGCGACGCGGTGGTGGCCAGCGAGACGGCGCGGCTGCAGATGCCCTTCACCCGGCTGGGCCTGGTGCCCGAGGCCGGTTCCTCGCTGCTGCTGGCGGCGCGCGTCGGAACGGTCAAGGCGAATTGGTGGCTGCTGTCGGGCGCGCAGATCTCCGGCGCCGAGGCGGCCGCGAGCGGCCTCGCCTCCCGCGCCGTGCCGGACAACGAGGTTGAGCCTGCCGCGCTGGAAATGGCGCGCACCCTGGCCGCGCTGCCGCCCGGGGCGGTGGCCGAGACCAAGCGCCTGATCCGCGCGCCCCATGCCGCGGCGCTGGCCGAGGTGATGGCGGCCGAGCGCGTCGCCTTCGGCGAGCGTTTGCGCAGCGCCGAGGCCCAGGCCGTCTTCGCGAGCTTCCTGAAGAAATAGGCCACGGTGGCCGCCCTTGCCCTGGGATGATAGGGCAGGGCGATGACCCGTTCCGCCAAGACGCCGAAAGACCAGAACTTCGAGATTTTCCTCGCCGCCTTGCCGGGGCTGGAGCATGCGCTCCACGCCGAGGTGCGCGGCAAGGGCTTCAAGCTCGCCAAGCCCGTGCCCGGAGGCGTCACCATCCGGGGCGGCTGGCCGGAAGTCTGGCGCGCGAACCTGTGGCTCCGCGGCGCCGGGCGGGTCCTGGCGCGCCTCGATGGGTTCAACGTGCAGCATCTCGCCCAGCTCGACGCCCGGGCGCGCCACGTGCCCTGGGCCAGCGTCCTGCGCCGCGACGTGCCCTTCCGCGTCGAGGCCACCTGCGCGGCATCGCGCATCTATCACTCGGGCGCGGCCGAGGAGCGGATCGTGAAGTCGATCCAGGAGGCCGTCGGCGCGCCGCATGACGACGAGGCGGAGCTCACCATCCGGGTGCGGATCGAGCAGGACTTCTGCACCATCAGCCTCGATACCTCGGGCGAGCTGCTGCACAAGCGCGGCTACAAGGAGGCCGTGAACCGCGCGCCGATGCGCGAGACCATGGCCGCGCTCTTCCTGCAACAATGCGGCTATGACGGCAGCGAGCCCGTGCTCGACCCCATGTGCGGCTCGGGCACCTTCGTCATCGAGGCCGCCGAGATCGCCTGCCGCCTCAATCCCGGCCGCTTCCGCCACTTCGCCTTCGAGCAGCTCGCGACCTTCGACCCCGAAGCCTGGCAGGACATGCGCGAGGTGAAGAGCCGCCGCGTTCCCACGGCCCGCTTCTACGGCAGCGACCGCGACGCCGGCGCGATCGCCATGGGCGTCGCCAATGCCGAGCGCGCGGGCGTCGCCGATTGCACCGAGTTCCGCCAGGCGACGATCAGCGAGATCACGGCCCCCGAAGGGCCGCCGGGCCTGGTCATCGTCAATCCGCCCTACGGCTCGCGCATCGGCGACAAGCAGAAGCTGACGGCGCTATACGCCGCGCTGGGGCAGACGCTGAAAAGCCGCTTCACCGGCTGGCGTGTGGGCCTCATCGCCAATGACGCTTCGCTGGCCCAGGCCACCCGCCTGCCCTTCCTGCCGACCGAGGCGCCGGTCCCGCATGGCGGGCTGCGCGTGACGCTGTACCGGACCGCGCCGCTGGTCTGAGCGCCAAGTCAGGGCATCGGTCAGGGCGTCAGCACGACCCGGCCGGCCGAGCGCCGCTCGCGCACTTCCGCCATGGCCTCGCGGAAGTTCTCGAGCGGATAGCTCGCATGCACCTCGGGGCGCAGCTTTCCGGCGGCCCACCAGGTCACGAGCTGGTCCCACAACTCGCGCGCGCGGGCCGCATGGACCTCGCGATTGTCGCCCGGCGACCAGCCGACATAGGTGCCCCAGTTGAGCCCCGCGACGGCGATGTTCTTCAGCAGCAGGATATTCGCCGGAACGGTGGGAATGCCGCCGCCCGCATAGCCCACCGTCACCAGCGTGCCGCCGTCGCCCAGGCAGCGCAGCGATTCATCGAAGATGTCGCCGCCCAGCGTATCCAGCACGCAATCCACGCCCGCGCCACCGGTGATCTCGCGCACCTGCTCGCGGAAGGGCGCGGCGCTGTCGAGCACCGCATCCGCGCCGCGCGCATGCAGCATCGCATGCTTGGCCGCGCCGGCGCGGGCGATGACGCGCCCGCCCAGCGCCTTCACGATCTCCACGCCCGCGAGGCCGACGCCGCCCGCCGCGCCATGCACCAGCACCCAGTCGCCCGCCTTCACCCGGCCGCGCCACATCAGCGCCGAGCCCGCGGTCGGATAGCTGATCGGGAAGGCGACGGAAGCCGCCAGCGGCAGGCCGTCGGGGATGGGCGTGACGTGGATCGCATCCGCCACCGCCTCCTGTGCGAAGCCGCCCCAGTCGAGCACGGCGAAGACGCGCGTGCCCTTGGGCAGCGGCCCTTCCAGCACGGTGCCCGCGACCTCGGTGCCGGGCACGAAGGGCAGCGGCGGCTTGCGCTGGTATTTTCCCGCGACGACGAGCTGCACGGCGAAGGAGACGCCCACGGCCTCGACCTTGATGCGGACCGCGCCGGGCCGCATCGGCGGCGGCGGGATATCCTTGATCTCGAGCTCGTCGAAGCTCCGCCAGGATTCGCAGACCAGTGCGCGCATCATTCCCCCTTGATCTCGGCGTCACGAACGAGCCGCCCGAAACGCTCGTACTCGCTTGCGGAGAAGCGGGCAAAATCGGCCGGCGCGCTGGCGATCGGGTCGGCGCCCATGGAGGCGAAGCGCGCGCGGGCATCCTCGCGCTGGCAGACCTTCGCGACCGCCTGCTGCATGCGCGCGGCCATGGCGGGCGGCAGGTTCTTCGGGCCCCACATGGCGTACCAGGTGGTCATCTCGTAGCCGGGGACGCCGGACTCGGCGATGGTTGGCAGTTCCGGATGGCTCGGCAGGCGCTGCGTCGTCGTCACCGCGATGGCGCGCAGCCGGCCGGAGCGCACATGCTCGGCGGACGAGGCCAGGCTGTCGAACATGACCTGCACCGTGCCGCCCAGCAGGTCCTGCAGGGCCGGGCCCGAACCGCGATAGGGGATGTGGGTGATGTCCGTCCGCGTCATCAGCTTGAACAGCTCGCCCGCCAGGTGCGGCGCGCCGCCGATCGAGGAGGAAGCGTAGGAGATCCGCCCCGGCTGCGCCTTGGCGAGGTTGATGAGGTCCTGCACGGAGCGCACCGGCACCGCCTCGTTCACCACGAGGATGAGCGGCACCTTCACGATCTCGGTGACGGGCGTGAAATCGGCCAGGGCGTCGAAGGGCAGCCCGCGCATGAGGTGCGGGGTGATGACATGCGCCGAGGCATTGACCAGGAAGGTCGTGCCGTCCGGCGCGGCGCGGGAGGCCTCGCCCGCGCCGATGGTCCCGCCGGCGCCGGCCCGGTTCTCGACGACGAAGGCCGAGCCCAGCTCGGCCTGGAGGCCCGCCGCCGTCACGCGGCCCACAATGTCGGTCGGGCCGCCCGGCGGATAGGGCACGATCACGCGCACGGAGCGGGGCCAATCCGGGGTCTGGGCTTGGGCGAGCGCGGGCGCGGCGAGGGCGGCGCCCAGCAGGGCGCGGCGTGTGGCGGTCATGGACGTTCCTTTGTGGATTGCGCGGATGATAGCGCGGTCCCGGGCCGGGGCCACCGGCCCTTCGCCCCGGCGGCTTTTTCCGCGATGATGCCTCCAACAGGAGGAAAACGATGCTGCAGCCCTACAAGGGAATTTTCGTTCTCGACGCCGCCCAGGGCATCGCCGGCCCCTATTGCGGGATGCTGCTGGCGCAGTGCGGTGCCGACGTCGTGAAGCTCGAGCCTCCCAAGGGCGACTGGTCCCGTGGCCTCAGCACGCGCGCGGAAAGCCACAGCGTCATGCACACCGCCTTCAACCGCGGCAAGCGCGCCATCGTGCTGGACCTCACCGACGAGGCCGACCGCGCGAAGACCGCGAAGCTGGCCGCCAAGGCCGACGTGCTCATCGAGGCCTTCCGGCCCGGCGTGGCGCGGCGCATCGGCCTCGGCCCCGAAAGCGCAAAGCCCGACGCGGTCTGCATCTCCGTCTCGGGCTTCGGCCAGGAGGGCCCGTACAGCGAACGCCCCTGCACCGACAGCGTGGCCCAGGCCTATTGCGGCGTGGTCGCGATCAATCCGGGCATGGACGGGATGCCCCACCGCGTCGGCACGCAGATCGTGGACGTCTTCACCGGCCTTTCCGCCTTCGCCGCCTGCCAGGCCGCGCTGGCCGAACAGGCGGCCGACCGCGCCTCGGGCGCCCCGCCGAAGCGGCGGCATCTCGACATCTCGCTGATGCAGGGCGCGGCCTCCATGCTCGTGCTGCCCATCGCGGAATCCGGCCTGCTCGGGCGCATGCCCGACGAGGTGAACACCCCCGCCGGCGCCTATCCCGCCCAGGACGGCGTCTCGGTGATGTTCGCCCTGGTGCGCGAGAGCGAGTGGGTGACGCTCTGCGACGTGCTCGGCCGGCCGGAGCTGACACAGGATCCACGCTTCACCGATTTCCCGACCCGCTTCGCCAACAAGCCCGCTTTGGTCGCCATCCTGCGCGAGGTCTTCCTCACCAGGACCGCGTCGGAGTGGCTCGGCCTGCTCCAGGCCGCGCGGCTGCTGTGCGACAAGGTGAACACGCCGCTGGAATACCTGGCCGAGGCGCATGTGCAGGCCATCCATGCCGCGCCGGTCCTGCAGCAGCCGGGGCTCGGGGCGCTGCCCTTCCCGGCCATCCCCGGCCTCGGCGCCTGGGAGATGCCCGCGCCCGCGCTCGGGCAGGACACCAACGCCGTCCTCGCTGAATTCGGAGTCTGATCATGCCGCATGACGCTCAGGGAAACCGCGCCAGCTTCGCCTCGGAGGAGGCGGTGCGCGCCTTCGACCACACCGTCGAGGGCTTTCTGAAATACCGCGCCGACACGCCGCTGCGCCTCAAGGCCGCGCTGAAGCTGGATGGCGAGGCGCCCATGCTCCACGTCATGAAGGCGGCCTTCGCCATGCTGGCCTATAAGTCGGCGCATGTCCCCGCCGCCAAGACCGCGCTGGACGCGGCCCGCGGCCTCGGTGGCACGCCGCGCGAGCAGATGCACATGGCTGCGCTCGCCGCCTGGTCCGAAGGCGGGCAGGACCACGCCATCACCATCTGGGAGCATCTGCTCGCCGAGCATCCACGCGACATCCTCGCCTTCCGCCTGCACCACTTCGCCGCCTTCTGGATGGGCAAGACGCCGGAGATGATGGCCACGGTCGAGCGCGCCTTGCCCCATTGGGACGGCGAGGTGCCGGGCTATGGCTCGCTGCTCGCCTGCCGCGCCTTCGCGCACGAGGAATGCGGCAGCCTGATCGTCGCCGAGGCCGCCGGCCGCGAGGCCATCCGCCGCGACCCGGCCGATCTCTGGGCCGCGCATGCGGTGGCGCATGTGCTGGAAATGCAGGGCCGCCGCAGCGAAGGCATCCAGTGGATCACCGGCCTCGCGCACAACTTCGACGGCGGCAACAACCTGCTGCACCACCTCTCCTGGCACCAGGCCATGTTCCACATGGAGCGCGGCGAGTTCGACGAGGTGCTGCGCCTCTACGACACCGGCTTCCGCAACCTGGACAGCCCGATCACCCAGATGCAGCCGGATCTCTACATCGACTGCCAGAACGCGGCCTCCATGCTCTTCCGGCTGCAGCGCCAGGGTGTGGATGTGGGCGAGCGCTGGCTGGAGTTGGCCGACAAGGCGGAGGCCCGCATCGGCGACTGCCTCTCGGCCTTCACCCTGCCGCACTGGATGATGGCGCTGACCGCCGATGGCCGCTTCGATGCGGCGGAGCGCATGCTGGATGCCATGCGCGACTACGGCCGCGCCAATAGCGGCGAGAATGCCCGCATCGTCCGCGACGCGGCGCTGCCCTGCTGCGAGGCGCTGCTGCTGCGCGCGCGCGGCCGGCATGCCGAGGCGGTGCAGGCGATGCGCCCGGCGATCGGCGGGATCTACGAGCTCGGCGGCAGCCATGCCCAGCAGGACGTGCTGGAGCAGCTCTTCCTCGACTGCGCGATGGAGGCCGGCATGACCTCGGACGCGCAGATGCTGCTGGAGCGCGTCACCGGCCGTTGGCCCACGCCGCCCGAGCGGCGCGTGGGCTATGCGAAGGCGGCCCAAGCCTATCGCTGATCCGCGATGGTGAAGCGGAAGCGGCGCGTGGCGAGATCCGCGAGCCGCGCCGGCAGCAGCTCCAGCAGCCGCAGCGGCAGGCCGATCCGGCGCGGGACGATGGCACGCCCCTGCCCGGCCTCGATGGCGCGGGCCAGGCGTTCGGCCATCGCCTCCGCGCTCAGCTCGAAGGGGTGGGAGCCGCTGAACTTCCGGCTCATCGCACTTTGGAAGAAGCCGGGGGCGCAGACCGTGACGCCCACCCCCTCAGGGGCGAGACGCGCGCGCAGGCTCTCGCCATAGGCCCATAGCCCCGCCTTGGAGGCGCAATAGGCCGGGCTGTCCGGCAATCCGCGAAAGGCCGCGACCGAGGCGATGAAGGCCAGGCGCCCGGCCCTTCGTGCCACGAGGCGCGGTAGCAGCGGCGCCACGGTGTTGACGGCGCCGATCAGGTTCACCCCCAGCACCCGGTCGGCGCTCGCCCAGTCCTCCAGCCCGCCGCCGGGCGGCGTGCCGCCCGTGACGCCCGCATTGGCGATCACGAGGTCGAAGGGCACGGCGTCGTCCCAGGCCTGGAGCCGCGAGGCCAGGACGGCGGCGTCGCGCACGTCGCACAGCGCGGTCTCGACCGTGGCGCCCCGTCCGACGCAGGCCGCGGCCGAGGCGGCCAGGGCCCCGGCATCGCGCGCCACGAGGCGCAGTGTCACGCCGGGGGCCGCGAAGCGGCGCGCCAAAGCGGCCCCGAGGCCCCGTGACGATCCGGTGACGAGGATGGATTGATACGTCATGGCGATTCGGTCGGCTCTCCCTCTAAAGACAATCAGCCGATACGTGAGCGTTCAATCATTCCGTTTGGCAATGATTTGTTGACCCAGGGGAGACGCGATAGAAGGGCTGCGAAGTGGGTGCCGTCCGGCCTGGCGCCGTTGAGTTGAAGAGGGATTCCACCTTTGAAGGGTTTGATGCGGATTGTCCTGATCCTGCTGCCAGCGGGACTGGCCGGGTGCGGGATGGTTCCGGGAATGGCCCCCAGCCTGGGCTCGGGTCCGATCGCCGACCCTGGGGCGCAGGTCGCCGCCTTGCCGCGGGGGACCGATGCGCTCGGAGATTTCGCGGCCTCGGCCTCGCCCGGACAGACCGGGACGGTCGATGGCGCCCCGGCGCGTTTCACACGCTCCTACAATGCCGCCAGCGGCCGCGAGTGCCGTGAGATCACGCTCGGCTATGGCGGATCCGAGAGGGTGGCGGTGGCCTGCCGCCGGCCGGACGGCGCCTTCGCCTCGTCGCGGCCGCTGCTGCGCGGATCGCTGCGCTAGATGGGCTCCATGCGGTACATCCCGCATGACATCAGCCTGTACGGCGCGGTCCGGGCGCGCTGCCGGGTCATCGGCGCGCTGATCCTGCGCGAGATTCACACGCGCTTCGGGCGCGAAAACCTCGGCTATGTGTGGCTTTTCGTCGAGCCGGCGACGCTGGGCCTGGGAGTCGCCCTTCTCAAGCGCTTTGGCGGCATCGATTCCTCCATGCCGGGCGGCCTGAACAAGTTCAGCTTCTTCGTCATCGGCTACATCCTGTTCTACCTGTTCCGGACTCTGGTGAATCGATCACCCCACGGCATCGAGTCCAATTTCCAGCTTTTCTACCACTCGAAGGTCACCATCGAGGCGGTCATGGTGGCGCGCACCCTGCTGGACACCGCCGCCGTCATGACCTGCATGGCCGTGTTCTGCATGCTCATAGGCCTGTTCGAAGGCGAGTGGCCGGCGGATTCGCTGCAGATGGCCATGGGCGTCCTGATGATGATGGGCCTCGCGCACGGAACGGGCCTGCTCGTCCTGTCGGCCACGGCCATCGGCTCGCAGCTCGTCGATCGCCTGGTCCACCCCATGACCTATCTGATGATGCCCTTCTCGGGCATGTTCTATATGGTCTGGTGGCTACCTGGCGGTTATCAGGAAGTCCTGCTTTGGGTTCCGCTGATCCACATCATGGAATTCACGCGCGAGGGACAATTCGGATTGGGCGTGCCCTATCATTACGACGTTGGATATGTCCTGACCTGGATTATCAGCCTCAATTTCCTGGGCCTCTGCGCCATCAAGGCGGCCAAGCCGCATTTCGAGGCATGAGCGGCGATGCTCGAACTGAGCGACGTCCGCAAGAGCTTCAAGCGGAACGGCATCACGCGCGAAGTGCTGAAGGGCGTCGACGCGACCTTCTGGCCGGGCGATGCCGTCGGCATCCTCGGGCGCAACGGATCGGGCAAGAGCACGCTCATCAAGATCATGGCCGGCGTGGAGCACCCGACCTCGGGCAGGGTCCGGCGGCGCATGAGCATCTCCTGGCCGATGGGGTACGACGGAGCGGTGCACAGCGCGCTCTCGGGCGCGGACAACGCCCGCTTCATCGCGCGGCTCTACGACCGGCGCATCGACTGGGTGGAAAGCTTCGTCCAGGAGTTCTCGGAGATCGGCGACCAGTTCCGTCAGCCGGTGAAGACCTATTCGGCCGGCATGCGGGCACGCCTCATCTTCGCCCTCTCCATGGCCGTGGATTTCGAATGCTATCTGATCGACGAGGTCATCGCGGCGGGCGATGCGCGCTTTGCCGAGAAATGCCGGCAGTCGCTGTTGTCGCGACGAGGGCGCAGCGCGCTCATCCTCGTGTCCCATCAAATGGAGACCGTTCGCTCACTCTGCACGCATGCCGCAATTCTGAGCGATGGAAGGCTGAAATTCCATGAAGATCTGGACCAAGCTTTCGCCGAGTACAAGCAGCTCTAGCCAGCAGACGTACACGCCGCGCACCCAACCTTCCACCACCCCGGCCCTCGGCAGGCCCACCGCGCTGCGCGAGCGGTCGCGCGAGCGCCCCTTGCTGGGCTCCATCGGTGACGGCAAGCGCCGGCGCCTGAGCTTGGGCGAATGGCTGCGCGGCCATCCCTTCAGCTGCTGGGTGCTCTTCCCGACCCTACTGGCCGGGCTCTATCTGTTCCTGGTCGCAAGCCCCCAGTATCTGAGCGAGTCGCGATTCACGGTCCGCTCGCAGATGCCGCGCGCGGCCGCCTCCAATGTGGGGGGCGAGATGCTCGGTTCCGCCGGCTTCATCACCTCGCCAGAGAACATCGCCGCGGTGAAGGACTTCCTCATGTCCTATGACGCGATCAACCGGATCCGCGACCGCATCGACCTTCTGGAGGTGTTCCGCCCCTCCTTCGCCGATCCGGTCTTCCGGCTCTGGTGGGAGAAGCCGACGGCCGAGCGGCTGCGCTCCTTCTACCGATGGCAGGTCAGCGCCGATATCGATGCCTCGACCATGATCACCATCCTCCGTGTCTGGACCTTCCGGCCGGAGGACAGCCGCGAGATCTCGCGCCGCCTGCTGAGCCTGGGCGAGGAGTTGGTCAATGAGATGAACTTCAACGTGCGCGAAGAAGCCCTGCGGGCCTCGCGCATCGAGCTTCAGCGCGCCGAGGAGCGGCTGATGAACGCACAGACGGCGGTCACCCTGTTCCGGCAGGAATCGCAGTCGCTCGATCCGAGCCAGTCTTCCGGAATCGCCGTCGGCACCATCGGCCAGCTGGAGTCGGATGCCGCCCGCGCACGGAGCGATCTGCAGGCGCTGCAGGCCTTCGCGCGGCCCAACAACCCGCAAATTCAGAACCTCCGCAACCGGATCGCAGCACTCGACGCGCAGGCCCGGGAAGAACGGCAGCGGCTCGCGATGGCCGGCAGCGGCATCACCGAACAGCTCGCGACCTTCACGCGCCTGCAAGGCGAGGTGGATCTGGCCTCGCAGCAGCTGTCCGGCGCACGCATCGCGTCCGACCGTGCCGCCGGCGATGCCCAGCGCCAGCAGATCTTCCTGCTGCGCGTGGTCGAGCCCAATCTCGCGGAGCGTTCCCTGTTTCCGCTGCCCTATTGGGCGACGCTCTATGTATTTTTGTCGTTGAGCCTTTTGTATGGTTTGGCTTGGTTGATGCTGGCCGGGATGAGAGAACATGCGCGCTGATATTCTGATCCGGATGGCCCCTGGCGGCACTCCTTGTCCTGGCGGGACAAGGGGCGCACGCGCAGAATGCAGGACTCCTGGGCAACTTCTTCAACACGACCACGGCCCCGGCCGCCTTCACCGGCGGCAACCCCGGCGCCAGCGCGGCGGGCTCGGCTCCCGGCGATCCCGGCACGAATCGCCTGGGCTCGACCACCGAGGCCGAGGCCGGCGCCACGGTCGTGACACCGCTCGGCGAGATGTCGCGCGCGACGGGCCGGCCCACCGCCGTCTTCGGCGCCACGCTCTTCACGCGATCCGCCGACACGACCTCGGATGCGCCCAACCCGAATTACGTGCTGGCCCCCGGGGACCGGGTCTCGGTCCGAGTCTGGGGCGCCATGGATTCCGAAGCAACCGGCGTCGTCGATCCTTCCGGCAATTTCTTCCTGCCCAATATCGGCCCCGTCCTGCTGGCCGGCACGCGCTCGGGCGATCTCCAATCCCGCGTCCAGTCCGAGGTGGGCCGCGTCTACAATCAGCAGGTGCAGGTCTATTCCGTGCTGCTGTCGACACAGCGCATCGGCGTCTATGTGACCGGCTTCGTGCGCACGCCGGGCCGCTTCGCCGGCAGCCCATCCGACAGCGTGCTGGACTTCCTGGTGCGCGCCGGCGGCGTCGATGCCTCGCGCGGCAGCTACCGGGAGATCTCGATCCTGCGCGGCGGCCGGCGCGTGACCAATGTCGACCTCTACGACTTCCTCCTGGACGGCCGCCTGCCGACCATCCGGCTGCAGGAAGGCGACACGCTGGTCGTCGGACGGCAGCGCGCCCTTGCCGGCGCGAACGGCGCGGTGCGCAACAACTTCCTCTTCGAAGTTCCGAACCGCGTGATGAGCGGCCGCGAAATCATCGAATACGCGCGCCCGCTGCCGAGCGCGACCAACGCCATCATCCAGGGCAGCCGCGACGGCCGCCCCTATTCGCGTTACGCGACCCTGGCCGAGTTGCCGGGCGTCACCCTCGGCGACCAGGACGTCGTGACCTTCATCACCGACCGCCCAGCCCAGACGGTGCAGGTCACGGTCGAAGGCAGCCGCATCGGCCCCTCGGTGCTCGTCGTCGACCGGGACGTGCAGCTCTGCGACCTGCTCGACTACATCGCCGTCGATCCGGTCCTGGCGGACACCTCCAGCATCTTCCTGCTTCGGCCGAGCGTCGCCGCGCAGCAGACCCGCTCGCTGAACGAAGCGGCGGACCGGCTGGAGCGCGCGCTCTTCCTCACCGTGTCTCCCACGCAGGGCGTGGCCAATATCCGCACGGCCGAGGCCAATATGGTCTCGACCTATCTGCAGCGCGCCCGCCGCATCCAGCCCGAGGGGCGGGTCGTCGTCTTCAGCAACGGCATGTGCTCCAGCGTGCGGCTGCTGGACGGCGATACGATCGTCATTCCCGAGCGGCGCGACACCGTTCTGGTCGCCGGGGAGATCGGCACACCGCGCGCCGTCGTCTGGCGCCAGGGCATGACAGTCGAACGGCTCGTGGCCGAGGCCGGCGGCCTCACGGCGCGCGGCAGCATGAGCAACATCATGATCCGTCGCGCCTCCGGCGAGGTGGTGCTCGACCCCAGCTCGCCCCTGCGGCCGGGCGACGAGGTGATCGCGCTGCCGCGGCTGGATGGCCGCTACCTCCAGCTCGCGACGGACATCATGCAGGTGCTGTTCCAGGCGGCCCTGGCGGCGCGCGTCTTCACCAACTGAGGATTGCGATGATCCTTCCATGCGGCGTAGCCTCGCCGCATGGAAACGCCCAATATCGCGCCTTTCCCGGCGCAGCACGACCTCGGCGGCAATCCCCGCTTCGGCTGCACGCCGGTCGAGATCGAGGACAACGCGCCGCCGGATGATTTCGGCAAGCGTATGGATGTCGAGGGCTGGGCCGAGGATCAGCTCACCGCCCTCGTGACGCGCGACCATCTTGTCCGCGCCTCGCTGTGGGTGGCCGGGGCGAAGACATCGCGCGCCGCGTGAACGGCAGGGCTGCCGTGCCGGCCCCAGGCTTTTCGCCTCCGTCGCGTCATGCGACTCACGGAACCTGTGAGTAACATGTCCGATACGGCGCGGGCCGAGCCCGACGGCCTGCCGCAGCCCCGCCGCACCTATGCCACCATCTGCCTGGGCGCGGGCATCGCCATCGCCGTGCTCGATGCGAGCATGGTGAACATCGCCTTGCCCTCGGCGGCGCAGTCGCTGGGGCTGACGCCGGCCGAGGTCGTCTGGGTGGTCAACGCCTTCCAGATCACCGTGGTGGGGACGCTGATTCCCTTCTCCAACCTCGGCGAGATTCTCGGCTTCAAGCGCGTCTGGAGCTTCGGACTGGCGCTGTTCCTGCTCGGCGCGCTGGGCTCCGCCCTGGCGCCGAGCTTCGGACTGCTGCTGGCGGCGCGTGTCGCCCAGGGCCTGGGGGCCGGGGCGGTGATGAGCCTGCTTTCCGGCCTGATCCGCTTCACCCATCCGGGCTCGCAACTGGGCCGCGCCATCGGCAATAACGCGATGGTCGTCGCCCTCTGCTCGGCCTCCGGCCCCTCCATCGGCGCCGCGGTCCTGGCGGTGGCGCCCTGGCCCTTCGTCTTCGCCGTGCATCTGCCCATCGGTCTGGCGGCCCTGGCCTTCGGCGTGCGGTATCTGCCCGACGTTCCGCCGCAGCGACGCCCCTTCGACATCCTCTCGGCGGGGCTCAATGTCGTGGCCTTCGGGCTGGTCTTCCTGGGGCTCGACCTGCTGCTGCACCGGCCGGCCACCGGCGGGCTGCTGCTGACCCTGGGCATCGTCTGCGGGATCGCCCTGGTCTGGCGCGAGATGTCGCGCTCGGCGCCGCTGCTGCCGCTCGACCTGCTGCGTGTGCGCGCGATCCGCATCGCGGTCATCGCCTCCACCTGCATGTTCGCCGCGCATATCCTGGTGGCGATCAACCTGCCCTTCCACCTCTCGGCGGCGGGGTTCTCGCCCGTGCAGATCGGGCTGATCATCACGCCCTATCCCCTCGCGATCGGGCTGCTCGCGCCCATCGCCGGACGCCTGTCGGACCGTCTGCCCTCGGCCATCCCCTGCGCCATCGGCGGCGTGACGATGGCGAGCGCGATGGCGCTGCTGTCCTTCCTGCCGGCCGACCGACCGGAGCTCATCTGCCCGACGCTTCTGCTCGCCGGCATCGGCTTCGGCTTCTTCCAGGCCCCCAACAACCGCGCGATCGTGATCAGCGCGCCGCGCGCCCGGGCGGGCGGCGCGGGCGGGCTGCAATCGACGGCGCGGGTGCTGGGCCAGACCTTCGGCGCGACGACGGCCGCCGCCTGCTTCACGCTGGCGGGGCCGTGGCTGGCCTTCCTCTGCGGCGCCGTGCTGGCCGTGCTCTCGGCCGTGGCGAGCCTGTCTAGGCGGTAGCGAGCCGGGCCTCGCGGGAGGCCAGGCCGCCCTGCTCCAGGATGAAGTCGGCGATCTCGGCCACGCCCAGGTCGATCTTCAGATTGGAGAAGATGAAGGGCCGCGCGCCCCGCATGCGCTTCGCGTCGCGGTCCATCACGGAGAGGTCCGCGCCCACCAGCGGCGCGAGGTCGATCTTGTTGATCGCCAGCATGTCCGAGCGCGTGATGCCCGGCCCGCCCTTGCGGGGGATCTTGTCGCCGGCCGAGACGTCGATGACGTAGATGGTGAGATCCGCGAGCTCGGGGCTGAAGGTGGCGGCCAGGTTGTCGCCGCCGCTCTCGATGAAGAGCAGCTCCAGCCTGGGGAAGCGCTCGGACATTTCCTCCACGGCGGCGAGATTGATGGAGGCGTCCTCGCGGATGGCGGTGTGCGGGCAGCCGCCGGTCTCGACGCCCATGATCCGATCGGGCTCCAGCGCGCCGGCGCGGGTGAGGAACTCCGCATCCTCCTTGGTGTAGATGTCGTTGGTGATGGCCGCGATGTCGTGCGTCTGGCGCAGCAGCTTGCACAGGCGTTCGACCAGCGCCGTCTTGCCGGAGCCCACGGGGCCGCCGACGCCGACGCGGAAAGGTCCGTTACTCATGAGCGGAAGAGCCTTGTGTACTGGGTTTCGTGACGCATGGAGAGCATGTCGAGGAGCGGTACCGAAGTGCCGAGATCGTCGAGGGATGCATGTTCGGCGAGGGTCGCGCATTCGGCGACGATGGGCAAAAGCGCCGCCGTCACATGCTGGCCGTCGGTCTGGCCGAGCGGGACCAGGCGCACCCCGGCGCTGACGAGATTGGCGCAGAAGCCTTGCAGATAGGCCAGAAGCGAGACGCGCAACGGCATCCCCGCCATGCCCGCCGCCGCGCCGAAGGCCACGGCATGGGCGAGCCGTCCGCGATGGCGCTTGGCGAAGGCCGCGAAGCGCGTATCGGGCCAGGTCGCGGCGGTGACGCTCGCGAAGCTGCCGCCCTGCTGCGTGGATTCCAGCGCCGTCTCGGCGGTTCCGCGCCAGGCGGCGGCGAGCTCCGCGATGTCGTCCAGCGCGGCATCATCCGGCGCGCGATGGGCATGCGCGAAAAGCACGGAATCCACATGACCCGCGCCGGCGCGCAGCACCGCCTCGACATAGCGCAGCAGCGCGTGGCGATCGGGGATGCGCCCCTCTTCCACCGCCATCTCGATCCCGTGGCTGTAGCTGAAGCCGCCCACCGGATAGGCGGGCGAGGTCCAGGCCATCAGGCGGAAGAGATCGGCGTCAGTCACCATGGCGGTGATGGTGGTGATGTCCGTGGCCATGGTCGTGATCATGCCTGTGGTCATGATCGTGGTCGTGTCCATGGTCGTGGCTGTGGTGATCCTGGCCATGCTCGCGGAAAGGCTGGTGCGAGCTCCGGTTGTGCTCGCCGTAAGCGCCGCCCTCGGGATTGAAGGGCGCGCGCACCTTGGTCACCGTCGCGCCGAGTCCGCGCAGCATGGCCTCGATCACATGATCCTCGCGGATCAGGATGCGGTCGGCCTGAAGCTCGGCCGGCAGGTGGCGGTTGCCGATATGCCAGGCGAGCCGCACGAGATGCGAAGGGCTGGTGGCGCGAACCTCCACCAGCGTCTCCTCCGCCGCGCGGACCAGCACGGCGCGGCCGTCATCCAGAAGCAGCCCGTCGCCGTCGCGCAGCACCTGCGCCTCGGCGAGGTCCAGCACGAAGGGGATGCCCCCGGCCGTCTCGTAGCGCTTGCGGCGGCGGAAGCGGTCGTCGAAGTCGAGCCTGACCTCGGCATCGGCGGTGAAGCTGCCGGCAGGGAGCACCTTCGTGGCGCGGGGGAGGGTGTCGTGCATCGGGGATCCTCCGGTCAGAACAGGAAATAGCGCTGCGCCATGGGCAGCACCTCGGCGGGCTCGCAGATCAGCAACTCGCCATCGGCGCGCACCTCGTAGGTTTCGGGGTCCACTTCCATCTTCGGCGTGGCGTCGTTCAGGATCATGCTCTTCTTGGTGATGCCGCCGCGCGTGTTGAACACCGGCAGCAGCGGCCGCGTGAGGCCGAGCCTGCGGTCAATCCCCGCCTCGATGGCGGCGGTGGAGGTGAAGGTCACGCTGCCGAAGAGCAGCGCACGGCCATAGGCGCCGAACATCGGGCGGTAATGCACCGGCTGCGGCGTGGGGATGGAGGCATTGGGGTCGCCCATCGGCGCCATGGCGATGGAACCGCCCTTGATCACCATCTCGGGCTTCACGCCGAAGAAGGCCGGGTTCCACAGCACCAGATCCGCCATCTTGCCGACCTCGACGCTGCCGACATGCGTGGCGATGCCCTGCGATATCGCCGGGTTGATCGTGTACTTCGCGATGTAGCGGCGCGCGCGGAGGTTGTCGTTCCGGCCGGTCTCGCCGGGCAGCGGGCCGCGCTGGACCTTCATCTTATGCGCGGTCTGCCAGGTGCGGATGATGACCTCGCCGACGCGTCCCATCGCCTGGCTGTCGGACGACATCATGCTGATGGCGCCCATGTCCTGCAGGATGTCCTCGGCGGCGATGGTCTCGCGCCGGATGCGGGATTCCGCGAAGGCCACGTCCTCGGCGATGCGTGGGTCCAGGTGATGGCAGACCATGAGCATGTCGAGATGCTCGTCCACCGTGTTCACGGTGTAGGGCATGGTGGGGTTTGTCGAGGACGGCAGCACATTCGCTTCGCCGACAAGCCGCAGAATATCCGGCGCGTGCCCGCCCCCCGCGCCTTCGGTATGAAAAGCCTGGATGCAGCGGCCGGCAATGGCCTTGATCGTCTCCTCGACGAAGCCGGATTCGTTCAGCGTGTCGGTGTGGATGGCGACCTGCACGTCGAAGCGGTCGGCCACGTCCAGGCAGGTGTCGATGGCCTTGGGCGTGGTGCCCCAGTCCTCGTGCAGCTTGAGGCCCGCCGCGCCCGCGCGGATCATCTCCTCCAGCGCATCGGGCTTGGAGGCATTGCCCTTGCCGAGAAAGCCGAGATTCATCGGGAAGGCCTCGGCGGCCTGCAGCATGCGTGCGAGGTGCCAGGGGCCGGGCGTGGAGGTGGTGGCCAGCGTGCCGTGCGCGGGGCCCGTGCCGCCGCCGAACATGGTGGTGATGCCGGCAGCCAGCGCCTCCTCGATCTGCTGCGGACAGATGAAGTGGATATGCGCGTCGATGCCGCCCGCGGTGAGGATCTTTCCCTCGCCCGCGATGATTTCCGTCCCCGGGCCGATGATGATGTCCACGCCCGGCTGCGTGTCGGGATTGCCGGCCTTGCCGATGGCCATGATCAGCCCGTCGCGCAGCGCCACATCGGCCTTGACCACGCCCCAGTGATCGAGGATCAGCGCATTGGTGATGACGGTATCGGCCGAGCCCTGGGCGCGCGTGAGCTGGGACTGGCCCATGCCGTCGCGGATCACCTTGCCGCCGCCGAACTTCACCTCCTCGCCATAGATGGTGAGGTCGCGCTCGACCTCGATGAAGAGCTCGGTATCGGCCAGGCGCACCTTGTCGCCGACCGTGGGGCCATACATGCCGGCATAGGCGGAGCGGGAAAGCCTCGCCATCAGACGCGTCCTGCCGACTGAGGGCGGAGCCCGAAGGCGATCAGCAGGCCGCGCATCAGACTTTTCCTTCAACGAGGCCACGGAAGCCGTGGACCACGCGCAGGCCGAGCAGCGGGATCAGCCTCACCTTGCGCGTCTGCCCCGGCTCGAAGCGCACCGCCGTGCCCGCCGCGATGTCGAGCCGCTGGCCGCGCGCCGCCTCGCGGTCGAAGGCGAGCGACGCGTTCGTCTCGAAGAAATGATAATGACTGCCGACCTGGATGGGCCGGTCGCCCGTATTGGCGACCTCCAGCTCCGTGACCGGCTGGCCTGCGTTCAGCTCGATCTCGCCCTCGGGGCAGGTGACTTCGCCGGGGATCATGGGCGTGCCCCTATCGGATCGGATTGTGGACGGTGACGAGCTTGGTGCCGTCCGGAAACGTCGCCTCGACCTGGATGTCGTGGATCATCTCGGCGATCCCCTCCATCACCTGGTGGCGGCCGATGACCTCGCCGCCCGCCGCCATCAGCTCGGCGACGGTGCGGCCGTCCCGCGCGCCCTCCACCACGAAATCCGTGATGAGCGCGATGGCCTCGGGGTGGTTCAGCTTCACGCCGCGCTCCAGCCGCCGGCGCGCCACCTGGGCCGCCATGGCGATGAGCAGCTTGTCTTTCTCGCGCGGGGTCAGTTGCATTGCAGCATCATGGCGCGGGGCGCCTCAGCACGTCCACAGTCTTGGCAGCGCCCTGGGGCGGTTCAGGGCGGCGGCGCGCATCTCCATGATGGCCGTGGCCATGCAGCCACGCACCCCGCCTGCCGTGCCGAGGAAGCGCAGCAGCAGCAATCCGGGGCGGACGAGGCTGGCCGCGCCCTGCGTCAGCTCGCGCGCGAGCTCGCGGTGGCGGGCGGCGTCCTCGGCCAGGAGCAGCATCATGCCGAGGGATTCCGCTCCCTCCAGCCCGAAGGGCGCATCCCGCCGCGCCGCGTCCAAAGCAAGGGCATCGGCCCAGTGCAGGCGGTCGCCGCGATGCAGACGCCAGGAATCGTGGAGCAGCCCGTTCCGCCAGATCTCGCCCCGCGCGATGCGGCCGAAGACGACCGATTCGGCGGCCAGCAGGGTGCCGCCGGGCGCGACCCGCGCGTCCATCCGGCGGCGTAGGCGGGCGTTGTCGAAGAGGATCGCCTCCTGCGGCAGATATTCCAGCACGGCGCCTTCCGCGACCTCGATCCGCGTGGCGATGCGCGATTCCTCGCCGAGGCTGCGATAGACTTTCTCCGCGGCCGGCGTCATGACCAGCGCCCTCGCCCCCTCGCGCAGCGCGATCCGCGCCTCCAGCGCGTCGCCGCCCGCCAGGCCGCCCGCGACATTCACCAGCGCCGCCTCCAGCGGCTGGCCCGGATCGGGCGTGGGGAAGAGCACGCGCAGGGGCGCCGCCTGGTGCAGCCGCGCCAGCCCCTGCGCCGCCACTTCCAGGGAGGCCGCGCCAATTGCGCGCTGATGTCGAATCATGCGCGCGACGGTGGCCGCCTTTCGCGACGCATGGCAAGCTCGTCCCATGCAGCTCTTCGTCACCCTCGGCACCCAGCGCTACCTCATCCAGCGGCCCTGGGGCGACATCCCCACCGGACCAGGTCGCGTCAGCGACGTGGCGGTGGATCGCGCGGGGCGCATCTACGTGTTGCTGCGCGCCGATTGCTACGCCGATGCGCCGGCCCCGACCGTCATCGTCCTCGACGCCGACGGCATGCGGCTCGACGCCTGGGGCGAGGGCGTGATGGACGGCCATATGCTCGCCACCGCGCCCGACGGCAGCGTGCATGTCGTGGACCGCGACACGCACCAGATCACGCGCTTCGGCGCCGATGGGCTGAAGCTCGGCGAGACCGGCACGCGCGACAAAGCCGGGCAGCCCTTCAACAGCCCCTGCGACGTCTGCTTCGCGCCCGACGGCACGATGTTCGTGGGCGATGGCTATGCGGCCTCGCGCGTGCATCGCTTCAAACCGGACGGCACGCCCGGGGGCGGCTGGGGCGAGCCGGGGCGCGGGCCGGGCCAGTTCTGCACGCCGCATGCCGTCTGGGTGAACGTCGCGGGCGAGGTGGCGGTCTGCGACCGCGACAACAGCCGGGTCCAGATCTTCACCGAGGGCGGCGAGTTCCTCCGCGAGATCACCGACGTCTTCAAGCCGATGGACGTGGTGTCCGACGCCGAGGGCAATTGGTGGGTGACGGACCAGGTGCCGCGCCTGTCCATCTTCTCGCGCGAGGGCGCGCTGCTGAGCCGGGCGCGGGCGGTGCTGAACGGCGCGCACGGCTTGGCGCTGCACCCAGATGGCAGCGTGCTGCTGGCGGAAATGACGCCCTCGCGGCTCACGCGGCTGGCGCCGGTCCAGGGGTGACATGCCCGCATGACCGGAACGCCCTGAAAGCATTGGCCTTCCCGTCTGCACTGGGCTAAATCGGCCCGGTTTGTCAGCTGAAGGGATCCTGCACATGCGGGTCGGCGTGATCGGCGCCACGGGCGCGGTCGGTAAGGAAATTGTGGAAGTGCTCGCGAAGCGGGGCTTCCCGGTGACGGAGCTCAAGCTCTTCGCCTCGACGCGTAGCGCCGGCACGAAACAGATTACGCCCTTCGGCGAGATTACCATCGAGGCCTATAGCCTCGAGGCCGCCCGCCATCTCGATCTCGCGCTGCTCGCCGTCTCGGGCGATTTCGCCAAGGCGCATGCGCGCGCGCTGGCCGCCGAGGGCGTGGCGGTGGTGGACAACTCCTCCGCCTTCCGCCTGGAGGCCGACGTGCCGCTGGTGGTGCCCGAGGTGAATGCCGACGCGATCGGCGACCACCGCCTCATCGCCAATCCGAACTGCACGACGGCGATCCTCGTGGTCGCGCTGGAGCCGCTGCGTCAGGCCTTCGGCATCAAGCGCGTCATCGTCTCGACCTACCAGGCCGCCAGCGGCGCGGGCGCCGAGGGCATGGCCGAGCTGGAGCGCGAGACGCGCCGCGTTCTCGTCGAGGGCCAGCCGGCCCGAAACGAGGTCTTCGCGCATCCGCTGGCCTTCAACGTCATCCCGCAGATCGATAGCTTCCAGCCGAACGGCTACACGCGCGAGGAGATGAAGGTCGCCTGGGAAAGCCGGAAGATCATGGGCATGCCCGATCTCCCCATTTCCTGCACGGCGGTCCGCATCCCGACCTACCGCGTCCATGGCGAAGCGGTGACGATCGAGACCGAGCGCCCTGTGACGCCGGAAGCCGCGCGCGCGGTCCTGGCCAAGGCGGCCGGCGTGCGCGTCGTGGGACGACCCGGCGAAGCAGCAATACCCGATGCCGCTCACGGCCACGGGCCAGGACGACGTCGAGGCCGGGCGCATCCGTGCGAATCCCGTCTTTGGCGATTGCGGCCTGGACTTCTTCCTTTGCGGCGACCAGCTGCTGAAGGGCGCGGCCCTGAATGCGGTGCAGATCGCCGAAAAGATGAAGATCGGCGTTCCGGCCTGATCCCCGACGGGGCATGCTCCTCCGATAAAAGGAGCATGCCTTATGGAAGTCCGTTGGGAACGTTTGACCGGCCCGGAGCTGAAAGCCCTGGCCGAGAAGGGCGCGCTGCCCGTGCTGCCGATCGGCAGCCTCGAGCAGCACGGCCCGCATCTGCCGGTCTGGACCGACAGCCACGCCGCCCATGCGATGAGCGTGGCCGCTGCGAAGCTCGCCACCGAGATTCCCGCCATCGTGCTGCCGCCGCTCTGGACCGGCATGTCCGAGCATCATTTGCCCTTCGGCGGCACCATCACCATTGACCACGCGACGTTGCATGCGCTGCTGCGCTGCATCACCCGCAGCCTGCAGGCCCAGGGCTTCACGCGGCTGCTCATCGTCAACGGCCACGGCGGCAACATCGATCCGCTCGCCGTCTCGGTGCGCGAACTCGCGCATGAATTCGGCATGGCCATCGTCACCACCACCTGGCCCAATGTGGCGACGGCCGAGATCGCGGCCACGCTGACCACCCAGTCCGGAGTGATGCATGCCTGCGAGGGCGAGACCTCGGTCTGGCTCGCGCTGGAGCCGGAGCAGGTCCGCATGGACAAGCTGGACGAGGCGGCCGGCGGCAATGCCGGCACGCAGGTCCGCCCCGGCTTCTCGCGCTTCTACAGCTTCCCCGAGCGCGCGCCGCGCACGGGCGTGAAGGGCGATCCGCGCGCCGCGACGGCCGAGAAGGGCCAGGCCATCATCGACGCGGTGGCGAGGAACCTGGCCGAGGCGATGCGGGACCCGGTGCTCTGGACCAAGCCGGAGCAGGTCTGGAAGGTCTAGCCACCTGAAGACGATCCCGGTCAGGTCACCTCGCCCGATCGGGATCGGCGATCACACCGGCAGGACCGGCGATTTGGCCTTCCGCAGCGCCTGCATGGTCGCGTCACTGAAGCCCATATGTGCCTGAACGAGGCCTGGCGGCGTCAGCGCCAGCCACTGCTCCAGCGAGACATCGGCGTAAGTGCTGCTCTTGAACATCTCCAGGAAGCGCAGCGGCGTGTCGCCCGTGTTCTCGACGTAATGGCCCATGGCGAAGGGCACGAAGCCGACATCGCCGGCCGAGAAGTCGAAGGTGCGGGACTGGCCGTGCGCGGCGAAGACCCCGAGCCGTCCCTTGCCGGCGATCCAGTACTGCCATTCATCCGTGTTCGGATGCCAGTGCAGCTCGCGCAGGCCGCCCGGCTCGATCTCGACCAGCGCCGCCGCGATCGTCTCCGAGATCGGGAAGACCGAGCTGTCGGTGATCCACACCTTGCCGCCGCGCGAGGCGATCGGCGCCTGCGCGGTCATGTGGTGGCTGAAGATTCGTGGCGCCTGCGTCGCCCCCGCGATCCGGTCGGAGGCGAGGCTGCCCGGAACGGGGGCGGGAAAGATGTAGCGCGCGGCGGGGTCCGGCAGCTGGCGGAAGTTCTCGGCGCCGACGCCGAAATTCTTGGCCAGGATGTCGGGTGGGATGTGCCTGAACCAGTCGCTGAGGAGGAAGGTGCTGTCCTCGTCGAATTCGCCGTCGTCGAAGACCAGCAGGAATTCGCAGCCGTCGCCGGCGAGGCCCTGGATGGAATGGGGAATGCCCGCCGGGAAGTACCAGAGGTCGCCGGGGCCGACATCGTCGACGAAGTTGCGCCTCTTCTCGTCGACGGCGGAGATGCGCGCGGTGCCGTAGAGCATGAAGGCCCATTCGGCCTGCTTGTGCCAGTGCAGCTCCCGCACGCCGCCGGCATTCAGCCGCATGTTGACGCCGGCGATGGGCTTGGAGATGCCGAGCTCGCGCGCCGTCACCTGCCGCGTCCAGCCGCCCGTATATTGCTTCATCGGCGCGTCGGAGAAGGAGAAGCGCAGATTGGGGATGGTGCCGCTATCCGTGGCGGGCGGATTGAGCAGGCTCGGATGCGCCGTATCCAGCGGGATGTTGCGCGGCCCGGGGTCGGTCCCGCCGAAGCCGGGACCACGGCTCGGCTGCGGCGGGTCGGCGGCCTGCGCGACGGCGGTGAAGGCCGTGCCGCCGGCCGTGATGGCCACCAGCGCGTCGCGGCGATTGAACATGGTCATGCTCTGATCCTCGGCTTTTCGGATCGGTGCCCGAGGCGCTCGCGAGAGCAAGACGGGATGTCCGAATGCCTAGCCAACTCCGGTCGAGGCCAGGATTGATCTGCCAGGGTAGTAACTCAGCCATGCGGATGGCCGGACCTGACCAGTCCAGGGATTTGCGCGCCCGGAAACTGAGAAAAAGGTCAGGATGCGAAGACCTGATTTTTCGCGCCCCGCGGAATTCATCCGCCTTTTCAGTGTGGCGGGCTGTCGGAATCATGGCCAGGCGCCGGAAGATCCTGTCGCCGAATCAATCCGCCGCGCGGGCCCTTCGTCTCAGGCCATCGTCAGGCCGAGGCGCTCCAGCAGCGCCGCCCGCTGCACCGGCTTGCTCAGGTAGTCGTCCATCCCCGCCGCGCGGCACTGCGCCTCGAAGACCGGACCCACGGCCGCCGTCAGCCCGATGATCCGGGTCCGCCGGTTCGGATTGGCGCTCGCGCGGATCTGGCGCGTGGCCTCCAGCCCGTCCATGACCGGCATCTGCAGGTCCATCAGGATCACGTCATAGGGCTGGCCATGCGCCATGGTGACCGCGACCGAGCCGTCGGGCGCCACGTCCACCTGGCAATTCGCCCGGCCCAGGATGGTCTTCATCACGAGCTGGTTGGTGGCGTTGTCCTCGACCAGCAGGATCCTGCGCCTCGGCCCGTCCTGCACGGGGGCATCCGGGACCGCGGCCGGGGCAGGCGCGGACGGCGCGACGGCCGTGAGCAGCCCCTCGCGCAGGCGCGCCGGCAGGATGGGCTTGAGAAGCATCGCATCCACCAGGCCCTCCTCCGGATGCTCGCGTCCCAGCGCCGCGCCCGAGGAGCACAGCAGGATCGCGCTGCGCGGAACCTCCGGCAACGCGCGGATCTGCCGCGCGACATCGATTCCGCGCACCTGGGCCAGTTGCCCATCCAGGATGATCACGCGCACCGGGCGCCCGGTGCTGGCGCTTTTCTGCAGCATGGCGAGGGCGGTGGGCCCGTCCGGCGCCAGCAGCGCCTCGGCGCCGATGCCGGCCAGCTGCCGGGCCATGATCTCGCGATTGAGGGCGAGGTCATCCACGACCAGCACGCGCAGCCCCGCCAGCGCCGAGGCGATCGGCAGGTCGGTCGGGCCGGGCACCTGGCCGAGCTGCGCCGTGAAGGTGAAGCGGCTGCCGCCGCCGCGCGGGCGAGCCGGATCGCGCGGCGCGGCCTCGAGCCCGCCGCCCATCTCCTCGGCGAGGCGCACGCAGATGGCGAGGCCGAGGCCCGTGCCGCCATATTTCCGGCGGATCGAGGCATCGGCCTGGGTGAAGCGCTCGAAGAGGTGGGGCACCTGCGCGGGATCGAGGCCGATGCCCGTGTCCAGCACGTCGCAGCGCATGCGCCAGCCCCGGCGCGGGCCCAGGCTCTCGGCGGAGAGCTCCAGCTCGATCCAGCCGCTGTCGGTGAACTTCACCGCATTGCCGACGAGATTGAACAGCACCTGGCGGAACCGCCCCGGATCGCCGACCACGAGGCGCGGCAGCTCGGGCGGCATGGAGACGACGAGCTCGACGGCCTTGCTCGCCGCGCGCGGGGCGAAGAGCTCGACGATGGTGCCGATCTCCTTCTCCAGGTCGAAGGGCACGCGCTCCAGCTCGACGGCGCCGGCTTCCAGCTTGGAGAAATCGAGAATGTCGTTGAGCACCATCAGCAGGTGCTCAGCCGAGTTCTGAATGGTCTCGGCGTAGCGGCGCTGCAGCGTGTCGAGCTTGGTGTCGAGCAGCAGGCCGGTCATCCCGATCACGCCGTTCATCGGCGTGCGGATCTCGTGGCTCATGCTGGCGAGAAAGTCCTCCTTGGCGCGCGAGCCGGCGCGGGCCGCGGCTTCGGACAGCGCCAGCTGCGTGCCCTGGGCCCGCAGCCGGTGCGCCTGGCGCACCATCAGCCAGAGCGCCAGCAGGATGAAGAGCCCCGCCCCGCCCACGCCGAGCCCCAGCAGCAGGCCGAGCGACTGGTTGCCCGCCAGCGCGTCGCCACGGCTGCGCGCCACCTCGACCACGAAGAAGCCCTGGCGGGTGACGGCGAAGCTGGCCATCACGTCCACGCCGTCCTGGTCGATGCCGACGAAGGTGCCGCTCTCGCGCCGGGGCAGGAAGTTGCGGAAGGGCCAGGCGCCGGGGTGGATCTGCCCGATCCCCTGCCGGCTGCCGTCCGAGCGGGCCAGCAAAGCCCCGTTGAAGGAGTGCAGCCGGATGGTCACGCCGAAGGCCTCGGCATAGCGCCGCGAGATGGTGACCAGATATTCCGGGTTCAGCAGCGCGACCACGGCGCCCTCGAAATCGCCGCGCCCATTGCGCACGGCCCGGGCCATCGGGATGGACCACAGCCCGGTCTCGCTGATCGGCCGGGCGTTCGGCGCGCCGATGAAGCGCCCGCTCTCGGGCGGGCCGAGGCGCAGCTGCTGGCCGCCGAAGCGCAACACGCGGAACCATTCGCGATCGCCCAGGCTCAGGCCCGTCAGCCCCTCGGCCGTCGATTCCAGGATGGTGCCGGCCGCGTCGGTCAGCACGATGCCGCGCAGCTGGGAGATGTCGCGCAGAAGATTGGAGCGCTGGCCCGAGAACGCCTCCGGCCCGCTCGCGAGCGACCGCTCGGCCAGGTCGAGCAGGACGAGATCCACCGTCTGCATGGCCCGGGTGAGCTGGTCGGCGAGGGCCTCCGCTACGGATTGCGTGAGGCGTTCCGCCGCGATGATGGACTCGCTCCGGCCGCGATACATCACGATCCCGTAGACGGCGAGCAGGCACAGGATGACGAGGCCGGCCACAACCGCGTAAAGACGGCTTGGCCGGGGTGCGGCTTGGGCTGGCCCCGGCTCTGGTCTGGCGGGGGCGAAGGAGCGTCGGATGCTGTCGCGAATCGCTTTAAAGCGCATGATTTGGGCTATTATTGCAGGGCTCGTTCCATTGATCGAGGCACGGGCGCAAATTTCTCTCCCTCCCCGCCTGGATGCGATTCGGGCGCGCGGCGAATTGCGAGTTTGCATCTGGCCTGACTATTTTGCCATCTCCTATCGCAACTCCCGCAACAGCGAGCTGGAGGGCCTGGATGTCGACCTCGCCCGCGCCCTGGCGGGCCGGCTATCCGTGCGCCTGGGCTTTGTCGAGACCAACTTCACGAGCTTCATGGACCGGATCGAGGCCGGCGATTGCGACATCGCCATGATGGCCGTCGGAATCACGCCAGCGCGGGCGCAGCGCGTCGCCTTCAGCCGGCCCTATCTCGCCAGCCCGATCTACGCCGTGACCTCGCAGGACAACGCCCGCATCCGCACGTGGTCGGATATCGACACGCCCGGCACCGTGGTCGCGGTGGCGGCGGGCACCATCATGGAATCGCTCATGGGCCGGACCCTGCGGCGCGCCGACATGCTGGTGGTGGCGCCGCCGCGCACCCGCGAGGCGGAGATCCAGTCCGGCCGGGCGGACGTCTTCATGACCGACTACGCCTATACCCGCCGGATGCTGCTCATGCATGACTGGGCCCGCGTGATCGAGCCGCCCGAGCGCTTCGGCGAGACGCTCTACGCCTGGGCGCTGCCGCTCCACGATCCGGCCTGGCTGGGCGAGGTGAACAGCTTCCTCGGCGCCGCCCGGGCGGACGGAACACTGGCGCGATCGGCGCTCAGGCATGGCCTGACGCCGATCCTCATCCGGTGACCCTCATCCCCTGGACACTCAGGCCACCGTGCCAGGGTCCGTATTCGCCCCGCAGACGAGCACGCCGACCTTGGCGCCCGGCGGCGGCACCCAGGCCCCGCTCATCAGGGCCGCCAGCGCGGCCGCCCCGCCCGGCTCGGCCACCAGCCGGGCGTTCTCCCACAGCGCGCGCTGCGCCGAACGGATGGCCTCGTCGGTCACCAGCGCCGGAACCAGCCGCCCGGCGGCATGCAAACCGGCCGCGAGGGGGAACATGTGCGATCCCGCCTGCCGCGCGCCGAGGCTGTCCGCCGCGAGCCCGCCGACCGGGGCGGGCACCGGCCGTCCCGCCGCCAGCGCGTCGTGCAGGCAGGGGCAGCCCTCCGGCTCGACGGCCACCAGTGTGACGCCGCTGGTCCGGTGCCAGGCCGAGATGCCGCCGATCAGCCCGCCGCCGCCCACAGCCACCAGCAGATGCGTGAGCTCCGGCGCCTGTTCCTCCCATTCCTGTGCGACCGTGCCCTGGCCGGCCAGGACCTCCGGCTGGTCATAGGCATGGACGACGAGGGCCCCCGTCTCCGCCGCGCGGGCCTCGCTGGCCTGCCGCGCCTCGTCATAGGTCGCGCCACCCACCACCAGATGGGCGCCGAAGCCACGGATGCGGGCCCGCTTCGCCTCGGCCGAGATTTCGGGAACGAAGATCTCGGCCCTCAGCCCGAGCGACCGCGCGGCGGCCGCCACCGCCACGCCGTGATTGCCGCCCGAGGCGGCGATCACCCCCGCCTCCCCCGCGCCCGCGGCCCGCATCCGGTTGAAGGCGCCCCGCGGCTTGAAGCTGCCGGCGAGTTGCAGCATCTCGAGCTTGAGTACACCCCAGCCCGGCATCTCCAGCAGCGGCGTGCGACGAATATCCGCGGCGATGCGCCGGGTCGCCTCGGCGATCATGACTCGATCTATCGACCCATCTGTCGGCATGGATATTCCCCGCGATTCCATTGCCCTTTCGGGCCAGCCCCAATCCTGCCATAAAGTAACCTGTTGAAACATTCTGGCGGCCGGATGCTCTTGCACGCAAGCTGTGCGGCCCTGGATGGCGAGGCGGTGTTGATCCTCGCTCCTCCGGGTGGCGGCAAGTCGGACCTGCTGCTGCGCCTCCTCGGGCGTGGTTGGGACCTGGTGGCGGATGACCAATTGGATCTGAAGGCTGTCGACGGCCGCCTGCAGGCTTCACCGCCCCCCACCCTCGCGGGGCGGATGGAAGTCTTCGGCCTGGGCCTTGTGGCGAACCTGCCCTGGCGCGCCGCGCCGCTGCGCCTCGCCGTGCGCCTCGTCGGCCGCGAGCAGGTCGTGCGCCTCCCTCAGCCGCGGCAATGGGAGGCCCTGGGCCTGGCGCTGCCGCTGCTGGAGACGAACGGGGCCGCCGCCTCGGCGCCGGATGTGCTGGCCTGCGCCATGGGCGTTCTGGCGAAACGCGGGACGCTCACCTGCGGAGCCTTCACCGCGTGACCCCTCCCGAGGCATCCCACACCGCCCGCCCCTTCGTGCTCGTCACGGGCCTCTCGGGCGCCGGCAAGGCCTCCATCCTTCGCGTGCTGGAGGATCTCGGTTTCGAAACGGTGGACAACCCGCCGCTGGCCATCCTGGATTCGCTGGTCGAGGAGGGCGAAGGCCCGCTGGCCGCCGGCATCGACGCCCGCACCCGCGGCTTCGACGCCATCGAGGTGCTCACCACGCTCGACCGCATTCGCAACCGCGACGGCATCGCGCCCACCTTGGTCTTCGCGACGGCGGAGGAGGACGTCCTCCTGCGCCGCTACACCGAGACGCGCCGGCGCCACCCGATGGCGCCCGGAGGCCCGCTCGGCGCCCGCGTGCTGGACGGCATCCGCATGGAGGCCGCGCTGCTGACTCCCCTGCGCGACGCCGCCGACCTCCTGCTCGACACCTCCGCCTTGCCTTTGCCCGAGCTGCGCCGGCTGATCGAGGCGCGCTTCCGCCCGGACGGCGCGCCGGGCCTCTCGCTGCACATCCAGTCCTTCGCCTTCCCCAAGGGCCTGCCGCGCGAGGCGGACCTGGTCTTCGACCTGCGCTTCCTGGCCAACCCGCACTACATCCCGGCCCTCAAGCCGATGACCGGGCGCGATGCCCCGGTGGCCGAATACGTCGCCGCCGACCCCGATTTCCCGGCCTTCTGGACGCGCCTCGTCGGCTTCATCGAGCCGCTGCTCCCGCGCTATGTCGCGGAGGGCAAGAAGTACCTGACCATTGCCGTCGGATGTACGGGAGGAAGGCACCGATCGATCTTCGTGGCCGAGAAATTAGCAGCCCATCTCCGGCAGCAGGGCTGGCGTGTTGATCTCGCGCATCGGGAATTGGCTCAGACCAACGATATATCCGGCCCCCCGACCACTGGCGCCCCCCCCTCCGCCAGCAGGTCGGATCCCCCTGTTATTTCCGAGAAGGTGGCCCCGAGCCCTTCCATGCCCCCCAGCGTCTCTATGAATTTTTCCATGAATTCGAAATCATGATCGGCCTCGTGCTCGTCACCCATGGCCGGCTGGCGCTCGAGCTGCGCCACGCCATGGAGCATGTCGTCGGCCCCCAGCCCGCCGTCGCGACCGTCTGCATCGGCCCCGACGACGACATGGAGAACCGCCGCGCGGATATCCGCGCGCGCATCGCCGATGTGGACCAGGGCGACGGCGTGGTGCTGCTGACCGACATCGCCGGCGGCACCCCCTCCAACCTCGCCTTCTCGCTCTGCGACCACAAGAACGTGGAAGTCATCGCCGGCGTGAACCTGCCTTTGCTCGTGAAGCTCGCGAAGATCCGCGGCTCCGAGCCCTTGGCCGAGGCGGTCGACCACGCGGCCAAGGCCGGCCGCAAATACCTCACCGCGGCCGGTGAGCTCCTCAACGGCGTCAACGGGGCCGGCACTCCCCCTCCCGGACCTGCTAAACCCCCTGAAGGCGGAAACGCATGATGAATGAATGGCCCACGGAGTCCGACGCCACGCCGCATCTCGCCTCCGCGGCCGAAGTGCCGCCGATCGAGACCGGTTGCGGCTGCGGGGGGGATGGGATGGTGCTCAAGCGCACGATCAAGATCGTGAACAGCCGCGGCCTGCATGCGCGCGCCGCGGCCAAGCTGGTCGCCTTGGCCGAGCGCTATTCGGCCTGCCTCAATCTCAGCCACGGCGGGCAGAGCGTTCCGGCCTGCTCCATCATGGGGCTCATGATGCTGGGCGCCGGCCAGGGCAGCGACGTCCTGCTGGAGGCCGAGGGCTGGGACGCGCGCGAGGCGCTGGATGCCGTGGCCGGGCTCATCGAAGCCGGCTTCCATGAAGACTGAGGGCCCCGGGAAGTCCGAGGCACGGCCCGCGGAATCCGCGCGCCGCGCCCCACGCACGCATCGCGCGTCCGAGCAGCTCCTCGGCGGCATTCCCGTCTCGCCCGGCATCGTCGTCGGGCTGATCTACGACACGACCGAAGTCGCCTCCGAGGTCGCCCGCCGCGCGATCGGCGAGGAGCTGGTCGAGACCGAGCGCACGCGGCTCACCGACGCCGCGGCCTTCTCGCGCAAGCAGGTCTCCAAGCTCAAGACGCGCCTCTCCGTCCTGCCCGAAGAGGCGCAGGAGGAGCTCGAGCCGCTGCTCGACGCCTATATCCTCATGCTCGGCAATTCGCGGCTGCTGCGCGGCGCGCGCAAACGCATCGGCGAGGAGCTGCTCTCGGCCGAGACCGCCGTGCAGGACGAGGCGGAGGCCATCGCCGCCCTCATCCTCGCCGCCAAGGACGACGACAAGGCCGGACTGAACCGCCGCGCCGGCGAGGTGCGCGAGATCGCCCGCCGCCTGGTGCGCAACCTGACGGCCACGCCCTTCCGCAGCCTCAAGGGCGTTCCGACCGGCGCCATCCTGATTTCCGACGAGCTCACCCCGGCCGATGCCGCGCTGCTGGAACCCGGCCGCGTCGCCGCGGTCGCCACCGAGGAGGGCGGGGCCGATGGCCACACCGCCATCATGCTGCGCGCCCTCGGCATCCCCGCGGTGCTGGGCTGCCCCGGGCTGACGGCCGCCGCCCAGCGCGGCGACCAGGCGGTGATCGACGGCAATACGGGCCGCATCACCCTGCATCCGGGCGCGGAGGCGCTCGCCGCCGCCAAGGAGGGCCTCGCCGCCCAAGCCAAGGAGCGCACGCGGCTGGGCAAGCTGCGCCGCCTGCCCGCCGAGACCACCGACGGCCAGCAGGTCGAGCTCCAGGCCAATCTGGAAATCCCGGCCGAGCTGCCGCTGATCGCGAATGCCGGCGCGCAGGGCATCGGCCTGCTGCGCACCGAGTTCCTCTTCATGAACCGCGAGGACCTCCCCGACGAGGACGCGCAGGTCGAGGCCTATCGCACCATCGTCGAGGCCATGGGGCAGGACCCCGTGACCATCCGCGTGCTCGACTGGGGCGGCGAGAAGGACATGGCGGCCCTGGCCCAGGGCGTGCCCGTCCCGACCGGCCCCAACCCCGCGCTGGGCCTGCGCGGCATCCGCCTGCTGCTGAAGAAGCCCGAGTTGCTGGAAGAGCAGTTCGCCGCCATCCTGCGCGTGGCCCATCTGGGCAATGTCCGCATCCTGCTGCCGATGGTGACCATCCCCAAGGAGGTCGCCCAGGCGCGCGAGATCTATGAGCGCGTGGCCCGCCGCCTGCGCCGCCGCGGCGAGACCCTGCCCGAGAAGCTGCCGCCGCTGGGCGCGATGATCGAGACGCCCGGCGCGGCCCTGGCCGCCGACGCCATCGCGCTGGAGGCCGACTTCTTCGCCATCGGCACCAACGACCTCGCCATGTACACCCTGGCCGTGGACCGCGCCGAGATCGACGTGGCGCATCTCTACGATCCGCTGCATCCGGCCGTGCTGCGGCTGATGCAATTCGCCACGGAAGCCGCGCTGCGCCTGCGCATGCCGGTCAGCGTCTGCGGCGAGATGGCGGGCAATCCCAAGCTCGTGCCGCTGCTGCTGGGCCTGGGGCTGCGCAGCCTGTCGATGAATGCGGGCGCCATCCCCCGCGTGAAGCAGGCGGTCCGCAATCTCGACATCGACGATTGCGCGCGCTTCGCGCGGCGCGTGATGGAGCAGAGCGACCCCGCGCGCATCGCGCAGCTCGTGGAGCGGTTCGGCCAGAAGCCTGGCTGAGGCGCGGGACTACGGCCCGAGCAGCTTGGCGAGCTCGACGCGCAGCTGTTCCTGCTGATACGGCTTGGCCAGCCGCGGCAGGTCGATACCGGCACCGGGCGGCAGCTCGGCATAGCCGGTCGCCAGGAGGATCGGCAGGCCGGGGCGCAGCTTGCGCGCGGATTTCGCGAGTTCCGCGCCGGTCATGCGCGGCATCGAATAATCCGTGACCAGGAGGTCGATGACCTCGTCGCTGCCGAGGATCTGCAGCGCCTTCGCGCCGGAATTCGCTTCCAGCACGCGATGTCCGAGATCGCCGATCATCATGACCGTTGTCATCGAGATCAGCACGTCGTCGTCCACCACCAGAATGGTGCGAGGGGTGACCGGCGTGGATGGCCGCGCCATGGCGGGGGCGGGGACCGCTTCCTCCGCCGCCTCGCAGGCGCCGTCCGCCACGGGCAGCCACAGCTCCGCGCTCGTGCCGCGACCGACCTCGCTGTAGAGCCGGAGCGTGCCTTTCAGCTGAATGGCGAGGCCGTGGATCATCGACAGGCCGAGGCCCGTTCCCTTGCCCACCTCCTTGGTGGTGAAGAAGGGATCCGTCGCCTTCTTCAGCGTCGCGGCATCCATGCCATGTCCACCATCGCGCACGATGAGGCGTATATACGAGCCGGGCTCGAGGTCGCGGCCCGGGGGCATCTCCGCGCGGTCCACCCTGATGGTGACCGGGCCGCCGTCGGGCATGGCGTCGCGCGCGTTCACCGCCAGGTTCAGCAATGCGAGCTCCACCTGGTTCGCGTCCATCAGAGCGGGAGCGATCCGCGAGGGCAGGTCCAGCCTCAGCTCGATCCGGGACCCGACGGAACGCGCCAGCAGGTCCCTCATGCCGCTGACCAGCGCCACCATGTCGCGCGGCTGCACCTGCAGGTCCTGCCGGCGGGCAAAGGCGAGCAGCCGCTGGGTCAAGGCCGCCCCGCGCTGGGCGCCCTGCGAGGCGATGTCGATCAGGCGGGCAGCATCGGGGTCCGCGGCGACTCGCGGCCGCAGCAGGTCGAGATTGCCGAGCACGGCCATGAGGAGGTTGTTGAAGTCGTGGGCCACCCCGCCGGTGAGCTGGCCGATCATCTCCATCTTCTGCGCCTGGCGCAGCTGCTCTTCCGCGCACTCGCGCTGATCCACCTGGGCGAGGACGGCATCGTGCGCCTGCTTCAGCTCGGCCGTGCGCTCGGCCACGCGCTCCTCCAGCGTCTCGTTCAGGCGACGGAGACGATCCTCGCCGACCTTGCGTTCGGTGATGTCGGCGGAGACGCCCACCATCCGCGAGCGGCGGGTGCCAATGTCCTTCACGAGGCGGGCGTGGATTTCCGCCCAGTGGACCGAGCCGTCCGGCCAGATGCTTCGGTACTCGATGGCATAATCGCTGCCCGTCTCCACGGTGACGCGGACGGCCGCCTCCATGGCAGGACGGTCGTCGGAATGGATGCTTGCGACGAGCTCCGCATAGGTGAAGGACGCCTCCGGCGCGCGTCCGAACACGGCCTTGCAGGCGGGCGACGTGGTGAGCACGCCGGTTTCCATGTCCAGCTCCCACGAGCCGAGCCGGCCCGCGGCGAGCGCCGTCTGAAGCCGTTCCTCGCCCTCGTGCAGCTCCTCGATCCAGGCTCGGGCGTCGTATTGCCGCTGTCGGCCCTTGAGCGCCGTGCGCGCGACGCTGACGAAGGTGGTCGGGTGAAAGGGGCGCTCCAGGAAGGTGACGTTGCCGAGGATCTCCGCGAGGCGGCCGGCCGCCGGATTGCGCTCCGGGCCGCCCCCCCGCTGGGTCAGCACGATGAAGGGCAGGTCCGACCAGGGCGGCTGCCCGGCCACATGGGCCGCGATGCCGCGAAGATCGGAGGAGCGAAGGGCCTCCTCGGTCACCACGGTCATGCAGATGTCGTCGTTGAGCGCCTGCTGGAAATCAGCGAGGTCGACGCAACGCGCCATATCGATGCCGGCTTCCTTCAGCAGCGCCTGGGCGACCACCGCATCGCGCCCTGCCGGCGCCAGGACCAGGGCAAGATACCGTGAAGGGATTCTACTTGCCATCGCTCAACGGGTTTGCGGACAGCAGCGTCGCGTCGTTGCCGACAAGGGTCGGCACGCCGCGCAGCACGCCCTGGAAGCCCTCCAGCGGCCCACCGATGCTGAGGCCTTTGGGACCGATCCTGAATTCGCGGATGGTATCCTCGTGGGCGCCGGTGCGCTTCTTGATGATCGAGACGGCCCGCCGCACCTTTCCGACGGCCTCGAAATACCGGAGCAGGATCACGGTATCCGCGAGATAGGTGACGTCGACCGGCGCCTTCATGTCGCCGACGAGCCCGTGCTGCGCGACCGTCAGGAAGGTGTTGGCACCCTGCCGGTTCAGATATTGCAGCAGCTCGTGGATGTGCAGAATCAGCGCGTTCTCCGCGGGCATCGAGGCCTGGTAGCCGTTGATGCTGTCGATCACGACGGTTTTCGCCTCGGCACGGGCGACGCTCGCGCGCACCCGATGCGCGAATTCCCCGGGAGACAACTCCGCCGCGTCCACCTGCTCGATATGGAGCGAGCCTGCGGCGCGCATGCCTTCGAGGTCGAACCCCATGGCGCGCGTGCGGTCGAAGAGCAGGCCCAGCTCCTCGTCGAAGATGAAAAGGGCGGCCCTCTCGCCCCGCTTGATCGCGGCGGCGACGAACTGGAGGGTGAAGGTGCTCTTGCCGGTGCCAGCGGGGCCGAGCACGAGGGTGCTGGACCCCTGCTCGATCCCGCCGCCGAGCAGGGCGTCGAGCTCGCGGATGTCGCTGGTCATCTGCCGGCGCTCGAAGCCCGTGCGATGCTCCGAGGCGACGAGGCGGGGGAATACCTCGACTCCGCCGGTCTTGATGGTGAAGTCGTGATAGCCGCCGCGGAAGGCCTGCCCGCGGTACTTCGACACGCGCAGGCGCCGCCTTTCCGCGCCGTAGTCCGGCGCCAGCTCCTCGAGCCGGATCACGCCGTGCACCACGCTGTGCACGGTCTTGTCCATCGTGTCTGTGGTCATGTCGTCGAGCAGCAGGACGGTTGCGCCCTGCCGGGCGAAATAGTGCTTGAGCGCGAGGATCTGCCGGCGGTAACGAAGGGAACTCTGGGCCAGCAGCCGGATCTCGGAGAGGCTGTCGAGCACGACGCGGACGGGCCTCTCGCGCTCGAAGGCTTCGAAGACCATCTTGGTCGTCTCGCCGAGCTCGAGGTCCGAGGAGTAGAGCAGGCTCTGCTGCTGATCCATGTCCAGCAGGCTTTCGGGCGGCACCAGCTCGAAGATCCGGATATTGTTATCCAGGACCCAGCCATGGGACGCCGCGCTCTCCCGCAACTCACGCTCGGTTTCCGACAGGGTGACGTAGAGGCAGCTCTCGCCCTTGCGGGCGCCTTCCTGCAGGAAGCTGAGGGCGATCGTGGTCTTGCCGGTCCCCGGGCTTCCCTCCAGGAGAAAGACGTGGCCCGTGGAGAGCCCGCCCGCCAGGATATCGTCCAGACCCGTGACGCCGGTCCTTGCCTTGCCGCGACTATGATCCGTCGTCATGGACCGCTTCAATCCTCATTCCCGAAAACCCGGCTGCTGCGAAAAGCCGCCCGCGCCGGAACTCGTCCGCAGGCTAGTGGCTAACGCAGGTGGGCGGCGAAGGTTGACCTTGTCAGATGCCCGCCACCGACATCTTGCCTAACCCACCAGCCCGCCATTCACGTGGATCACCTGGCCCGTGACGTAGTCCGCCGCTGGCGAAGCCAGGAAGGCGACCATCGCGGCCACGTCGTCGGGCGTGCCGAGACGGCCGAGCGGGATATTGGCCACCACCTGCTTCCACTGCTCCTCGCTATAGGCGGCATGCGCGCCCGGATCCTTGCGCGTGAAGCCCGGCGCCACGGCATTGACCGTGATGCCGTCCGCCCCGGTCTCGACGGCCAGAGCGCGCACCAGCGCCTCGACGCCGGCCTTGGCCGCGGCGCTCGCCGGGAAGGTCGTCACGCCCTTGCGGAAGACATGCGCCACGAAGGAGGAGATGGCGATGATGCGCGGGGATTTGCGCCCCTGCATCGCCGGCACCGCCGCGCGCGAAAGCCGCGTGAAGCCCCAGAGGATGGTGTCGATGCTGCGGGCGAAGAGCGCGTCGTCGGACTGCGCCAGCGGCGTCTTGTCCGCGAAGCCGGCATTGGCAACCACCACGTCGAGCCCGCCGAAGGCGCGCTGCGCCCGTGCGATGAGCGCGGCGGGGACGTTCGGCTCGCCGATATCGCCCAGGATCACCTCGGCCTGGGCCCCCAGCGCGCGGACCTCCTGCGCGACAGCCTCGGCGCCCTCGGCATTCTTGCGCGTGTGGATCAGCAGGGCCGTGCCCGGCGCGGCCAATGCCCGGCAGCAGGCGGCCCCGATGCCCGAGGCGGCGCCGGTGACGAGGATGACGCGGGAAGCTTCGGGCATGAACGGTCTCCGTGAGGCGATGGGACGGTCAAACTGCACAGCCCCAGGCGGATCGGCAATCCGGCCTCAGCGCCGATGCGGCGCCAGGGTGGCGGCGAGGCCCAGCACCGAGAAGATCAGCCCGCCCAGGAAGACCGCGTGGTGGCTCTCGCCCGTCGCGCCGAAGAGCGCGGCGAAGCCGAAGCCCATGGCGGCCTGGGTCACCGCGAAGCTCACCGTCGCGCGCACCCAGAGCGCGCCCGTCGCCGGCCCGGCCAGCTCCCGCGCCCAGGCGAGGGTGATGGCCGAGATGCCGACCGCCGCGAAGCCGCCCGCCAGCGCCGAGACGATCAGCGCCGGCCACCAGGGCACCAGCGCCAGCACGAGGGCCGTCACCTGGACGGCGAGGCCGATGCGCGCCGCCGCCGCCCCGCCCAGGCGATCGGCCGCGCGGCCGCCCAGCAGCGTGCCGGCCATGCCGCCCAGGCCGAAGATCAGCCAGATGCCGCTGCCGACGGTCACCCCCAGGCCGAAGCCGCGCGCGGCAAAATCCGCCAGGTAGATCATGTGCGGCACCAGCCCCGCGCCCGAGAGCGCGTAGGCGAGCAGGAGGAAGGGCATGAGCGGCGGCTTGCCGCCATCCGCCCGCCCGCCGGGATCGGCCGGAAAGCGCGGCTGGGCATAGATCCAGAGAAGCGCGACCAGCCCCGCGAGGCCCAGCCAGGCCGTGCTCGGCCCCACCAGCAGCAGCAGGGGCACCGCCAGCGCGCCGGCCGCGATGCCCGCCGCCACGCCACCCATCACGATGCCCGAGGCCGTGCCACGCAGCGAGGGCGGCGCCGCGCGCTGCGCCGCCGGCCCGGCCAGCGACATCAGGATCCCCGCCGCCACCCCGGCCAGAAAGCGCCAGGGCAGCAGCCAGAACACGCCGCCCGGAATCGCGCAGAGGGCCAGCGATACCACCAGCCCGGCCATGCCCGCGCCCAGCGCCGGGCGCGTGCCGAGGCGCCGGCCCACGATCTGCGCGCTCAAGGCCCCCAGCAGGTAGCCCGCGAGATTGGCCGCCCCCAGCGCGCCCGCCTGCGCGCCGGTGACCCAGCCGGCCGTCACCAGCGCAGGGAAGAGCGGCACGAAGGCGAAACGGGCGAGGCCATTGCCCGCGCAGGTCGTCGCCGCTCCGGCAAAGGCGGGGGTCAGGGAGTTCGGCAGGGCCATCCCGGCAAGCCTGCGCCCGCCGCGAAGATTTGGGGAGTGGGCGAAAGACCGGGTCGGCCTATCCGCCCTGCGCTTTCGCCTGGGCCGCGCGGATCGCGCGGCGCAGCTTGGCGATGCCGACGCGGTAATGGCCGCCGGCGCAGAGATGTCGGCCTTCCTCGCCCAGGCTGCGCGGCACCTCCGCCGCGGCGAGGGGCGCCACGGCCAGCCGTGCGGCGAGGGCCTGGCAATATTCCGCGCTCTCGGTCGTCATCCGCAACGGGCGATCCGACTGGATGGGGAGGACGGCGACCGAGGATACCGGCAGGACGAGCAGCCAATGCATGACCCGGGAAATGCACTGCCCGGCGTCACCCCCCGATGGGCCGGCCGTGAAGCCTTGTTCATTCGGAATTTCAGGGCTTTGGCAGGCAGATCGAAACACACAGCCCGGGCGGGTCCATCCCCGGCATCGCATCGTCCAGCCGCACCTCTCCCGCATGCAGCTGCGCCACCGCGCGAACCAGCGACAGCCCCAGGCCGGAGCCCGGTTGATGGCGCGAGGCATCGGCGCGGTAGAAGCGGTCGAGCGCGTAGATGCGATCCTCCGGCGAGAGGCCGGGGCCGGAATCGCTCACCGAGATCTCGACCTGGGCGGAGGTCTCGCGCGCCGCCAGCCGGATCACCCCGCCCGGCGGCGAGAACTTGATGGCGTTGTCCAGCAGATTGGCCACGGCCTGAAGCAGCAGGTCGCGGTCGCCCACCAGGGCCAGGTGCTCGGGCAGGGCCGTCTCCAGACGCTGGTCGCGCGCCTCGGCCATGGCCTCGTAGAATTCGGCGGCATCGCTCAGCACCTCGGGCAGGTCGAGCGGCGCGAAGGCGGCGCGGCGGGCGCCGGCCTCGGCCTCGGCGATGCGCAGCAGGGCCTGGAAGACGCGGGTGATGTTGTCGAGATCGGCGATCCCCTCCTCCATCGCCGCGCGCAGCTCCGGCTCGCCGGAGGCGGTGGTGAGGCTCTCCTCCATCTTCGCGCGGGCGCGGGCGATGGGCGTGCGCAGGTCGTGGGCGATGGCGTCCGACACGCTGCGCAGCCCGGCCATCAAGGCGGCGATGCGGTCCAGCATGTCGTTCATGGTGGCGCCGAGCCGGTCGAACTCGTCGCCCTGGCCGGAGATCGGCACGCGGTGGGAGAGATCGCCGCCCGCGATACCGAGCGCGGTCGCCACCGCCGGGCGCATCCGGGCCTGCAGGGCGCGGCGGATCAGCGCGGCGCCCACCCCTGCGAAGAGCAGGACCGCGCCGAGCGACCAGACCACGCCCTCGGTGAGCAGCAGGCGAAGCTGCACGCGCTCGCTCTCGTCGCGGCCGACCAGCAGGCGCAGGCCGGGGAGGTCGCGGCGATGCACGCGCGCCTCGGCCACCGCACCGTCATGCTGGATGCGGGTGCGGAACCAGGCGCCGTCCTCGCCGATCGCGGTCGGCCAGTCGCGCAGATTGCCGGCGATCCGGCGGCCGTTCTCGTCGGTGAGGAGGTAGATGGCCTCGTTCTGGGCATCGAGGGCCAGGCGCTCCTCGATGCCCTCGATGAGGCCGGTCGTGCCCTGCTCGCGGAAGCGCTCGACGAGGGTGGTCTCGTCGGTGCGAATGGAGGCGATGGTCTGCCGGTCCAGCGCGCCGGCGGTCGCCCACCAGAGCACGGCCACGAGGAAGCCCGCCGCGACCGAGAAGATCGCGACGAAGAGAAGGGCGAAGCGAAATCCGGCCGATTGCAGCAGGCGGGGCGCGGCAGGCCGGATTCCCGGAATGCGGGGCGCCTCGCTCATGTCTGCGAAGGCCGGACCGATGCTGCGATCAAGCCTCGGCCCGGATCATGTAGCCGGCATTGCGCACCGTATGGATCAGCGGCTTGTCGAAGCCCTTGTCCAGCTTCTGGCGCAGGCGGCTCACATGCACGTCGATGACGTTGGTCTGGGGGTCGAAGTGGTAGTCCCACACCTTCTCCAGCAGCATGGTGCGCGTCACCACCTGGCCGGCATGGCGCATCAGATGCTCCAGCAGGCGGAACTCGCGGGGCTGGACGTCGATCTTGCGCCCGCCGCGCGTGACGGTGCGGGAGAGCAGGTCGAGCTCGAGGTCGGCCACCTTCAGCTTGGTCACCGGCGCCTCCGAGGAGGGGCGGCGGCCGAGGGCCTCGACGCGGGCCAGCAGCTCGGCGAAGGCGAAGGGCTTGACCAGATAGTCGTCGCCGCCGGCCTTGAGGCCCTTCACCCGCTCATCCACGGCCGAAAGCGCCGAGAGGAAGAGCACCGGGGTGCGGTTGCCCTGCTGGCGCAGCGTCTCGACCAGGCGGACGCCATCGACGCCGCCAGGAAGCATCCGGTCCAGCACCAGCATGTCGAAGGATTCGGAGGCCGCGAGGAAAAGCCCGTCCCGCCCATTGGGCGCGTGCTCCACCGTGTGGCCGGCCTCCTGCAATCCCTTCTTCACGAAGCGGGCGACTTCGACGTCGTCCTCCACCAGAAGGATGCGCATCATGTGATCTGGGTCCTTCAATCCGGACCGGCCAAAATATCATCCAGGTCCGGGAGGCCGGCGTCCCACCTGGAGGCTGAGATCTTGCGTGCGTCCGTCTCGCAGAACCGTCAAGCGGACGGTCTGTCCGGGGGGCACGGCGGCAATGCTGCGGACCAGCCCGCGCGAGGTTTCGGTGCGCTCGCCATTGATCGCGATCACCACGTCCCCCACGCGCAAACCGCCGCGTCCCGCGGGTCCGACGCGTTCGACGCCCGCGATGAGCACCGCGCGCCGGCCCGATCGAGGGTCCTCGGCCGGGAGGTCCTGAACCTGAACGCCAAGCCATCCGCGCTCCACCTTTCCGTCGCGCCGGAGAATCTCGATCACGGGGCGGGCGAGGTCGGAGGGGGTGGCGAAGCCGATTCCCGCATTGGCGCCGGAGGGCGAATAGATCGCCGTGTTGATGCCGATGACCTCGCCGGCGAGGTTGAAGAGGGGCCCGCCGGAATTGCCCGGATTGATGGCCGCATCGGTCTGCAGGAAGTCGTCGAAGGGGCCGGCACCGATATCGCGGCCGCGGGCCGAAAGGATGCCCGAGGTCACGCTGCCGCCCAGCCCGAAGGGATTGCCGGCGGCGAGCACCCATTGGCCGACGCGCATGGCCGAGCTGTTGCCCCAGGTGACGGCGACCAGCGGGGTGCGGCTTTCCACGCGCAGCAGGGCCAGGTCCGCCAGCTCGTCGCTGCCCACGACCCGGGCCGGGAGCTCCTGCCCGCCCTGGATGGAGATGGTCACGCGCTGGGCGTTGCCGACCACGTGGTTGTTGGTGACGACATAGCCCGCCGGATCGATGACGAAGCCCGAGCCGGCGCCCTGAACGCGCTCGCGGCGGCCGCGGAAGTAGCGTTCGAAGGGCGTGCCGCGGAATTCGGCGGGGGGTTGGACGGTCTGCTCGCCGGACACGGCGATGTTGACCACGGCGGGCAGGACCCGCTCGGCGACATCGGCGAAATCGAAGGCGGCGCCGCGCTGGGCGATGGCGGAGGTGCCGCAGCCGGCGAGGACGGGGGGCAGCATGAGACCGCCGAACAGGGCGCGCCGGCGGCTGACATGGGGGGAGGAGAGCGGCTCCATCGTACTTTCTGGCGGATCCCTATGGCGGCCCGACTCGGGCCGGATTTCATGATCTGCGCAGATTCCCGCGGGATGCAAGCGCGGCGCGCGACGTTGCGCGCCCGTTGCGAGTGCCCTCAGAGGTCCTTCAGCACGGCCCAGAGCTCGTTCTTCGCCTCGAAGCCCACGCCGGGGACGTCCGGCATCTTCACGCGGCTGTCGTTGACCGGCACCCCCGAGGCGAAGCCGCCGAAGGGGGCGAAGACCTCCGGGTAGCTCTCATTGCCGCCCAGCCCGAGGCCGACCGCGATGTTGAGGGCGAACTGGTGCCCGCCATGCGGCACGCAGCGGCGCGCGCTCCAGCCATGCTCGCGCAGCATCTGCAGGGTGCGGAGGTATTCCACGAGCCCATAGGAGAGGGCGGGGTCCATCTGCAGGATGTCGCGATCCGGCCGCAGCCCGCCATGGCGGATGAGGTTGCGCGCATCGACCATGCTGAACAGGTTCTCGCCGGTCGCGATGGGCGGGACGTATTGCTCGGCCAGGGTGGCGTGGGTGCTGTAGTCCAGCGGGTCCAGCGGCTCCTCGTACCAGCGCAGACCGAAGCCTTGGATGGCCGCGGCGTAGCTGAGCGCGGCGTGCAGGCCGAAGCGGCCGTTCACGTCCACGCAAAGGCGCGAGCCGTCGCCGTCCAGGAGCTTCAGCACCGCCTCGATCCGGCCGATATCGAGCAGCAGGGCCTCGCGCAGCGGCATGCCGGGCGAGCCGCCGATCTTCATCTTCACGGTCGAATAGCCCATGCCGAGGTAGCGCTTCATCTCCTCGACCAGGCCCTCGATGTCCTTGCCCGGATGGTAGTAGCCGCCGGCCGCATAGACCCAGGCGGATTCATCGTGCTTGCCGCCGTTGTAGCGCCGGGCCAGCAGCTTCCACAGCGGCAGGTTCGCGAGCTTCGCCGCCGCGTCCCACAGCGCCATGTCGAGCACGCCGACGGCGACGGAACGCTCGCCATGGCCGCCGGGCTTCTCGTTCTTCATCATCGCCGTCCAGGCGGGGATGGGATCGAAGCCGCCATCGGCATGGCCGGGGAGTTCCCCGGCCGCCTCCAGCCGCGGGACGAAGCGCTCCGACAGCAGGCCCGGCTGCGCGTAACGGCCATTGCTGTTGAAGCCATAGCCGGTCGCCTTGCGGCCGTCGCCGGACTCCACGGTGATGGCGACGACGCTCGCCGTCATCTTCGAGAAGTCGATATAGGCGTTGGCGATATCGCTCGCGATCGGCACCACGCCCTGGCGGATGGAGGTTATTTTCATGGTCAGATGGCCTTCGTGGATCGCAGCGCCGCGATCGCTTCCGCGGAGAAGCCGAATTCGGCCAGGACCTCGTCGGTGTGCTGGCCGCGATCGGGCGTCGGGTTCTTCGCGCATTCCACGCCCGAGATCTGCATCGGCGCGCGCACGACGCTGAGGTCGCCGAGGCGCGGATGGGCCAGCGTCATCTCGACGCCGAGATGCTTCACCTGCTCGTCGGCGAAGACCTGGTCCATCGAATAGACCGGGCCGCAGGGCACGCCTTCCTTGTTGAACTTCGCGACCCAATTGGCGGAAGTGTCGGTCTGCGTCACCTTCTCCAGCACCGCGTTGACCTTGGCGCGGTTCTGGCTCCGCAGCTTGTCGGTGGCGATGTCGGGGTCCTTGGCCTCCTCCTGGATGCCGAGCACATTCACGATGCGCTCCCACATCACCTGGCCGCCGCCGGCGATGTTCATCACCCCGTCGGAGGTCTTGAACAGGCCGGTCGGGATAGTCGTGGGGTGGTCGTTGCCGGCCTGCTTCGGCACGTCGCCCTTCATGGTCCAGCGGGTCGCCTGGAAGTCCATCATGGCGATCATGGATTCGAGCAGGCTGACATGGACCCAGCGGCCCTTGCCGGTCTGCTCGCGCTCCAGCAGCGCCACCAGGATGCCGATGGCGCAATAGAGGCCCGAGGTGAGGTCGGCGACGGGGATGCCGGCGCGGACCGGGCCCTGGCCGGGCAGGCCGGTGACGGACATGAGCCCGCCCATGCCCTGGGCGATCTGGTCGAAGCCGGGGCGGCGGGCATAGGGGCCGTCCTGGCCGAAGCCGGAGATGGAGCCCAACACGATGCGCGGATTCACCGCCGAAAGGGCCTCGTAATCCATCCCCAGGCGGGTCTTCACGTCGGGCCGGAAGTTCTCGACGACCACATCGGCCTTCTCGACCAGCTTCTTCAGGACGGCCAGGCCCTCGGGAGACTTCAGGTTCAGCGTCATGGCCCGCTTGTTGCGGTGGACGTGCTGGAAGTCCGGCCCGTCGCGCTCGCCGCCCAGGCCCTTGCCGGTGTCCATCTCGTCCGTCGCCTCGATCTTGATGACGTTGGCGCCCCAATCCGCGAGCTGGCGCACGCAGGTCGGGCCGGAACGGACGCGTGTGAGGTCGAGGACGGTGAAGCGGGCGAGCGGCATCATAATGAGGAATTCTCCTGAACTTGGCCCGCATCTTCCACCGCAAGCCGATCACTGCAACCCTGGGGGGATTTTTGTCGCCTGACCCTGGCTTCCCGGGCCTGCCCGCGGAGCCGGTCCCTGGTTGAAGGAACTGCCACATGTCCGACGAGTTTCTGATCGAGAAGCGGGACGGGATCGTCTTCGTGACGCTCAACCGCCCCCAGGCGCGCAATGCGATGACCTTCCCGATGTATGAGGGCCTCTACAGGCTCGCCACCGAGGCGAATACCGATGACAGTATCAAGGTCATCGTCATCACCGGGGCGGGCGAGAAGGCCTTCGCCGCCGGGACCGACATCAGCCAGTTCACCAATTTCAAGACCGCGGCCGACGCCCTCGCCTATGAGGAGAAGATCGACCGCATCATGACGGCGCTGGAGAACTGCCAGAAGCCGACCATCGCGGCGATCGCGGGTGCGGCGACCGGCGGCGGCGCGGCCATCGCCTCCGTCTGCGACCTGCGGATCGGCGCGGCCAATGCGCGTTTCGGCTTCCCGATCGCCAAGACGCTGGGGAACTGCCTCTCCATGGCCAATTATGCCCGGCTCGCGGTGATGATGGGCCCCGCGCGGGTGATGGACCTGATCTATACCGCGCGGCTGCTGGGCGCCGAGGAGATGAAGGCCGTGGGCCTGCTCAGCGAGATCCTGCCCGACCACGCGGCGCTCCAGGCCCGCGCCGAGGAGCTGGCGCGGGTCATCATGACCCACGCGCCGCTCACCATGCGCGCCACCAAGGAGGCGATGCGCCGCCTGCGCGCGCCGCTGCGCGAGATCCACGGCGATGACCTCGTGGAGATGTGCTTCACCAGCAAGGATTTCGCCGAGGGCGTGGAGAGCTTTCTCGCGCGCCGCCCCGCGAAGTGGACGGGCACCTAGAGCAGGATGACCGCAAGCGCGCAGGCGCCGCAGGCCTGAAGCCTGCGATCAGACATCAGAAGTCGAAGGTCGCCGACATCAGGAAGGTGCGCGGAGCCCCGCGCGCCAGCCCGAAGTTGGATGAGGCCGCGGCCCAGTAGTTCTCGCCGAAGAGGTTTTCGATCCCCGCGCGCAGCGTGACCGGATGGCCGCCGGCACGCTCGAAGCGGTAGCGCGCGTTGATGTCGACGCGGGTCCAGGCGGGAATGCTCTGCGTGTTGTCGGCGCTCGCGAATTGCGAGGAGGTGTGGATCAGCCGTCCCCCCAGGGTGAGGCCCGGCAAGAAGGGCGTATCCCACTCGGCACCGAGGTTGAGCTGCGTGTCGGGAATGCCGATCGCCGTCTTGCCGTCGTTGATGCGGTTGGCGGTGCGCGTCTGCTCGCCGCGCATGAAGGTGACGCCGCCAAGGAGGCGGATTGCGGGCGAGACCTCGCCCATCAGGCTGAGTTCCACGCCCTGGTTGCGGATCTCGCCCTCGACCGCGTAGCGGTTGGTGCGCGTATCCAGCAGGCCGCTCGGCTGTTCGATCCGGAAGAGCGCCAGGGTCGCCAGCACGCGGCCGAAATCATACTTGGCGCCGACCTCGTATTGCCGCGAGCGGATGGGCGCGAAGACCTCGCCATAATTCACCGAGCCGACCGGCGCCGCCGGACCCTGGCTCAGCCCCTCGATGTAGTTCGCGTAGAGGGTGACGTCGCGCCAGGGCCGCAGCACGAGGCCCACCGCCGGCGTCAGCGCGGATTCGTCATAGCGGGCGGTCTGCTGGCCGGTCGTGGCGCTGAAGCTCGCCTGGCGCACGTTCTGGTGGCGCGCTCCCAGGATGAGCTGCACGCGGTCGTCGAGGAAGTAGAGGTTGTCGGCCAGCGCCACGCTGGTCAGCGTCGCCTCGCCCGTGCGCGGCGCGGTGAAGGCGCGGCCCGCGAGGCTCGGCATGGGGAAGGCGCGCGGGTTGAAGATGTTCGAGCTGAAGGTCGAGATGACCGGCGCCAGGTTGCCCGTCTCGTACCAGAGACGCGTGGCGCTGAGCGTGACCTCATGGCGGACCGGCCCGGTGGTGAACCGCGTGCGCACACCGACCTCGCCCGTGTAGGAGGTGGTGTAGTTCGGCTGGTAGTAGTTGTTCGCGTCGAAGTCGCCGGCCGCGTTCTTGATGTAGATGAAATTGTAGAGGCCGAGGAAGCTGTTCCGCCGCGTGCCGAAGGCGCCATAGGCCGTGATGTTGTCGGTGACGTCGTATTCGGCGCGCAGCATGCCGAAGGTGTCGTCGCTGTGCGAGTTGTACCAGTTCTGTCCGAGATTGGCCGAGGCGCTGGGCGCGCGCGGGATCTGGAAACCCGCCCGCGCATAGATGGGCCGCGCCGGATTGTCGGACTCGTTGCGCTGGTAGGCGATATCGGCCGAGACCCGCAGCCGTTGGCCGCGATAGTCGAGGCCGAGGGCCATCTCGCCCAGCCGGTTCGCCTGGCCCGAGACGGCCGTGTCCCCGCCGCTATAGGCGCCGTTGAAGCGCATGCCCCATTCGCGGTTCTCGCCATAACGGCGCGAGACGTCCACATGCGCGCCGAACTGGCTGTTGGAGGCGTAGCCCAGCGTCAGCCGGGTGATCGGCTCCTCGGCCGCGCGCTTGGTGACGAGGTTGATGGTGCCGCCGATGCTGCCCTGCGGCGGCATCCCGGAGAGCAGGGCGCTCGGTCCGCGCAGGATTTCCACGCGCTCGACCCAGGAGACGCCGGACATCTGGAAGGGCACGAGGCCGTAAAGCCCGTTGATCGCGATATCGGCATTCGCCAGAGAGAAGCCGCGGATGAAGAACTGGTTGGAGTAGCTGCCGTCCGCCCAGGTGCTGCGCACCGAGGCGTCGTTGCGCGCCACGTCGGCCACGCTGCGCGATTGCTGGTCCTCGATGGTCTGCGAGGTGTAGCTCGTCTGGCTGAAGGGTGAGTCCATCACGCTGCGATTGCCCAGCAGGCCAAGCTGCCCGCCCGTCGCCACCTGGCCGCCGGCATAGGGGCGCATCGGCCGGCCGAGCTGGCCCAGCGAGCGGTCACCCTCGACCAGCAGCTCGGGGATCTGGACGGCGCCATCCGCCGCACCCGAAACGCTGGCGGAGAAGATGGTGATCGTGTCCGACGCCGAGAAGCGGAAGGCATAGCCCGTGCCGCCCAGCATGGTGGCCAGCGCCTGCTGCGCGCTCATCGAACCGGAAACGGGGCGGCCGATGACCGTCCGCGGCACCGTCTCGGTGAAGACCACGGAGAGGCCGGTGACGCGACCGATCTCGTTCAGCGCATCGGGCACGGGCCGGGTGGGGACGTCGAAGCTGAAGAGGCGCGCTTCCTGAGCCTGCGCGATGCCCACCGGGATCGCAAGGGGCGCCAGGAAGGTGCTCGCCAACAGCACGGCCCAACGCCGCTTCGCCCACTGCCTTCTCATCCGGACAACCCCTCGCCACATCGGAACATGCGGGCGCCGAGCGGCCCCCTCATCTCCTTCACGGGCCAGGCGGCGGCTCCCTCACCGGGCGAACGAAATTTTTTCCGGTCAGGGCGAAATGACCACGAGACGCCCGCCCAGCCTGCGCATCTGGAAGCCGATGCTGGCCTGGAGCGAGGCCAGGGCGGCATCCGTATCCGCCAGGGGGAAGCTGCCGCTCACCTGGCGCGCGCCGAGGGCATGGTCGAGAATCAGGATACGGCCGGGGCGATAGCGGCCGACCTCCTCCAGCACCTCGGCGAGCGGCATGCGGTAGAAAGCGAAGCGGCCGTCGCGCCAGGAGAGATCCTGGTCCAGGTTCGCAGGCTCCACCGGCTGCAGGCCGTTCTGCCCGAAGCGCAGGCGTTGCCCCGGTTCGAGCACGGCGCGCGCGCCGCTGGCCGTGACGGCGACGCGGCCCTCCGCCAGGGTGACGACAGCCTCGTCGCCCAGGACGCGGACGTCAAACTTCGTGCCGAGGACGCGGATCTCGCCGCCAACGGCCTCGACCAGGAAGGGCACGGCCGAGGGCCAGACCTCGAAATAGGCGACCCCACGCAGCAGCCGCACCCTGCGTTCCCCGGCCGTATAGGCAGATGCCAGGGCGCTGTCGGCGTCGAGCAGCGCGGTGGACCCGTCGGGCAGGGCGATCTGGCGGCGTTCGCCGCGTGTGGTGACATGGTCGGTGGCGAGGTCCTGGAGCAGGCTCGGCCGCTCCAACCAGGTGCCCGCGCCGAGCAGGAGCAGCAGGGCTGCGCCCGCACCCATCGCCCGCCGGGTGGTCTTGCGGCGTCGGGCGAGCTTCTCCGCATCCATGGCAGCCAGGAAAAAGTCCAGCCGGCCGGCCTGCTCCTCGGCGACGCGCTGGCCGGGTGCCGCCGTGGCGGACCACGCGGTTTCCAGTTCGTCAAAGGCGCGCGCGTGCTTCGGGCTCGCCGCGCGCCAGCCCTCGAACTCGCGGCGCTGGGCGGTGGTGGCCGGGCCGCGCAGGCGGGTGAACCAGGCCGCCGCCTCGGCCCGGATGGCCGCTTCGGGATCGGGAAGTGGGCGGTCGGACATGGTCGCGCGTTCCTCTCCCCGGTTTCGACGTTTCAGCAGGGCCAATCCTCACCCGCGATGCTGCGCCGGCAGGCCTCGACCGCGCGGGCCATGTGCTTTTCCACACCGCTGACGGAGATGCCGATGACCCCGGCGATCTCCCCATAGCCGCGCCCGTGGATCCTGTGCAGGAGGAAGATGTCGCGCGTGCGCTCGGGCAGGCGCCGGATCGCCTCGTCCACCCGGTCGAGCCGGTCGCGGACCTCGAGCAGCGCCTCGGGTGTGGGCGCGACGGCCGGCGCATGCTGCTCGGGCGTCAGTCCGGCGACATGGGCGGCGCGGACCCGCTCGGCGCGGAGGTGGTCGATGGCCGCGTTGCGGGCGCTGCGGTTGAGATAGGCGGCCGGGTTGCCGGTGGCCTCGGTCGTCCGCTCCCAGAGGCGAAGGAAGATGTCCTGAACGATGTCGGCGGCCGTGGCCGGGCAGTCGGTGCGCCGGCTCAGGCGCCCGAGCAGTCGCCCCCGCTCGGCCGTGAAGAGGCGGACGAAATCAACCGCGCGCGACGTCATGGATTCGCAGGCGGCGGCGGTGCGGCGCGGGATTGCGGCGCGGGAAGGCTGGCCATGCTGCGAGGCGTGCTCCTGTCCCGCGAGAAGGGGGAGAGCCATCGGTGGCCCTGGAAGCCGGATAATGAGAATCATTATCAATGTCAACAAGGTGGTGTCGTGGACGCGCCGCCTCGCCGCGCGTTAGCCTCCGCGGAAATACCGTCGAGGAAACACATCCATGGTCCATCGCCGCAGCCTGATGCTGGGTGCGCTCGCCGCGCCGTCCCTGGTCCTTCCGCAAACCCGGGCCCAGGCCCAGAGCGGCTATCCCAATCGCAGCGTCTCCTTCCTGATCCCCTTCGCGCCCGGCGGCGGCACGGACATCATCGCCCGCGCCCTGCAGCCGACCCTGCAGGAGGAGCTGAACGGCCAGGCCCTCGCCATGGAGAACCGGCCCGGCGCCTCGGGCACACTGGCCGTCGCGCAGCTCTCCCGCGCCCGGCCCGACGGCTACACCATGCTGATGACGACGGTCAGCGCCTCGGCCGTGGTGCCGCCGCTGCTGAACCCGCCGCCCTTCGACATCTATCGCGACCAGACGGCCGTCGTGCTGGCCGGCACGGTGCCGCTGGTGGGCGTGGTCCCGCTGAGCTCGCCCGCGCAGGATTTCGACGGCTTCCTCGCGCATGCGCGGGCCAATCCGGGCAAGCTGAACTACTCCTCCTCCGGCGTCGCGACCCAGCAGCACCTGACGGCGGAGCTGCTCTCGGCCCAGGCCGGGCTGCAGATGACCCACGTGCCCTTCCGCGGCACGGGCCAGGCGGTGACGGAAATCCTCGCCGGGCGCATCGATATCGCCTTCGACACCCTGCCCACCTACCTGCCGCATATCCGCGCGGGCCGCGTGCGCGCCGTCGCCGTGACCATGCCCGAGCGGGTGGAGTGGCTGCCCGACGTGCCGACCGTCGCCGAGCGGGGCTTCCCCGGCTTCGACGCCAATGTCTGGTACATGATCATGGGCCCCGGTGGCCTGCCGGGCGAGATCGCGGCCCGATGGGTGGCCGGCGTGAACAAGGCGCTGGCCGATCCCTCGGTACGGTCCAAGATCCGCGATGCCGGCTTCATTCCCGGCGGCGGCTCGCAGCAGGATGCGACGAACCTGCTGCGGCGCGATGCGGAACGCTATGCCGGCATCATGCGGACGGCCGGCATCAAGCTCGATTAGCCGGCAGGGCTCAGGGCGTGGCGGATGATTTGTCCCGCATGCCTTTCCATGCGACCTCGTCGCGCGAGCCCTCGATTGGAAACGCCATGAAGCAACATCACGCCCCCATCGGTCGCCGCCTCCTGCTGGGCGGCGCTGGCGCCGCCCTTGCCGCGCCGCGTCTCGCCCAGGCCCAGGCACAGGCCGGCCTGCCCGCGCGGCCCATCCGCCTCATCGTGCCCTTCTCGCCGGGTGGCTCCACCGACGTGCACATGCGCGTGCTGGCCGAGGCCGCGACGCGCCGCTTCGGTCAGACCGTCATGGTCGAGAACCGCCCCGGCGCCAGCGGCTCGCTCGGCATCCAGACGATGCGCACCTCCGCGCCCGACGGGCTGACGCTCACCACCCTGCCCATCACCGCCGTCCGCAACATGCTCATGACGGGCGATATCGACGCCGATCCGACGCGGGATTGCGGGCCCGTCCTCCACCTCACCGGCTATCTGATCGGCGTGGTGGTCCGGAAGGAGGCGCCCTGGCAGACCTGGGCGGAGTTCCTGGCCTATGCCAAGGCCAATCCCGACAAGATCAACTACGGCACGGCCGGCGCCGCCAGCACCGCCTTCATCGGCATGGAGCGCATCGCGCGCGACCAGGGCATCAAGTGGACCCATGTCCCCTATCGCGGCGTGGGCGAGAACGTGCAGGCGCTGATGAGCGGCCAGGTGGATTGCGCCGTGGATTCCAGCGGCTGGGCGCCGATGGTCGAGGATGGCAGCTTCCGCCTGCTCGTCACCTGGGGCGCCGAGCGGCCGCGCCGCTTCTCCCAGGCGCCGACCCTGCGCGAGACCGGCACCAATCTGGTCTTCGCCTCGCCCTACGGGCTGGTCGGCCCGCGCGGCATGTCGCCCGCGACGGTCGCGGCGCTGCATGACGGCTTCAAGGATGCGCTGCACGACCCGCAGCATCTGGCGATCCTCGAGCGGCTGGACATGCCGCTGATGTACAAGAACACCGCCGACTACACGTCCTTCCTGGCCGAGCAGGTGGCTGAGGAGCGCGATGCGGTCCGCACGCTGGGGCTGCGCGCGCGCTGAACGTCAGCCGAAGTTCCAGTCGCGCGTCTCCACCGCCATCTCGGTGAAGGCGCGCAGCTTGGCCGGCACCAGCCGCGCGGCCGGGCGGACGATCTGGATGGGCCGGACCTCCGTCTCATATCCGTCCAGCACCCGCACCAGCCGGCCGGCCCGCAGCGCTTCGGCCGCCTGGTAGGAGAGCACCCGCGTCAGCCCGCCCTCCAGCTCCGCCGCGCAGATCGCGGCATCGGCGCTGTTGGTGGTGAAGCGCGGCGTGACGGGGATGCGCTCCTCCACGCCATCCTTCGCGAAATGCCAGTCTTCCGGGCGGTCGAAGCCGGAGAAGCGGATGAGGTCGTGGCGCAGCAGGTCGCGCGGCGCCTGCGGCGTGCCGGCCCGCGCCAGATAGCCGGGCGCGGCGACGACAACCCGCCGCGTCTGCCCGACCTGCCGCGCCACCAGCCCCGAATCCGGCAGGTGGCCGATGCGCACGGCGAGGTCCACGCCCTCCTCCACCAGGCTGATCCAGCGATCGGACAAACGGAGCTCGCCCTGGACCTCGGGGTGGCGATGCAGGAATTCCGCCATCAGCGGCGCGACATGCAGGCGCCCGAAGGCCGCCGGCGCCGTCACGACGAGGCGGCCCACCGGGCGCAGCTGTTCGGATTGCGCGAAGGCCTCGGCCTCCTGCAGCTCGGCGAGGATGCGGCGCGCGCGGTCGAGATAGCGCGCGCCGGCATCGGTGAGGGTGACCGAGCGCGTCGTCCGCCGCAGCAGACGCACGCCGAGATGCTCCTCCAGCGCCGCCACCTGGCGCGTGACCGCGGAAGGCGCGAGGCCGAGATGCCGCGCGGCAGGGGCGAAGCCCCGGCGGTCCACCACGGCGATGAAGGTCGAGATGGCGGCGAAGCGATCCATGGATCATTGCGAATAGAGCAATGATGAAGTGCCTATAAAGCGAATTATCATTGGCGCGAGGGAGGGCCAGCTTCCGGCTCATCGCAGGAGGATTCGCAGATGACCAGTGGTTCCGGTGACGTCCTGTTCTCGCCGAGCGTGAAGTCCGTGCAGATCCGCCGTGGCTCACGCGCGCGCTTCGAGGCGAATGACTGGCCCAGCCAGATCTCGCCTGAACTCGCGGAGTTCATCGCGGCGCAGACCAGCTTCTTCCTCTCCACCGCCAGCGCTCAGGGGCAGCCCTATATCCAGCATCGCGGCGGCCCGCCGGGCTTCCTCCGCGTGCTGGACGACGAGACGCTGGCCTTCGCGGATTTCCGGGGAAACCGGCAGTTCATCACCCTCGGCAATCTCGCCGAGAATCCGAAGGCCTTTCTCTTCCTGATCGACTACGCGCAACGCCGGCGCATCAAGCTCTGGGGCGAGGCGCGCGCGGTGGAGGACGATCCCGCGCTGCTGGAATCGCTCCGGCCCGCCGACTACAAGGCCATCCCGGAACAGGCGATCGTCTTCCGGCTCAAGGCCTGGGACGTGAACTGCCAGCAGCACATCCCGCAGCGCTTCGAGGCGAAGGATGTGGCGGCCGCGCTGGCGGTGCGCGACCGCCGGATCGCGGCCCTGGAGGAGGAGGTCGCGCGGCTGACGCTGGGCCAGAAATAGCCTCCGGTCCTGGCCCCCTCCTGGCCCAGAGTGATCGGTGTCAGATCCTGCATCCGGCTTTGCGCCTGGGTGACATTCCGCCCGCGGCGCGACGGCCCGCGCGGATTGGTGTCGTGCAGGCTGGCACGCCGTGTGGATGGCATGCCATCGCGGCGTGCTTCCATGCCGCCGGCCGGTCGGGCAGGATGGGGGGATGGAAAAGCGTCCGACTGCCCTGGTCCTCGGGGCCGGGATCATGGGTCTGTGCACGGCCTGGGGCCTGCTGCGCGAGGGTTACTCCGTGCGGGTGGTGGACCAGGCCCCGCCGCCCAATCCGCTCGGATCCTCGGTGGATCACCACAGGCTCATTCGCCACGCCTATGGCGCGCAGCCTGGCTATATGCGGATGGTGGATGCGGCCTATGCCGCCTGGGACGCGCTCTGGACCGATCTGGGTGAGGTGCTCCACGTGCCGACCGGCGTCCTCGCCATGGACGAGGCCGGCGGCGACTGGATCCGTGCCAGCCGCGCCGCCCTGCGCGAGGATGGCCGTGCCATCACCGACCTCTCCGGCGCCGAGGTCACGGCGCGCTTTCCCTATCTCTCCGGCGAGGGCCTCGACAGCGCCTTCTGGTGCCCCGAGGGCGGGGTGCTGCTGGCCGACCGGATCGTGGCCGCCCTGGCCAGGCACGTCGTCGCACGCGGCGTGGTGATCGAGACGGCGCGCGCCGTGCGCGTGGATGCCGCTCATGCCACGCTGGTGCTGGAGGATGGCAGCCGCCGCAGCGCCGAGGTGCTGGTCGTGGCGGCAGGCCCCTGGATTCCGCGGCTGCTGCCCTCCATCGGCCAGCGCGTGACGGCCTCGAAGCAGGTGCTCGTGCGCCTCGCGCCGCCGCCGGAACTGGCGGAAACCTTCGCCCGCGCGCCGATGATCCTCGATCTCTCCGGGGGCTTCTACATGGTGCCGCCCGTGGCCGGCACGCCGCTCAAGATCGGCGACCATAGCTTCTCGCTGCAAGGCGATCCCGACGATCCCGACCGCACGCCCGATCCGCGCGAGGCCGAGCGCATCCTGGAGCTCGCGCGCCGGCGCATTCCCGCGCTGGATCGCTTCACCCCTCTCGGCGCCGCGAGCTGCTTCTACGACGTGGAGCCGGAGGAGCGCTTCGTGGTGGAGAAAATCTCCCGCAGGGCCTGGGTGATGTCCGGCTTCTCCGGCCACGGCTTCAAGTTCGGCGCGGTGCTCGGACAGCGCCTCGCGCAGGCCATCGCGAAGCCGGAACTGGAAGCCTTCATTCCCGCCTGGGCCGCGGGCGACGAGGTGGTATCCGCATGACGACGCAAATCGACGACATCCATTTCGCGCTGACGAAATTGCACGCGATGCCGGACAGCGATCTCGGCGCGGAGGACATCGCGGCCCTGCTCGAGGAGATGCGGAAATTCGCGGCGGAGGTGGTCGAGCCCGGCCGTCTCGTCGCCGACAGGATCGGCGCGCGCTTCGAGAATGGAACCGTCACTTGCCCGCCCGGATTCCGCACGGCCTATGCGGCCTGGATCGAGGGCGGCTGGCAGAGCCTCTGCGCCGCGGAAGAGCATGGCGGCCAGGCCCTGCCCTTCGCGCTCTGGGCCGCGCTGAAGGAGATCATGACCACGGCCGACATGGCCTTCACCCTCTGCCCCACGCTGACCGCCGGCGCGATCGAGCTGCTGGAGAAATACGCGACGCCCGATCAGGCGGAAAAATGGCTACCGGAGCTGGTGAGCGGCCGCTGGAACGGCACCATGTGCCTCACGGAATCCCAGGCGGGCAGCGACCTCGCGGGCGTGCGCACCAAGGCCGAGCCCCTGGGCGATGGCTGCTACGCGCTCACGGGCCAGAAGATCTTCATCACCTACGGCGCGCATGATCTCTGCGCGAACAGCCTGCACCTGGTGCTGGCGCGGCTGCCGGATGCGCCCGCTGGCTCGCGCGGCATCAGCCTCTTCGCCACCACGACGCTGCGGCCCGACGGCACGCCCAATGCGCTGCGCTGCGGCGGCATCGAGCACAAGCTCGGCATCCATGCCTCGCCCACCTGCATCATGCTCTTCGAGGGCGCCGAGGCGGAGTTGATCGGCGAGCCGCATCGCGGCCTGCCGGCCATGTTCGCCATGATGAACAATGCGCGCCTCCAGGTCGGCATCGAGGGTGTGGCCGCGGGCGCGCGGGCGCTGCATCTCGCCGAGACCTATGCCGAAGGGCGGGAGCAGGGCGGCCGCGCCATCGCGCAATATCCCGATGTGGCGCGCATGCTGGCCGAGATCCGTGCCGTCACGCTGGCCGGGCGCTTCCTCGCGCTGGACGCGGCCGTCGCCGCCGATCGCGCGAAGCTCGGCGATGCGACCGCCGAGGCGCGGCTGGCGCTGCTGACGCCCATCGTGAAGGCCTGGTGCACCGACCGTGGCGTGCATTCCGCGAGCCTCGGCGTGCAGGTGCATGGCGGAATGGGCTTCGTGGAGGATACCGGCGCGGCCCAGGTGCTGCGCGACAGCCGCATCGCGCCGATCTACGAGGGCACCAACGGCATCCAGGCGCTCGACCTCGTCACCCGCAAGTTGCCGCGCGACCAGGCCGCCGTGCTGCGCGGCATGCTGGCCGAGGCGCGCGCGACCGATGCCCGCCTCGTCCCCGCGCTGGATGCGCTGGAATCCGCGACGAGCTGGATCCTCGCCGCCTCGCCCGAGGAGGCCGCGGCCTCGGCCACGCCCTATCTGGAGGCCTGCGGCTGGGTGCTCGGCGGCGCCCTGCTGGCGCGGGCGGCGAAGCTCGACGGCCGATACGGCCCGATCTCCGACTTCTACCGTGCCCGGTTGCTGCCGCGCGCCCAGGCGCATTGCGCGGAAATCCTGGGGGCGGCCGAACTGCTCGCTTTGCTGCCCGCCAATACGGGCTGACGATTGCCGCCGGAGGCAACTCTTGCGCGTTCATTGAACCACCACATCTCTCATGAACATCTGGTTAGTTTTGAATGAACGCTCCGTTGTCCGCCCCTCACGCGCGCCGCGACCGGCCACACGTCGCCGTGATCGGCGCCGGCCCCGGGGGGCTTGCGGCGGCCATGCAGCTTGCCGCTTCCGGCGCGCGGGTCACGCTCTTCGAGAAGGATGAGGTGGTCGGCGGGCGCACACGCACGCTGACGTCTCCCGAGGGCTATCGCTTCGATCTGGGGCCGACCTTCTTCCTCTATCCGCGCATCCTGAAGGAGATCTTCGCGACCTGCGGCGCCGATCTCGACCAGGAGATCGATCTGATCCGCCTCGATCCGCAATACCGGCTGATCTTCGAGGGCAAGACCAATTCGGTGCTGGAAGCCACTTCGGACATCCCACGCATGGAGGCGGCCATTGCCGCCATCGCGCCCGGCGACGTGGCGGGACTGCGCCGCTTCATGCAGGACAATCGGCGCAAGCTGGAGGTCTTCCAGCCCTTCCTCGAGCGCCCCTTCCTCCGACGCCGGGACATGATGTCGCCGGGCGTGATGAAGAGCCCTGCCGCAGCTGCGCCCGCACCAGCAGGTGGAGCAGGATCTGCGCCGCTACTTCGCCGATCCGCGCGTGCGCCTGGCCTTCGGTTTCCAGACGAAATACCTCGGCATGTCGCCGTTCAAATGCCCGTCGCTGTTCACCATCCTGAGCTTCCTCGAATACGAGCACGGCGTGTATCACCCGCGCGGCGGTTGCGGCGCGGTGAGCGATGCGATGGCGCGCG